>JAWLCG010000007.1:17606-34490 GCA_041687295.1 Phycisphaerae bacterium | reverse complement strand
CGCTTACGCGGCGCCCCCGCCTCCCGCGCGGGCCGTCCTCGTAGGCTGGGGCGCAGCGAAGCGAAGCCCCACCTTTGCCCGGGCCAAGGTTGCCCGCAGATTCGGTAGGCCAATGGTCTAGCGAGGGCCCGGCGGGGGGGTGACCTGCATCTGCCGGCGGGCGAGGTCGCGGAGCTGGCGGGCCTGGTCCAGCTCGGGCAGGATCTCCAGCGCCCGGCTGAGGCACTGCTCGGCCGAGGCCAGGTCCGCCAGAGCGGCCGGGTCGCGCGGGCCCCGGGCCGTCAGGCCGCGAACGGCGCGGTTTAGGCGGAGGTTGCCCAGGTTCAGCCACGCCTGGGCGTAGTCCTCCTGCCGCTGCAGGGCGTGGAGGAAGTGCTCCTCGGCCTGGCGGACGGCCTGCTCGCCGGTCGGGTCGCCGGCGGCGAGGCGGCCCTCGCCGTCGGTGACGCGGCAGAGGCCCAGGTTCAGCCAGGGCCCGGGCCAGTCGTCGCGATGGGCCAGACAGGTCCGCCAGGCCGGCTCGGCCAGCTCCAGCCAGCCCAGCCCGTGCAGCAGGCTCGCCCCGGCCCGCAGGCCGGCGACCTCCACCGGGTCTCGGCTGCGGCAGTCGGCCAGGAAGACGTCCAGGTCGAACCGCTCGCTCGTGAGCTCGTGGCCGGCGATGAGGGCCGCGTTGGCGTCGGTTCGGCGGGCGAAGACGGCATACCACGTCTCGGCGTACACCAGGGCCCAGTCCGGCGAGGCCACCAGCGTCTGCGCCAGCGGGCGGGTCGGGGCGGCCACCTTCAACACCACCACGTCCATGCCCCACTGCCGGGCGGTGGGGTCCAGCGGGGCCTTGCCGCTGGTGATGGCGATCACCTCTCGCATGCGACTGACGGGCGTGGCCCAGGTGTTGGTCAGCAGCGGCACGCCGCGGGCACTGCGGGCGAAAAAGGCGATGCTGGAGCTGGTCGCCTGGTCGACGAAGAGCGGCTGGGGCTCGAGGTTCGCGTCGAGGAACGCGGCCGGCCCCACCGGCAGGTCCAGCTGCGAGACGCCCGAGCCGAACCGCCAGCTGCGGTCGGTCGAGACGTAGAAGCGGTTGCTCACCACGCCGATGGTCCACCACGCCGCCAGCAGGGCCGTCGCGGCCAGCCCGGCCAGGGCCATCTGACGCAGCACCTGGCCCGTCGTCGGCCCGGCGTCGCGGCGGCGAAGGGCACGGGCGACCTCCGCCGCCGCCCAGGCTACCATCGGCCAGAGCACCATGCCCGTCACGGCCATGTTCCGCCGCATCGACAGGCTGATGGCCAGGAAGGCCCCCAGCAGCGCCACCGCCCACCACTGCCGCCGCCAGGCGAGCACCACCGCCCCCAAAGGCCCCAGCGCCAGCAGGGCAACCAGCGTCCGCCCGGGGCGGGGGTCGGTAATGCCCCGGGCCAGTGGGCGGTAGAACTCGCCGATCAGGGCCCAGGGGTGCATGCGGTCCTGCTGCCACTGCTGGGCGGCCTCGATGCCGCTGGTGCCGGCGATGGCGTTCGCCCGCATGAACGAGAGCGTCTGGACGGGCAGCACGACGTTGCGCACACCGGCTGGGTGCAGGGCTGCCACCGCCACCAGGCCCACTGCCAGCACGCCGGTCTGCACCAGCCGCCGCCGCAGGGCCGGCTCGAGCTGTCGAGCCCCCACGACCGCCCGCGACCACAGGGCCCGCAGGGCCGCGTCGCCCAGCAGGGCCAGCCCCAGCCCCACGCCCAGCAGCCAATAGCTGTGGAAGTTCGCCGCCAGCAGCTGAACGGACAGCGCCCCCGCCACCCGCCGCCAGGACAGCGGGCCCGTCAGCAGCCAGAGCTGCACCATCAGGCAGGCGTAGCCGAAGCTCTCGGGCCGAAGGGGGAACCGCTCGTACGCCAACAGCCCCGTCGCCAGCCAGATCGGCCCCAGCCAGCCCCAGGCCAGCCCCAGCCGGCGCACGATGCCCGCCTGCGCCGCCAGCACCACCGCCACCAGCAGCACCTGCAGGGCCACCAGTCCGCCCCAGCCGCCCGCGCGGTACGTCGCCGCCAGCGCCAGCTGACTGAGCCAGTTCGCGTTGGGGAAGCGGAACCGCCCCTGGTCATCCCACCACGCCCCCGGCGGCAGGTCGGCTGGGTCGGCGGCAGGCGTCGGCGGCGGTGTGATGAAGCGGGCATCGTCGACGACCTCGCCCGTCTCCAGCGTTACCTGCCCGTAGAGCAGGTGGTAGCCCAGATCCACGCTCGACATCGGCCGATACGCCAGCGCCAGCACGAACAGCCCCGCCAGCCCCACCGCCAGAACCCCCAGCACCCGCCGCCGCCCCCGCCCCCGCGCAGCCGGGGCCTCCATAGGGGTCGAGACGCGCCCTGTGCGTGTCTGTGTCATGGCCGGGATTGTAGCAGATGGCCCCGGGCGGGCCCGAGGCGGAAATCAGGGGTGCTTCCGATCCAAAGCGGCGTCGTTGCCGCCGCACTCCATACGGTTCAGGGACGCGGGATCGTCGTCGAGGGGGTTGTGGGCGGTGGGGGCGGCTTCAGATCAGTAGAACAGGAGAGCAGGAGACCGCAGGAGAGCGGCTGGGCGTGCCAGGAGACCGGGGTCCCGATGGCGGCGTCAGCCTCTTGTCTACTGCTCTACTGTCTCCTGCTCTCCTGCTCTAGTGCCGCAAAGCGGCACTGACCCCAACGGGGTTCGAACCCGTGTTGCCGGGATGAAAACCCGGTGTCCTAGGCCACTAGACGATGGGGCCGGTTGGGCGCCCACCCGGACTGGTGCCGGGGGATAGGCCGAAGAGTCGCCAGGATACGCAAATCGGGCCGAATGTCAACGCCTGATCCGCGCCGCCGGGCGGTTCTGTGGCATTATAGCGGGCCTGCGGGCCCTTGGCCGAGGGTGGCCAGGACCAGTTCGGCGACGGCCTCGCTGGGCGGTCGGCCCTGGGGGTCCTTCAGCGGGTCGGTCAGGGCGATCAGATCGGCCCGCAGCCGGGCCAGGCCGGCCGGGTCGGCCAGCAGGCCCAACGCGGCGGCGGCGATGGCGGACGGGTCGCCGTGCCAGGGCATCAGCTCGGGCACCAGCTCGCGCCCGGCCAGGATGTTCACCAGCGACAGATAGGGCGTCCGCAACAGGAAGGTGCGGGCCAGGGCCCAGGCCAGCCGACCCGTCCTGTAAACCACCACCATCGGCAGGCCGAAGTAGGCGGTCTCCAGCGTCACGGTGCCCGAGACGGCCAGGGCGAGGTGGCTGGCCGCCATCTCCGCGTGGGCCTGGCCGATGACGATGGGGAACTCCTGGCCGGCGAGTCGGCGGATGTGCTCGGCCGACCGCTCGTCGGTCGGGGCGAAGCTGCAGCGGGCGTTAGGGTACTGCTGACGGATCCGCCGGGCCGCCTCGGCAAAGCCGGCTGCGTGACGCTCGATCTCCGCCTGCCGGCTGCCGGGCAGCAGGACCACCCGCCAGGCGCCGTCGGCGGGGGGCTCGGGCGGCGTGTCGGGCCGCGGCGGCACGTGGTCCAGCAGCGGATGGCCCACGAAGGTGGCCGGCACGCCCCGCTGGCGGAGGTAGTCCGGCTCGAAGGGCAGCAGGCAGGCCACGTGGTCGACGTTGCGGCGGAGCTTGCGGATCCGCCACGGCGCCCACGCCCACACCTGCGGACAGACGTAGTACAGCACCGGCCGGTGCCGCCGCCTGGCCGCCGCCGCCACGTGCCAGTTCAGCGCGGGCGAGTCCACCGGCACCACCACGTCGGGCTTTGCCTCGTCGATGGCGCCCTCCACCTGCCGCAGCACCCGCCGATAGTAGCCCAGCTTGCCCACCGGCCCCAGGCCCATCGATGCCTGGGCGGCGGTGTCCGCCAGCAGCTCGACGCCTGCCGCCGCCATGGCCTGGCCGCCGATGCCGATAAACCGCGCTCCGGGCACCCGTCTGCGCAGGGCCCGTACCAGATTGGCCGCGTGCGTGTCGCCGCTCCGCTCCGCCGCCGACAGCAGGATCGTAGGATGCCTCTCGCTCATGGGCCGAAACGATCCGCCATTGCCAGCCCAAAGTCAACCCCCCGCGCGGCCGGGGCCGGGACGCCCGCTGCGCTTGGCCCCCTGACCAACGCCCGCCAGCCGTCCGCTTACGCCCAAAGCCTCGGCGAGGTCGACGGCGTGCTGACGGCCGACACGCCGGCGTCGGTCCTGCCGCACCTGCAGCGGCTCGATCGGCCCGTGGTGCTGCTCGAGCCGGACCCTCAGGGCCTGCCTACCGTGCGGGCGGACAACCTGGCCATCGGGCGCCTCGCCGGCGAGTACCTGCTGGGGCTGGGCTTCGAGCCCTTCGGCTTCTGGGGGAGGACGGGGCGGCTCTACGCCGACCAGCGCCAGGCGGGCTACCAGCAGGCCACCGCCCAGGCCGGCCGACGGTTAGCGCGCCGCCGGCAGCGTGAAGCAGAACGTCGAGCCCTCGCCGGGGGTGCTCTCGACCCAGATTCTGCCGCCGTGACGTTCCACGATTTTCTTGCAGATCGCCAGGTCGATGCCCGTGCCCTCGTACTGCTCGCGGGTGTGGAGGCGCTGGAAGGTCAGGAAGATCCGCTGGGCCTGGGCCGGGTCGATGCCGATGCCCGATGCATCCATGATAGTCGCTGCCCTCGGCATCCCACAAGGGCAGGTGGGGAGGATTCACGGACTGCGGGTTGAGGACACCGCACAGGGCCCGCCGGTCACCGTCCGGACCGGGTCGCCCAGAACCTCAGGATGTCCCGCATCCGCTCGACCAACTCGCGGAACGTCGGGGGCTTCTGGAAGTACTGGCAGTACTCCGGGCGGTAGTGGTGGCAGGCGTCCTGCTCGTGGGCCGAGGAGGTCAGGATCGCCACGAGCAGGCCGTGCAGCCGGGGGTCGGCGTTGACCTCCGCCAGGACTTCTCGGCCGGTGCGGACGGGCAGGTTCAGGTCCAGCAGCACCAGGTCCGGAAGCTGGTCGGGCTGCTGGCCCGCGGCCGACTTGAGGTAGTCGATCGCCTGGCCGCCATCGGTCACCACGTACAGCTCGGCGTGGACCTCAAGCCGCCCCATCGCCTCGCGGGTCATTACCACGTCGCCGGGGTTATCCTCCACCAGCAGAATGCTCCTGGGTTGCGGCTCGCTCATGCCTCACCTCGGTGCAGCGTGAAGTAGAAGGTGGTCCCCTGGCCCGGCTGCGACTCCACCCAGATCCGCCCGCCGTGGCGTTCGACGATCCGCTTGCAGATCGCCAGGCCCACGCCGGTGCCCGGGTACGTCTCCCGAAGGTGGAGGCGTTGGAAGATCAGGAAGATGCGCTCGTACTGGTCGGGCGGGATGCCGATGCCATTGTCCTGCACGGCAAAGAGCCATTGGCCATCGCGGGCACTGGCGGCGACGTGGACCCGCGGCGGCTCGTCGCGACGGAACTTGATGGCATTGGCGATGAGGTTCTGCAGCAGTTGAACCAGGCGTGTGGGGTCGGCCTGCACCACCGGCAGCGGATCGTGCGTTACGGTCGCCCCCGTCTCGTCGATCGCCGTCCGCAGGTTCGCCAGGGCCTCGGCCAGGGCGGCCTGGGCGTCGGTCGTCTGGAGTTGCTCGTCCCGGCCCGCGCGGGAGTACTGCAGCAGGTCGGCCACCAGCCGCTGGGCCCGCTGGGCGCCCTCAAGGGCGAAGTGCACGTACTCCCGGCCCCGCACGTCGAGCTGCCCGGCGTAGCGATCCTCGAGAAGGTCCATGAAGCCGCTGACCATCCGCAGGGGCTCCTGCAGGTCGTGGCTGGCGACGTAGGCGAACTGCTCGAGGTCGCGGTTGGAGCGGGCGAGGTCCTCGGCGGTCTGGCGGGCGCGGTTCTCGCTCTCCTGCAGGGCACTGCGCTGCTCCTGGAGCTGGAGGATCGTCTCCTGGTCCATCTCCAGCTGGCTCAGGTCGGTGCCCACCAGGCACACCAGCGGCCCGTCCGGCGGGGGCAGGTAATTGGCCCAGAAGTGGATCGGCAGGCCCGGGTGGTGGGGCACCTCCAGCAGGATCCGGGCCGAGGCCGGGCGGGTCGGGGCCGTCTGCAGCAGTCGCGCCAGGGCTGGCCGGTGCGAGGGGGCCACGAAGTCCGCCAGCGGCCGGGCCACGATCCGGGTCATCGGCAGGCCCAGCAGGTTGGCGAACCGGTCATTGCAGAAGATGATGATGCCCTCGGGCGAGACCGTCAGTCCCGACTCGCTCATCGTCTCGACTACGCGGCGATAGACGCTGGCGGTCTCCGTCAGCGAGAAGATCCTCTCGCCGTCGGGGCCCGAGACGATGATCGCGTCGACCTGGCCCCGGTGGATCGCCTCCAGGGCGTCCTGGGCCTCGGCCAGCTGGGCCTGAAGCTCCTGGACCTGGGCCTCCAGGTTCCGGGTTGGGTCACTTCGCCTTGTCATCGTCATCCACTTCCCGCAGGTCGAGGTTCACCATGACCTTCTCCTTGTTGGTCAGGTCGCCGATCATCCGTCGCAGCGGCAGCGGCAGGCTCTTGACCAGCGTCGGGGCGGCGATGACCTGCTGCGTCCGAGCGGCCTCGGGGTGCTGGTAGACGTCGACGACCTCCAGCTCGTAACGGCCCGGGAGATACTCCTCGCAGAGCTTCTGGACCGACTGGATCGCCCGAGACGAGCGCGGGCTCATGCCGGCTACATACAGCCTAAGCACGTAGACCATCTTGCGCTGGTCCTGCGCGGCCTTTCCGAGCTCAGCGGCCATGTCGTCGGGTTCGGGCTTCTCAGGCTTGTCTTTCTTGCGGGCGGCCATAGCGTTCTATCCTCCCCTCGGACGCAGGTCCAGACCGATCAGCACCTTCTCGGCGTTGGACAGGTCGCCGATGATCTTGCGCATCGGCTCGGGCAGCCGGCGCACCAGCGTGGGCAAGGCGATGATCTGGTCGCCCCGGGCGAGCTGGGGCGTCTTGAGCACGTCGATCACGTCGATGTGGTACTGCCCCGGCACGTGCTCCTCGCAGAGGCGGCGCAGATTCTCCAGGGCCGCGATTGACCGCGCCGTCTGGCCCGCGACGTACAGCTTAAGATCCCACTCGGGCCGCGGGGCCGATGCCTTGTTGGCGGATTCGTCTCTTCTCTTACCCATGGTCCACCCTTGGTAGTGACCGTTCCTGTCGGGTGCGTCAGCCGGCGACGGGGAAGGTGAAGAAGAAGGTCGTGCCCTCTTCAGGCGCCGACTCCACCCAGATCCGCCCGCCGTGCCGCTCGACGATCTTCTTGCACACGGCCAGGCCGATGCCGCTGCCGGGGTACTTCTCCCGCGTGTGCAGCCGCTGGAAGAGCATGAACATGCGTTCATGCTGCCGCGGTTCGACGCCGATGCCGTTGTCGCGGACGTGGAAGACCCATTGCCTGTCCTCGCGACAAACCCCGATGTGTACCTCGGGGCGGCGGTCCTCCGCGCGGAACTTCAGGGCGTTGCTGAGCAGGTTCTGCAGGAGCTGACGCAGTTGGGCCGGGTCGGCCTCAATGGTGGGCAGGGGGTCGCTCTCGATGACCGCCTGCGTCTCGTCGATGGTGGCCCGCAGGTTCGCCTTGGCGTACTCGAGCACCTCACCGACATCGACCGACACGGGCTGTTTGCCCTGAGTGCCGACGCGGGAGTAGGTCAGCAGGTCGGCGATCATCTGCTGCATTCGGCCGGCCCCGTCCACGGCGTAGTCGATGTACTCGTGCGAGGTGTCGTCCAGCTGGCCGCACCGCTCCTCCAGCAGCCTCATGAAGCCGGTCACCATCCGCAGCGGTTCCTGCAGGTCGTGGCTGGCGACGTAGGCGAACTGCTCCAGGTCGCGGTTGGAGCGTTCGAGCTCCTCGGCCGTCTGCCGTAGCGCCTCCTCGGCCCGCTTTCGGTCGGTGATGTCGCGAAGAACCGACAGGTGCCGCCCCGGCAGGATGTCGGCCACCGCCTGGGACTCGACGTCGACCCACTGGCCGTTGCTGCGGACCAGACGGATCTCCGAGGCGAAGCGCCGCTGCTCGCGGAACGCCTTCCATATGGCCTGGAAATTGTGCTGCGTGTCCAGGAAGCGGCTGATGTGCGACCCGATCAGCTCCTCCATCGGCAGGCCCAGCAGGGCCTCGGCGGCGGGGTTGGCGTCGACGTAGTAGCCCTCGTCGTCGGCGATCACCATGGCGTCCAGAGATCCCTGGAAGACGGCCTTGAAGCGGCTTTCGCTCTCGTGCAGGGCCTCCTGCTGGACGCGGAGCCGCTGGATCAGCTCGGTGGACTCCTCCAGCTCGCGCAGGTCGGTGGCGACGACGCAGATGCTCAGGTTGTCCGGCTGGTGCAGCACGTTGGCCGAGACGTGCACGGGCACCCATTGGTCCTCGGAGTCCTGCAGCACCAGCCGTCGCCGGATCGACTGCCGCTGCACCTCGGCCAGCAGCGAGCCGGCGGCGGCGCGGTGGTCCGGCGCGATGAACTCCTCCAGCGGGCGTCCCACGATCTGCTCGAGGGGGCGCTTGACGAACTGGCCGAACTGGGCGTTGCAGAAGAGAATCGTCCCGTCGAAGGTGAGGGTGAAGGCGGCCTCCTTCATCGTCTCGACGATCAGGCGGTAGACCGAGTCGGCCCCGACCAGCGAGAAGATCTGGTCGCCCTGAGCGCCCGTGACGACGACCGCGTCGACCTCGCCCTCGCGGATCGCGCGGAGCGTGTCCTGGGCCTCGGCCAGCTCGGCCCGGAGCTCCTCGTTCTCCCGCTGCAGCTGCTCCCGTGCGGCCATGGTCTGCGCCTTTTGAGTCACTGTCCGCCTACTCCTTGGGCCGCAGGTCGAGCCCCACGAGGATGCGTTCTTCGCTGGCCATGTTCCCGATCAGCCGCCGCAATGGCTGGGGCAGCTGCCGGATCAGTGTCGGGGCGGCAATGATCTGGGCCCCCTTGGCCTCGGCGGGCTGCTGGTAGATGTCGACGATCTCCAGCTCGTAGCGGCCCTCGAGGTATTCCTCGCAGAACTCCTTGACGTTGCGGATGGCGGCGGCGGACTTCTCGTTGATGCCGGCCACGTACAGCCGCAGCACGTAGTTGTGTCGGTCCGGCCCAGCGTGGGGCGCGCTGTCGCCCGCGTTGCCGCTGCTTCGCTCCTCTGTCATGGTGGGTACAGCCTTTCTACGTCCTACGTCCCTAGGATCTCGGCCGCAGGTCCAGGCCCACCAGCACCTTCTCGGTATTGGACAGATCGCCGATGATCTTCCGCGCGGGCTCGGGCAGGCGCCGCACCAGCGTCGGCACGGCCAGGATCTGGTCGCCCTTGGCCAGCTGGGGATGCTTGAGCAGGTCGATCACCTCGATGCGGTACTGGCCGGGCATGTGCTCGTCGCAGATCCGTTTGAGGTTCGCCAGGGCCGCGATCGACCGGGCCGTCTGCCCGGCCACGTAGAGCTTCAGGTCGTAGCCGCCGTCTTCGGATTCGTCCTGGTTCTTTCGGGTCGGGCTCATATCACTCCTCATCCGCCTGTCGAAGCTCCGCCAGACGCTGGCGGTCCTGGTGCAGGACCTCTTCACGCTGCTCGTTGATCGACTGGACCGTTCGGGCCTCGTCGTCCATGTTCGCCAGTTGGGCCTGGAGGGCGTCCATCTGGGCCTGCAGGGTCTTTCGCTCCTGCTGGATCTCGCGGAGCCTCCTCTGGGCCGCCTGCTGCTCGATCGCCCGCTGGGCCTGGTCGTCGGCCTCCTGCACCAGCCGGGCCGAGCCCGTCAGCACGGTGCCGGGGCCGAGGTACACGTCCCGCAGCCGAATGCCGTCGTCGGTCAGGTGGAACTCCCGCATCTGGTTTGAGTGGGCCATGCCGCGGCTCTTGAGCACGTACAGCAGCCGATTGCGCTCGCCGTTGCTCTCGAGCATCCGCACCAGCAGCCAGGTATCCATCAGCGACGAGATGCCCACCTCGGTCTGCTCCAGCTCGTGCCCGCCGCTGGTCAGGCTGGTGAAGACGGCCGTGACGCCCTGGCCCTTGAGGAAGTCGATCAGCCGGGTGAGCATGGCCTTGGCTTCGCTCGACTGCCCGACGGCCGTCAGGTTCGTCACAGGGTCGATGGCGACGGCGTCGGGCTCGAACTCGATGACCAGCTTGTGGATCGTCGCCAGGTGCAGCTCCAGGCCGTACAGCGTGGGGCGCACGGCGTGGAACCGCAGCAGGCCCTGCTGGTGCCACGGGTCCAGGTCGATCCCGATCGAGCGCATGTTGCGGATGATCTGGTCAGGCGACTCCTCGAACGCCAGGTACAGGAACCTGCCGCCCGAGCGGCAGACGCTGTCGGCGAACGACGCCACCAGGCTGCTCTTGCCCGTGCCGGCCGTGCCGGAGATCAGCACCGTGCTGCCCCGGTAGAGGCCCTCCCCGCCCAGCATCGCATCCAGCCGCTCCACGCCTGTCGAGATCCGCTCGCTGGTGACCGAGTAGTTCAGCCCCAGCGACGTGATCGGCAGGACGCTCAGGCCGTCCTCGTCGATGAGGGTGGGGTACTCGTTCGTGCCGTGCTTGGAGCCACGGTACTTGACGATCCGCAGCCGCCGCGTGGCAACCTGGTCGGTCACCCGGTGGTCCAGGAAGATCACGCAGTCGCTGACGTACTCCTCGATGCCGTAGCGGGTCAGCGTGTTCTCGCCCTTCTCGCCAGTGATGACGACGGTGACGCCCTGGTCCTTGAGCCAGCGGAACAGCCGTCGCAACTCGGCGCGGAGAATGGCCTCGTTGGGCAAGCCGCCGAAGAGGGCCTCGACGGTGTCCAGGACGACGCGCTTGGCGCCGACCTCGCTGATGGCCAGGGCCAGGCGGACGAACAACCCCTCCAGGTCGAACTCGCCGGTCTCCTCGATCTCGCTACGCTCGATGCGGACGTGGTCGAACGAGAGCTTCTGCTGGCCGATCAGCCCCGGCACGTCGAAGCCCAGCGACGCGACGTTCGCGGCCAGCTCCTCGGTCGTCTCCTCAAACGCCATGAACACGCCCGGCTCGCCGAACTCCCTGATGCCCCGAATGAGAAACTCCATGCCCAGCAGCGTCTTACCGCTGCCGGCCGCGCCGCAGACCAGCGTCGGCCGCCCGCGGGGCAGCCCGCCCTCGGTGATCTCGTCAAGCCCCGTGATGCCGGTCGGACACTTCTCCAGCACTGGCAGGTCCGCCTGCTTTGTACGTTTGGCCATGCTGTTCGTTTCTCCCAGGATGAACTGAAGTGGCCGCGCCCAACCCCTGTCTCGACCGCGAGTCCGTAAGCCCGAGGCGCCGGCCAACCAAAGATACGTTCAGGAGCTGCATTTAGCCCATCAGAACTGCCTGCGCCAGGCAGAAGCCGCAGCCATTCTCGGCCAAGGCCGTCACCTGCTGACCCATGATAGGCTCCTGCACCGACAATGCGGGAAACCCCTGTTGCGCAGGGCAACCCCCTGCCAGCCTATCTTACGCGAATCGCCTACTCTTGCACGGGGAATCCCCACCGATTGTGACGCTCAGCCGCTCGTCGTAGCCGGTCTGGAACTTGTCGGCCACGACCAGGAACCGGTACGGGTCCTGCTGGAACTTCGTCTCGGTCTGCCCGCTGGGGAAGTCGTTCAGCGTCGCCTCGGTCACCGGCCGGCCGTTGTCCTCGTGCTTGCCGCTGCAGATGACCATCGCCCGGGCCTGCCCGCCGACCTTCCGCTTGGCCAGCACCTGCTCCTGTAAGTGGCCCACGCGTGTGACACTGAGCCTCGATTGGCCGGACACATCCAGTGGATTCCGAGAGTTTGCCGGCCGAAGCTTCCGAGCCACCTTCGGTGGCCTCGGCGGTGAGAGGCAGGTAGCTCCACCGGCGCCGCATCCGGAGGAACCCGGCCGCCAGCAGCCCGGCCAGCTCGGCCCGGCGCTGCTCGGCCGACATGTCGGCGGGATCGGCAATGCCGCGCATGGGCGATGCTCCACGAGGACGCCCATGACGGTCTTCCCTTCGGGACCGGCCCGCCATCCGGCGAGGGTGATCGTGTGGCCGGCCCGACGCCGGCCCTTCACTGTTCCCCTACCGGTTGGCGGTTCGGATTGTCGGGACCGGGGGCCTCTGCACGGAGCCCAGGTTCTTGCAGGTTCACCGGCTGCACATACAATGGGGACCGGCCCCGCTGGTGGAGCCCGGGCTCCGTGGTAATGGGGGCCTCTGTGCGGCATCGCCAGACCGAGTATGATGTTCCCGGGACTCACCTGTGTGCCGCTGGACTCCCTTTACAGGCTGGAAGAGGGAATGGGTATTCCACACTATGATGTCGTGACGATAGGTGGAGGCACCGCGGGTGTGGTGGCCGCGGTGCAGTCTGCACATGTGGGGGTTCGTACGCTACTGGTTGAGAAGAACGGCACGCTGGGTGGCACCGTAACCTCGGCCGGCGTCGATTTCCCCGGACTATTCCATGCCGCTGGCCGGCAGGTGATCGCGGGCATCGGCTGGGGACTCGTCAGCCGATGCGTCGCCGAGTGCGGCGGTGCGCTGCCCGACTTCACTCGGGCCGGACCCCACTGGACCCACCAGGTGCGTGTCAACCGCGCCATCTTCGCGGCCCTGTGTGACGAGGCGCTGATTTCGGCGGGCGCCGATGTCCTTCTGCATGCCATGCCCGCCGCCGTTCGCGAGACCGATGCGGGATGGCGGGTCACCCTCTGCACCAAGACGGGGCTGAGAGAGGTCCTGGCCCACGTGCTGATTGATGCCACCGGCGATGCCAACGTCATCTCCCTGGCCGGCGGCCCCGTGCGAACGCACGCCCAGACCCAGCCGGCCACGCTGATCTGCCGTGCAACGGGCTATAGCCTGGCCGACCTCGACCTGGAGGCGATCAACCGCCGGGCGGAGTCAGCGGTGCAGAGCGGCCAGCTGGATGTCGTGGGTGTGAGCCGCAATATGTTTCGCATCAACGTGCGGCCCTGGCTGCAAAGGGGGGGCGACAACGTCGGGCATGTCCCCGCACCCGACGCCCAGACCAGCGAAGGCCGTACGCAACTGGAACTGGTGGCCCGGCGTTCCCTGCTGCGCCTGTTTCGTTTCCTGCGGACGCAGCCGGGGCTGGAGGGGCTGCAGATCGAGTTCCTGGCCTCTGAGTGCGGCGTCCGTGAGACTGCGGTCATTCGAGGGGACGAGACGGTCTCGGGCGAGGACTACGTCACGGGTCGAGCATGGCGCGATCCGGTCTGCTACTCCTACTACCCCATCGACCTGCATACCGACGAGGGGCTGGACTGCCGGTCATTGCCCGAGGGCGTGGTCCCGAGCGTTCCCCGCGGCGCTCTGCTGCCCAAGGGTACGCGGAACCTGCTCGCGGCCGGCCGCTGCATTTCCAGCGATCGCGAGGCGAACTCGGCCCTGCGGGTGCAGGCGACCTGCATGGCGGTGGGCCAGGCGGCCGGCGCCTTGGCCGCCCTGGCCGCCAAGGGGGGTCAGGAGTGCCGGGCCGTGCCTCAAGCGTCATTGCGTCAGGTGCTGGAAGCACACGGGGCGATCGTCCCGCCCGGCGTGTGACTGCGGGTCACGCGGACAGTCACCTATTTCTGCACACGGAAGACCCGGGGAAGACAAAGGGGTCAGGGGAAACCCAGGCAGCACGTAGTACACCGTCCAGCCAAGAATGACAGGCTCTGCAGCCAGCTCCCCAGTCAGAATCCGCCCTGAGGGGCCCGGCGAGGGCCTCTGCAGCCCCGTTCACGGGGCTTCGCCCGCGCAGCGGGTTCAGGCCCGGCCTTTCAGGCCCGTACGCCAGGGCCCCCGGACTCCTTCTTCTCAGCCCGCTTCAGTGGGCTGGGACAAACATGAACAGGGGCGTTCTCCGTCCCCAGGGCTACAAAGCCCTGGGCTACACCCCGCTGCGCGGGGCGAAGGCCGGTGAACCGGCCTGAAGAGGGCCTCTACAGCTGGGTGCGTTCCGGCACGGTTCAGACCCATCATTCCAGTCTGGCCGGTCCAGTAGGGCCGACGACTCGTTGCCGGCGGGATGACGGCGGGCGGGGCCGTTGTGCCGGCAACAAGCTGCCGGCCCTACCGACTGGGTCGGGGCGGGAAAGGCGTCAGGGAGGTCAGAGACCTCTTCTCTCTGCTTCCGGGGCGGCGGAGCGAATAGGAGCTATTTGCGTATCGTAGCGGAATCTCGGGGAATGTGAGGGGGGGGCTGCTGGGGAAACGAACCCAATTGTCGTGGGTGCAAGGTCAGCATTGGCCGGAGGGTAAGGGTGGAGGGGGACGGCGAAACGAAGCCAATTTCGACTGAACCCAGGCTGGCCTGGGGCTTGCGCAGGTCGGGCCACGCGATGGCGGGTGTCTTTGGGGCCTGGGGGCGGGGCGCCGGCCGGCGTGCCTATAATGGATCAGGGCCGCTATCCGCCGGCTCCCGGTGGGCCGGGGGGAGAGGGTCGGCCAACGGAAAGGGGCACACCATGCTGCGAAGTCTTCGCGAAATACTGGGATACGACATCCAGGCCACCGACGACGGGCTGGGCGACGTGGATGACTTTCTGTTCGACGACCACACCTGGACGGTCCGCTACGTCGTCATCGATACGGGCCATTGGCTGCCGGGCCGGCTGGTGCTGGTGTCGCCGGTCGAGATGGACCGGCTCGAGTGGGACCAGCAGGAGATGCACCTGAAGCTCTCCAAACAGCAGATCGAGGAGGCGCCGAGCCTCGATACCGACCTGCCCGTCTCGCGTCAGCATGAGATGGAACTGGTACAGTACTACGGCTGGGTGCCCTACTGGGCCCCGATGGGCGGCGTGCCGGCCCCGGCCCCGACGGCGGCGCCGGCGGCGGCCGAGGGCAAGCCCCGCGAGAAGCGCAAGGGCGACCCGAACCTCCGCAGCGCCAAGGAGGTCATCGGCTACCACATCCAGGCCCGCGACGGCGAGATCGGCCACGTCGAGGACTTCATCGCCGACACGGACAGCTGGACGATCCGCTACATGGCCATCGACACCCGCAACTGGCTGCCCGGGCGCAAGGTGCTGGTCTCGCCCGACTGGGTCGCCCGCATGGACTGGGGCAACAACCTCGTCCACGTCGACCACACCCGTGACGAGATCAAGCACAGCCCCGAGTACGACCCCGACCAGCCCGTCAACCGGCGCTACGAGCGGGCGTTGTACGACTACTACGGCCGGCGGCACTACTGGGAGGAGTGACCGGTCAGACAGGGGGACAGGGATGTTCATGCTGGACATGATCTTCGCGCTGGTGATCGGATTGGGCCTGGCGGTGCTGGTCTACAGCGTTCTGGGCCGGCGGGGCCCCGGGCCGATGGCGGGGCTGGTGGTCTTCGCGGTGCTGCTGTTCCTGGCCGTCTGGGCCGGGGGCATTTGGCTGGGCCCGATCGGGCCGCTGGCCTGGGGCGTGCCGTGGCTGACCTTCGTTCTGGTGGGCGTGATCGTGACGCTGTTCCTGGCCACGATGCTGCCGCCGGTGTCGCAGGCGGCCCAGGCCGAGCCACCCCCGACGCTCGAGCAGACCGCCGCCGACCAGGCCGCCAGTTCGGCGGCCCTGCTGGCCATCAGCGGCTTCTTCTGGGCCCTGATCCTGCTGCTGCTGGCGTTGGTGGTGGTGGGCTACGCGCTGGACTAGCAGCCCGCCTGGCAGATGCCACTGGAACGGCCGGGGCGGCTTGTGGTAGTTTCTGGCCGCATGGACGCTGACAGCCCCCTCCTGACGCGGCCCCGGCGCGTGCTGCTCATCAAGCCCAGCGCTTTGGGCGACGTGGCAACGGCCCTGCCGGTGCTGCGCGGGCTTCGGCGGAGCTTCGGGACCGATCTGCACATCGACTGGCTTTTGTCCCGCTCGTGCGCAGCCCTGGTGGCCGACGACCCCCAGCTGGACGGCGTGGTGATGTTCGACCGCGGCGCCCTGGGCCGGGCGTGGCGCAGCGCGTCGGGCCTGCGGGCGGCACGGTCGCTGTGGCGGCAGCTGCGCGGGGGCGACTACGACTGGGTGCTCGACCTGCAGGGGCTCTTCCGCAGCGGCCTGTTCAGCCGGGCGAGCGGGGCCGCCGTCCGGGCGGGCTTCGCCGATGCCCGCGAGGGCGCCGCCCGCTTCTACACGCACACCACTGCCCCGCCACCAGAGTGCCTGCACGCGGTGGACCGCAACATCGCCCTGGCCCGGGCGGTGGGCATCGACGCCCGCCCGGAGGACTTCCAGCTGGCCGTGCCCGAGGCGGGCCGGGCGTTCGCCGAGGCCTTCGTCGCCGAGCACGGGCCGGACTACGTCGCCATCGCCCCAGCCACGCGCTGGCCGAGCAAGCTCTACCCCACCGCCCACTGGCGGGCCGTGGTGGCCGGCCTGGCCCGGCGGTGGCCCGTCGTGCTGCTGGCCGGGCCGGGCGAGACACACCTCAGCGCCCCGCTGGCCGGCGGGCCCCACGTGATCGACCTGGGCGGGAGGACGAGCATTGCCCAGATGGTGGGCCTGATCTCGGGTGCCCGGGGCGTGATCAGCTGCGACTCGGCCCCCATGCACATCGCCGCCGCCCTGGGCAGGCCGCAGCTGGCCCTGATCGGCCCGACCGAGCCGGCCCGCACCGGCCCCTACCGCCGCGCCGAGGCCGTCCTGGCCGCCGAGGTCCCCTGCCGGGGCTGCCGCCGACGCCAGTGCCCCCACACCGCCTGCATGGCCCTGATCCGCCCCCAGACCGTCCTGGCCGCCGCCGAGCAACTCTTCGCGTAAACCGTTTTGCGCTTGCCCCTGCGGGTTGAGCTTGTAGGCCGGACGCAGTCCGGCTGGGACGAGGCGCCGCGCGGGGCCTTTCCCCCCGCCGGACTGCGTCCGCCCTACCAGAACTCCAGCCCCCCAGGGCATGGACAACCGCCGGGCGGCACGGCATAGTAGCGGCCATGGACAAGCCAACATCACAGGCCCCGGCG
>JAWLCG010000007.1:0-17596 GCA_041687295.1 Phycisphaerae bacterium | reverse complement strand
GCCGCGCGGGCCCTGCCCCCCCGCCGGAGGGCGGCCGCCCTACAACGGCACCATCCCCCCCCGTTTTTCGGGGCACAGGGCAGACAACCGGGTCGGGCTGGGGTACAATCTTTCGCTTCGAGGTTGTCCACGCATGGATGCACAGAAAAAGCACGCCGCATTTCGATACTTGCGATACCTTCGGCCCTACCGCTGGCTGCTGGCGGCGGTCATCGTGGCCGGTATCGCCAAGTTCAGCCTGCCGCTGATCCCCAACAAGATCGCCCAGATCATCATCAATCAGGTCGTCCAGAACGACGCCGGCCTGGCCCAGGAGGACCGGCTGGGGCTGCTGTGGAAGCTCGCCGCCGGCATGGTCGGCGTGGCCCTGCTGGAGCTGGTGGCCATCTACATCCGCGGCGTGGGGACGGTGACGATCTCGGCGTCGATGGCCTTCGACCTGCGGCAGGACCTCTGGAAGCACCTGCAGCGGCTGAGCCTGAACTTCCACAACTCCCGGCCCACCGGCTCGCTGATCAGCCGGCTGATGACCGACATCGGCCAGGCCCAGCAGATGATCAGCGGCGGCATCATCAACGTCGCCATCGACGTCGGCGCCGGCGGCATCGCCCTGGCGGCCCTGCTGTACACGAGTTGGCAACTGACGCTGCTGGTGCTGATGGTGCTGCCGATCTATGGCTGGATGTACGCCCGGCTCAACCCCCGCATCCGCCAGGTGAGCCACGACGTGCAGGAGCAGCAGTCGGTGATCAGCGGCTCGGCCGTCGAACGGCTGGCGGGCATCGCCGTGGTCCAGAGCTTCGCCCAGGAGCCGGCCGAGACCCGCCAGTTCACCGCCCAGGTCGACGAGCTGCGTGACCTGTCGGTGCAGCGAGGCAAGCTCAACAACATCCTCGCCTCGGCCAGCGAGTTCATGATCGCCATCAGCACGGCCACCGTCTTCGTGGCCGGCGGGTACTTCGCCGTCGGCGATACGATGGACGCCGGGGCGATCGTCTTTTTCCTGCTGACGATGGCCCAACTCTACCGCCCCATCCGTCGCTTCAGCGAGATCAACATCGTCTATCAGCAGTCGATGGCCGCCATCGAGCGGGTCTTCACCCTGTTCGACGAGGTGCCCGAGGTGCAGGAACGCCCCGGCGTCGCCGACCGCACGCCCGGCATGGGCGGGCTGAGCTTCGAGAACGTGCAGTTCAGTTACAACGCCTCCACGCAGGTGCTCAAGGGCCTGAACTTCGACGTGGCCCCCGGCGAGCGCGTCGCCATCGTCGGCGAGAGCGGCGCCGGCAAGAGCACGCTGGTCACGCTGATCCCGAGGCTCTACGACATCCAGGCCGGCTCGATCCGCATCGACGGCATCGACGTCCGCGACTACCCCCTGCGCCGGCTGCGGCGGAGCATCGGCATCGTCCTGCAGGACCCGATCCTCTTCTCCGGCACGATCCGCGAGAACCTCCGCTACGGCCGAAAACGCGCCAGCGACGCCGACATCCTCGACGCCGCGCGGGCCGCCAACGCCCACCAGTTCATCACCGCCCTGCCCGAGGGCTACGAGACGATCATCGGCGAGCGCGGCATGAGCCTCTCCGGCGGCCAGCGCCAGCGCCTCAGCCTCGCCCGCACGCTGCTGCAGAACCCGCGCATCCTCATCCTCGACGAGGCCACCAGCAGCCTCGACAGCGAGAGCGAGAACCTCATCACCGAGGCCCTGCAGCGCGTCATGGCCGGGCGGACCAGCCTGATCATCGCCCACCGCCTCAGCACCGTCATCGGTGCCGACCGCATCCTGGTCCTCCGCGACGGCCGACTCGTCGAGTCCGGGCCCCACAGCGAACTGCTCGCCCAGGGCGGCTACTACCGCTACCTCTTCGAGCAGCAGTTCGGCCCCCTCGAGCAGCTCATGAAGCAGGCGCGGGACATCCTTTGATTTTCAGTTTTTGATTGCGGATTTTCGATCTCTGCCCCCGGCACGCTGTCCCGCCCCCCGAGCGCCCGGTCGCCTGTTGAATCTCTCTCTCCAAGCCCACGGTGCAATCCATGGGGGTTGGCGTGGAGGCCTGCGAGGCTGTCCCCCGATTCAGCGTCCGCGCCTACGGTCATCGCCCGCCTCCGCCCCTATAATGACAGTGGGTTCGCCTTGGGCCCGCCGAGAAGTACTTTTGAGGGGAGACCACCGATGGCTCAGTTGCAGGAAGTCGTCAGCCGGCGTGATTTTCAGGAGGAGGTCCTCAAGAGCCCTGACCCGGTGGCGGTGATCTTCTTCGGCAAGGATGACAACTCCACGCACCTCGAGCACACCTTCCAGCGGCTGGCGGACGAGTACGCCGGGCGGGTCAAGTTCGTCCTGCTGGATATCCGCGTGGCCGAGCTGCTGTACGTGGACCACCACATCCGCCCCAGCCATACGCCCACGGTCATGCTGTTCCTCGCCGGCGAACGCATCGGCCGATGGGGCAACGAGCAAAACCCCGACGTCTACCGCCACGCCTTCGACCAGGCCATCGAACGGCAGTACGGCGGGTGAGAGGTCAATGCGTCAATGCGTCACCGCGTCAATGCGCCAGGCAATGATACACCGCCTCAGCAACGCAGTGACGCAGTGACGCGGTGACGCGGTGACGAGATCCCCGGCCCGGTCCTCTTCGGCGCCGGGGTCGACCGACGGCGCTCGGGGCCCGATGCATTGCATTGCCCCCGCCCGCCCGGTACGCTTCGGCCATGCGCGAGGTGTACCGCATCCTGGACGCCAACCTCAACCGGGCCCGCGAGGCCCTGCGGGTGGCGGAGGACTACGCCCGGTTCCTGCTGGACGACCCGGCCCTGTCGGGCACGTGCAAGAGCCTGCGAAGCGAGTTGCAGCAGATCGCCCAGGCCCTGCCGGCCGACGCCCTGCTGGCGGCCCGCGACACGCCCGGCGACGTCGGCACGGCCATCACGACCGACACCGAGCGGGCCCGGCCCGACCCGTCGGCCGTCGTGTCGGCGGCGTGCAAACGGCTCAGCGAGGCCCTGCGGACGCTGGAGGAGTACGCCAAGCTGGTCGCGCCCCCGCTGGCGGGCCGGCTGGAGGCCCTGCGCTACCGCTCGTACGGCCTGGAGCCGCGGATGCGGGCCGGTGGCGAGCGGCGGCGGCGCTTTGGCGAGGTCCGCCTCTACCTGCTGCTGACACGCAACCTGTGCCGCCACGACCCGCTGGCGACCGCCCGGGCTGCCCTGGCCGGCGGCGTGGGCTGCCTGCAGGTCCGCGAAAAGACGACCGACGCCGGTGCCCTGCTCGCCTGGTGCCACCAGGTGCGGGCGCTCACCGACGAGGCCGGCGCCCTGCTGATCGTGAACGATCGACCCGACGTGGCGAGCCTCTGCGGCGCCGACGGCGTGCACCTCGGCCAGGACGACCTGCCGGCCGGGGCCGTGCGGAGCCTGCTGGGGCCCGAGCGGCTTATCGGCGTCAGCACCCACTCGCTGGCCCAGGCCCGCACCGCCCAGGCCGACGGGGCCGACTACATCGGCGTGGGCCCGATGTTCGCCACGACGACCAAGGACGCCGGCCCCATTCAGGGCCCCGCCCTGCTGGCCGAGGTGGCCCGGAACGTCGACGTGCCCCAGGTGGCCATCGGGGGCATCACCGCCGACAACGCCCCCCAGCTCGTCGCCGCCGGCGGACGATGCGTCGCCGTCTGCGGCGCCATCCTCCAGGCCGACGACCCGAAACGCGCCGCCGAAACAATCCGCGCCGCAATGGCGTAGGCGCCCCCTGGGCAGTATGGAGTGCGGCGGCCTTGACGCCGCTTTGGCTGGCTCTGTCGTATGCGATCCAAAGCGGCGACGCTGTCGCCGCACTCCATACGGCCCAGGCTCGCCCTGCCTCGGGTGGGGCCCGAAGACGTGGCTACAAACGCCGTAGCCACGGCACCCCGACCGTCGCGGGCCATAGGACATTGCGCAGGAGGGACCGATCATGGAGTACCGCAACCTGGGCCGCACGGGGGTGAAGGTCAGCGCGCTGTGCCTGGGCACGGTGAAGTTCAGCGGCAAGACGGACGAGGCCGAGGCGAACCGTATCCTGGGCCGGGCGATGGAGGCGGGGATCAACTTCCTCGACACGGCCCACGTCTACGGGGCCGGCGAGGGCGAGCGGATCATCGGGCGCTACCTCGCCGAGAGCGGGCGGCGCGACGGGGTGGTCATCACCACCAAGATCCAGCCCCAGGCGAACGACCGCCGAACGATCCTGGCCCAGGCCCGCGAGTCGCTGCGGCGGCTGCAGACCGACCGCATCGACCTGCTGCTGCTCCACCGGCCCAGCCCGGACCTCGCCCTCGACGAAACGCTGCGGGCCCTGGACGACCTGGTGCGGGCCGGCGACGTGCTGTACATCGGCACCAGCGGCTTTCGCAGCTGGCAGATCCTCGAGTCGCTCTGGGCCAGCCGCGAGCTGGGCCTGGCCCGCGTCGTCTGCGAGCAGGCGGTCTACTCGCTGCTGGCCCGATGGATCGAGCAGGAGTTGGTCCCCATGGCCCGGACGTATGGCCTGGGCCTGATGGTGTGGTCGCCGCTGGGCGCCGGCCTGCTGACGGAGCGCTACACGCGCGAGAATCCGCCGGCCCACGCGGAAGTCACCGAGCCGATGTGGGCCGTGCTGGAGACGCTCCGCCGGCTCGCCCGCGAGAAGGGCTGCACCGCCAGCCAACTGGCCCTGGCCTGGTGCCTGGCCCAACCGGGGATCACCTGCCCCATCGCCGGCCCCAGCTCGGCCAGGCAGCTCGAGGACAACCTGGGCGCCCTGGACGTGGAGGTCACCGACGCCGACCGCGCCGCCCTCGACGCCGTCGCCCCGCCCGGCAGCTGCTTCCGCCAGGACTGGTTGGGCCTGCCTTTCGGCCTACCCAGCCGGCACCGCTGGTAACATGTTCGCCTCCGGCCCGCCATCCTTCGCCAGTGCAATCCCCTGCGCCTGCAGTGGGCTTGGGCCGCTCTGGCGCGGGGCCTACTTCAGTCGGCCGTCCTGGAGGTGGACGATACGGTCGGCCTGCTCGGCCAGGGCCGGGTCGTGGGTGACCATGACGGTCGTCTGGCCGTGGCGGGTGTGGAAGTCGCGCAGGACCTGGAGGATGGCCTCGCCGGTCCGGCGGTCGAGGTTGCCCGTCGGCTCATCCGCCAGCAGCAGTTGGGGGCGGTTGACCAGGGCGCGGGCGATGGCGACCCGCTGGCGCTCGCCGCCGGAGAGCTCCCCGGGCCGATGCTTCAACCGCTCACCGAGGCCCATCAGCTCCAGCAGCTCGACGGCCTGGGCGCGGGCCTGAACCCGCCCGCCCAACAGCCAGTCCAGCGTGCTCGTGCCGGTCATCTGCGCGATCTGGACGTTCTGCAACACGTTGAGCTCGGGCAGCAGGTGGTAGAACTGGAAGACGAAGCCGATGTCCTGGCGGCGCATCCGCACCCGCTGGCGGGCCGACAGCGTGGTCATCTCGCGACCGTCCAGGACGATCGAGCCGGCGTCGGGCTCGTCCAGCAGGCCCACCAGGTGCAGCAGCGTGCTCTTGCCCGAGCCGCTGGAGCCTACGACGGCCAGGAACTCGCCCCGCTCCACCGTCAGGCTCAGGCCGCGGAGGACCTTTACTTCGGCGGGGCCCATGCGGTAGCTCTTGGCGAGCTTCTGGACATGGATGATGGTCTCACTCATACCGCAGGGCCTCCACCGGCTGCATGCGGGCCGCCCGCCAGGCCGGCAGCAGCGAGCCGACCAGCCCGGCCAGCACCGCGGCCACCACCACTGTCACCAGGTCGGCGAAGTCCACCGAGCTGGGGATCTGATCGAACAGGTACGCCCGCTTGTCGAACACACGGTAGTCGAACACGTTGGCGACCCAGTCGTGGATCGGGTTGATGTTCCGCACGAAGAGGTACCCGCCCACCGAGCCCAGCACGCTGCCCACCAGGCCGATGGCCATGCCGTAGATCAGGAAGATCGCCCCGACGCCCCAGCTCGAGCCGCCGATGCTCTTGAGGATGCCGATGTCCTTGGTCTTCTGCACGACCAGCATGTAGAAGATCGCGAACACCAGCACCACCGCCACCAGCGAGACCACGCCGAACATCACGATCACCAGCACCCGCTGCTTCTCGATGGGCCCGATGAACATCGCCTGCTTCTCGCGCCAGGTCCGCACGTCCACCATCGTGCCGCCGAGGTCCTGCACGTGCCGGCCAGCCAAGCGTTCCCAGGCCGCCCGCACCTCGTCGGCGACGCGCTGCAGCTTCCGCTCGCTGGTGGGCGGGTGGACCTTCACCAGCAGTTGGCTGGCCCGGGCGGGGTCGATTCGTCCGGTGTCCAGGTCGGTCCGGGGGGCCATGTCCACGAGGTTCTGCAGCGTGTCGAAGTCGACGTACACGTGCATGCTGTCGACCTGGTAGATGCCCATCCGCGCGTCGCCGACGACGGTGAAGGGCTTGCTGATCGGCTCCAGGGCGGTCTGGCTGATGCGTCCGCGCCCGATGGGCAGCATCACCAGCGTCACCCGCTGGCCGGGCTGGATGTAGCGGGTGATCTCGCCGGTGTCCGGGTCGCGCGTGGTCGTGCCACCGATGTCCACGCCCAGCATCACGCCGGGTAGCTGCGGGTCGTACACGTAGAGCCGCTCGTAGAGGTTGAGCTGCTTGCGTCCGCGGTCGATGGCCAGCTGGATCCGCCGCTGCCGGTCGGGGTCCTGCTCGGCGGGGGGCTTCTCCATCTCGGCGTAGAGCAGCTCCTGGAGCTGCTGCAACTCCTGCTCGATGGCCTGCATGTCCGGCAGGATCGACTCGGTCCGCCGTTCCAGGGCGCCCACGCGGTCTGGCGAGACGGCGAAGGCGGGGTTCTCCTGCAGCCCCTGCGGCCAAAGGCCCTGGGCGAAGGTCGTCACCTCCGTCGCCTCGGGCAGGCGCATGCCCACCAGCCGGGCGAACTGCGTGAAGTCCTCGTCCACCCGCAGCAGCCCGTAGGCGTAGATCACCGGCGTGGCCGCCTGGACGTCGGGGATGGCCTCGACCTCGGCGATCAGCTCATCGTAGTGGGCCAGCCCGCCCGGAGTGCCGACGTCGACGATCACGTCGCCCAGCATGCCTCGGGCCGAGCTCTCGACCAGGTCGAGAAAGCCCGTCATCACGCTGGAAACGACCAGCACCATCCACACGCACAGGGCGATGCCGATCATCGGCAGCAGCGCGATGGGCCGCTTGAGCAGGTAGCGGATTGCGAGGAAGAGTTTGTACATAGGCGAAGAGGGTTAACTGGTTAACTCGTTAATTGGTTACTTAGTCAGAACCTTGTACGCGATTCGCAAGCTCGTTGGCGGTGGCGTTCGCCAGTCAACCAGTTAACCAATTAACCAGTCAACCGATTAACCCCTACCCGCCGTGCGGCCGAAGCTGCGGGAACAGTACCACGTCGCGGATGCTCGTTCGGCCCGTCAACAGCATGACCACGCGGTCGATGCCGATGCCCAGCCCGCCGGCCGGCGGCATGCCGTGGCGCAGGGCGGTGACGAAATCCTCGTCCATGACGCGCATGGTCTCGTCCTTGGCCTCGCCGGCGAGCTGCTGGCGGAAGTTCGCCTCCTGGATGGCCGGGTCGTTCAGCTCGGTGTAGGCGTTGGCCAGCTCCATGCCGGCCACGAAGGCCTCGAACCGCAGGGCGATCCGCGGGTCGGACGGGTCGCGGCGGGTCAGCGGGCAGATCTCGGCGGGGTAGTCCTTCACGAAGGTCGGCTGGAGCAGCGCGTGCTCGCAGGTGGCCTCGAAGACGTCGTTGACGACCACCGCGTCGGCCCGGCCCGCCTCGGGCAGGTCCAGCTGCCGCGCCTTGGCCCGCACGGCCGAGATGTCGAACATCGAGACGCCCGCGTGCTCGCGGAGCAGCTCGTCGTACGTCGCCCGCCGCCAGGGGGTCTTGTAATCGATCTCCAGCTCGCCGAAGGGCCGAACCGTCGTGCCGAAGATCGCCTGGGCGGCGGTGCTGACGAGGGTCTCGGTGATCTCCATCATCACCTCGTAGTCGGCCCCGGCCTGGTAGAGCTCCATCATCGTGAACTCGGGGTTGTGGCGGGTGTCGAGGCCCTCGTTGCGGAAGTTGCGGTTGATCTCGAAGACCTTCTCCATGCCGCCCACCAGCAGCCGCTTGAGGTACAGCTCCGGGCTGATGCGGAGGAACAGGCCAATGTCCAGTGCGTTATGGTGCGTCGTGAAGGGCCGAGCCGCCGCCCCGCCGTAGATCGACTGGAGCATGGGCGTCTCGACCTCCAGGAAGCCCCGCTCCTGGAGCACGCGGCGGAAGTGGTTCAGGATGGCCACCCGCTGCTGGAAGGTCTCCATGACCTCGGGGTTGACGATGAGGTCGAGGTACCGCTGGCGGTAGCGGATCTCCACGTCCTGCAAGCCGTGGTACTTCTCCGGCAGCGGCAGCAGGCTCTTGGTCAGCAGCGTGAGCCGGTCCGCCCAGACGGTGATCTCGCCGGTCTTGGTCCGCTGCAGCTGCCCGGCCACCGCGACGAGGTCGCCGAGGTCCAGCAGCTTGGCCAGGGACCACTGCGTCTCGTCCAGGGCGTTCTTGCGCAGGGCGATCTGCATCGTGCCGCTCGAGTCGCGCAGCTGGGCGAAGATGAGCTTGCCCATGTCGCGCAGCAGCACCAGCCGCCCCGCCACGTCGGCGGCCTGGCCCTCGACGTCGTCCTCGAACCGGCCCAGCACCTTCCCGATCGGCTCGGCCGAGTCGTATCGGCCGCCGTAGGGGTCGACGCCCAGGGCACGGATCTTCTCGAGCTTCTCGAGCCGTTCGCGGTAGATCTCTTCCAGCATGTCCGTTCTATCTCTTTCGGAGTCGCAAGGTTCGCTCCCACGCGACAGCCCGCGGGAAACCGAGCCATCATCCCCGCCAGCCCCCCACCTGTCAAGGATGGTGGACGGGTTCGGTCGATCCGGGAGGAGTAGTCGAGGGACAGGCGCCGCCGTTTCACGCGAAATCGCCCTCGCTGGCGCCAACGCCCCCAAAGACCCCGGGCATGCCCGCGGCTCTGCCCCGGGGGTGTGGGGGCAGAGCCCTCGCGCTGTTTCCTCTGAACCGCCGGGCCGCGTTACGGATGCAGCTTGGGTTGCGGGCGATGTCCGCGCTGGGTCCTCTGTGGCCCATCTTCAGGGCGCGGCGGACGCCCATGAAGGTAGGACGCCGCCCCTGGGGCTCTGTCCCAGCCTACGTAGGACCTAGCGCACGCGGTCGGCGTGGTTGAGCATGGCGGGGCTGTCGAGGTCGCGGACGCCGGCGTGGAGGGGTCGGCCGCGGAGGCCCAGGGCGTCGGGGAAGCGGAAGCTCTGGATGGCCGACTGGCCCGGGGCGAGGTCCTGGATCAGGGCCCGCTGCCGCGGTCGGCCGGGGATGTGGACGTAGCACTCGGCGCTGAGCGGCTGGGTGGAGCGGTTGGTGACGGTCTGGCGGACGGTGAGGATGGCGTCGGCGTCGAGGTCCTGCTCGAGGTCCATCGCCAGGCTCTCCAGGCCCAGCCGCAGCCAGGCCGGGCAGCGGACGCTCCAGGCGTCGTTGGCGTCGACCTCGACGGCGACCTCGAAGCGCTTCAGGCCGGCCGGCTCGTTGTAGGGGAAGACCACCGCCATCTCGCCCGACCAGCTCTGGCCCGCGCCGAGGTGGAAGGGTTGCCACGCTGGCTCGATGCGCCAGCCGGCTGGGCCGGTCAGGCGGATCTCGCCGCTGACGGCCCAGGGGTATGGGTTGGTGAAGGCCACACGCACGGCGTGGCGGGCGTACTCGCTGGGCAGCCGATCCGGCGTGAAGCGGACGCTGGCGGCCAGAGCGATCGGCTCGGGGTCGGCGTCCACCACCAGCATGGGCATCGCAGCCGGGCGCAGCAGGGCCAAGCCGTCCCTACGCTCCAGTTCGCTGGGGCGGCCCCAGAGGTCGACGGCCTGGGCCCGGCGGGGCAGCTCGAGCGCGACAGGCGGCCGGTGCGCCTCCAGGGTCGTGTCGTACACCACCAGCACGGCCCGGCCCGCCTGCTGGAAGGCCAGGGCCACCGCCGACTCGTCCAGCTGTAGCGTGCCCAGGAAGCGGGCCTCGCCGAGGTACGCGCTGAGCGTGCGGGCGACGAGCAGGGCCTCGTCGGGGCTCACCTGGCCCTCGCCGTCGACGCTCCAGGGCGGGTCCAGAGCGATGCTGCCCACGCCGGCGGCGAGGCTGTGGGCGTAGCGCAGCGCCAGGTCGCCCAGCCGGGCCAGTCGCGGCACGTCGGCGTCGAGCACTTCCAGGTGCACCTGCCCGACAGGGCAGCCCAGCGAGGCCAGGTGTTCGGCGATGCGTTCGGGGGCGATGGTGGTCGGGATGAACGCGCTGAGGGTCGGCTGGCTTGGCAGATCGCAGGCGACGTGGGCGTTCCACGGCACGCGAAGCTCCGGCGCCACCAGCAGCCGACCGAGCAGGCCGCGGAGGTTGGTCTCGGCCGCGGCCACCAGGGCCGGGTCGATCAGGGCGGAGCGGTCCAGGTCGGGGTGCTCAGCCGTGAGTTGCCAGGCCCCCACGCCCGAGCCCACGCGGGCGACCAGCTCGGCCAGCGGCCCCAGCAGGGCGGGGTTGGCCTTGGCCAGCTCCTCGACGACGGTGCCGGGCAGTTCAGGCCCGTCGCGCAGGGCCGGCGGCAGGTTGACGGCCAGGGCGGGCACCACGCCGAGGGCCCGGCAGCGGCGGAACATCGCCAGCAGTTCGGGCGCCACCGGCGGCGGGGCCGTTGCGGCCGAGCCCGCCTGCGAGGCCGAGGCGTTTCCCGGGGCCGTCGCCGGGGCGGTCGGGGTGCTCAGCAGGGCGAAGGGTGCCAGCGGGTCGTCGGGGTCCAGCGGCTCGGGCAGGACGGCGCGGGGCGGCTGGTCGGTCGGCCAGGTCGGCAGGACCAGGCCCTCCAGCCGCAGGGTGCGGGCGAAGGCCAGGGCGGCGTCCCACCGGGCGGGCGGCTCGGACGAGGCATCGACGGTCAGGCCGCTTCGGCCCGTCGCCGGCAGCGGGCCCAGCCGCACGAACGGGCAGCTCCGCTTGAGCAGCGTCCGCCCGGCCACCGCGACGGCCAGCTCGCCGACGTAGAGCCCCGGCTCCAGGTTGGGCAGCTCGGCCGTCAGGCGGTTACGGGTCTGCGTCGGGTCGATCTCCAGCACCCGCTGGTGGACCGGGTCGCCGGCGGCATCGCGGACGCTGAGGACCACCGCCGACTGGGCCGCGTCCAGCCCGTCCAGCGTGGCCGTCAGGGAGGGCGCCTCGGCTGGGGCGAAGACGTTCGCGGCGGCGCCGGTCTCCAGCGTTACGCCGGGCAGGCGGTAGATGGCGATGTCGTCCCACCAGACCGACCCGGTGATGTCCTGCTGGTAGATCCGCTGGACCTCGGCGCCCTGCCAGACGGAGGGCTGGAGCAGGCCCAGGGTCACGCGGAGCTGGGCGGCCCGCTCGGGCACGTGGGCCAGGCGGAGGGTGAAGCGGTGCCACTGCCCGTCGGCGGGGCTGTTGGGCCCGCCCAGCGGCTCGCTGACGGCCAGGCTGTCTTCGATCGGCTCGCCATCGGCGTCGATGAGGAACATGCGGGCCTGGGCACGGGCGACGCGGAGGCCCTCGGTCCGCACCCAGCCAACCAGCACGTAGTCGTTGTGCGGGTTGACGGGCAGGCGGTCGAGGTAGGTGTAGGCGACGTTGCCGCCGTTGAGCCGCAGGCGGAAGCTCCACCGTCCGCCGTGGGCGCGGTCGCCGGTCAGCTCGCCGGTGACGTACTGCGGAAAGCGCCCGCCGGGCAGCTCGTCGCGGTACCAGCCCTTGGGCAGGCGGATGCCGTGCAGGCCGAACTCCTCGAAGTCCATCAGGGCGACCCGCCGCTCCAGGCCCGCCGCCGTCGGGTCGGGCTCGCCGGCCAGGGCCTCAGCGGCCGCCTCCAGGACGGTCGAGGCCACCGTCGTCGCCGGCTCGGCCTCCGGCTGGGGGGCGGGCTCGGCCGGGGGCGGCACCAGCTCGGCCGCCAGATCCGACAGCGCCGGCTGTGGGGCCGGGGGCGACTGACCCATCAGCACCGCGCAGACCGCCGCCAGCCACGCCATGCGCAGCACCACGGCCACCGGGTTGCCAGGCGTCCGGACCATAGGGTTGTTATCGGACTCTCTGGGGGTCAAGCTTTGCCAAAACGGGCCCTGCATCGTCCTTGCAAGACCCCGGGGTTATAGGGACATGCGAAAACCGCTGGTGCCGTCGTTGCCGGGCCTCGCTTCGCTCGACCCGGCCTACGAGGGATGACCGGCCTACGAGGGATGCCCGGCCTACGTGTCGGCCGGCGGCTCGGTGTCCGCGGGCGGCTCTGTCGGCGGCTCGGCTTCGTCGGGCGCCGGCTCGGCCGGTGGTGGCTCGGCGGGGCGGGCGAAGCGGGCGAGCTCCTCGACCTTGGGCAGGTCCTTCAGGTCGGCCAAGCCGAAGACCTCCAGGAACCGCATGGTGGTGCCGTAGAGCATCGGTCGGCCGATCTCCTCGGCCCGGCCCACGATCTTGACCAGGCCCTTCTCCATGAGGCTGCGGACCATCTCGCCGCTGCTGACGCCGCGGATGGCCTCGACGTCGGCCCGCAGGATGGGCTGTTTGTAGGCCACGATCGCCAGCGTCTCCAGGGCGGCCTGGCTGAGTTTGCTCTCGGAGCGGACCTTCAGCAGCCTGGCCAGGATGTCGTTGTACTCCGGCAGCGTGAGCATCTGATAGCCGCCGGCCAGCGACTCGATGCGGAACGAGCAGCCCATCTCGGCGTAGCGCGCGTTGAGCCGCTCGATGGCCAGCCGAACCGCCCGCCGACCCGCCTCCAGGCCGACGACCTCGGCCACCTTCGCCGCCGACAGGGCGCTGTCGGTGGTGAACAGCACCGCCTCGACGGCCGAGAGGTCCTCCGCCGTCAGCTCGAGCATCGCCGGCGGCTCGGGCGGGGCCTCGGGGGAGGGGTCGGCCTCGGGGGCACGCGGGGGCGCCTCCGCCTCGGCCCGCGCGTCGGGACTGGCCGGGTCAGCGGGGGCCCCGGGCGTTTCGACCGGCGGGGTGGGGTCTTCCGGCAGGTTGTTCTCGTTGCATTCCATGGAGCGTCTCAGGATAGCCTTCGCGTCAGGATTTGCAAGGCCGGCCACAGGGCCGAGCGGTTACACCGTCTGTCGATTGCGCCTGCGGGTCCGCAAGCTGGATTCGGCCCAAGCCCACGGAATGCCTTCCGTGGGCATCGGGTCGGGCCGTCCCCAGCGCGGCCCAACGCACCCGCAGGTCCAAGAGGAGAATAGTCTAGCGGCGCAGGTATCGGGGCCCGCCGAGCATCCGCTGCCACAGCGGGGGCCGGCCCAGCACCCGCGGGCGGGTCAGCCGCTCCAGCACCGGGGTGAAGGTGTTCATCACCAGCACGGCCAGGTAGCCGCTCAGCGGGAAGGGCCCGTACAGTCGAAGCAGCATCGCCAGCACCCCGCAGCCCAGACCGAAGACCAGTTGGCCCCGCGGCGTGACCGGTCGGCTGGTCATCTCCGGAGCCAGGAAGAACGCCGCCAGCAGCAGCTCACCGCTGCACAGGTGGTAGCTGACGTAGGCGAAGCCGTGCTCCAGCGGCTCGAGCGTAATCGGCAGCCACTCCAGCCTCACCGTCCCGGTCGGGCCCAGCAGTTGGATGGGGGCGATGGCGACGGTGAAGGCGGCCGCGGTCACCATGGCCATCACCAGCACGGCCGGTACGTAGTGGCGGTAGACCAGGTAGAGGCCCGCCAGCAGGATGATCAGGGCGGAGGTCTCGCCCAGGCCGCCCGGCGTGGCCCCCAGCAGCAGGTCGCGGATGGGCGGCAGGTCGCCGAAGACCTCCAGCACGCTGCCATAGACGGGCCAGTCGCCATGGGTCAGGCCGCGGAGCGTCTGGACGGGGCGCGGCAGCAGGAAGCCCTCTCCGCCGGCCGGCAGGGGCGTCTGGTCCCAGCCCTGGTAGAGGGTCGTGGGGCGGCAGTCGGTGACGTCGCCGGTGAATATCCGCGGGGGGGCCAGCAGAGGCCAGTCGCTCGGTTGGGCCGGGTTGAGCACCGGCAGGGCGAACAGGCCGGCGATGGCGAGTCGGCCCACCAGGGCGGGCTGCCAGAGGAAGTGGCCCACGCCGCCGAAGATCGCCTTGCCGATGAGGATGGCGAAGGCTGCCCCCACCAGCGGCACGTACCAGGCGGCATGGGGCGGCAGGGTCAGGGCCAGCAGCACGCCGGTGAGCACCGCGTGGCGGCGGTCGGCCAGGGCCGGGGCTCGCGTGATGCGGAAGTAGAGCCCCTCGATGCCCACGCAGCCGACCACGCTGAGCAGCGCCAGGATCGCCGCCCGGTAGCCGAAGAACAGCAGCCCCGCCCCCAGCGGCGCCAGGGCGGCCAGCGTGGTCACCCGGAAGATCGTGCCGCTGGTCTCCGGGGCGCGCAGCAGCGGCGCCGGCGGCCAGCCGGCGCGGGGAAGGGCCTGGGCGGCGGCCCGGGCGGCGGAGGTAACCTGCGTCATCGCGTCACCTCGTCCAGGGCTCGGGCGTCGGCCGGCAGGGCGGCGGCGGGCACGGTCGGGGCGTTCAGGGCGCGGCGCATCTGGGCCATGCGGTGGGTCAGCGGCAGCCGGGCCGGGCAGACGAAGCTGCACACGCCGCAGCCCAGGCAGGCCTGCACGCCGTAGCGGCCGGCGCGGTCGAGCTGGCCCATCTCGAACAGGTCGTTGAGGTTGGCCACGTCCAGCCGAACCGGGCAGTGGTCGGTGCACCAGGCGCAGCGGATGCACGCGGTGGGCGGCTCGACGGCCGGCTCGGCCAGGGCCAGCAGTGCCGAGGTCATCGGTCCGACCAGCACGGCCGGGCCCACCACCAGCCCCGCCATCGGGCTACCGTGACAGAGCCGTTCGCCCTCGCGGGCGCCCACGCTGGCCAGCACATCGCCGGCCTGGGCGCCGAAGGGCACGAGGTAGTTGCCGGGCCAGTGGACGCTCGGCCCGCCGAGGGTGACCACGCGGCCCAGGGTCGATTCGCCGGCGGTCAGCCATCGGTGCAGGGCCAGGCAGGCCTCGGGGCTGACGCAGGCGGCCCCGACATCCAGCGGCTCGTGGCCGGGGGGCACCTCGCGGCGCGTCAGCAGGCGGGTCAGCAGGATGTCATGGCCGGCGGGGTACTTGTCCAGCACCGCCAGCGGCTGGACGCGGTGGGCCCGGGCGGCGGCGTCGAGGTGGCGGTAGTCGTCGATGTGCCGGCGGTCCACCGCCAGCAGCCTCCGCCGCGTGCCCAGCAGCTGGCCCAGGATCCCCAGCCCCTCCAGCACGGCCGGCCCGTGCTCGACGAGCAGGCGATGGCTGGCCGTCAGGGCGGGCTGGTTCTCCATGCCGTTGAGGATCAGCGTGTCGACCCGCCGGCGCCGCGCCCGCGCCAGCCAGACGTGCAGCGGCTCGACGGGCCGGCCAAACCGCACCAGGCCGCCCGCGGCGATCCGCTCCAGCAGGGCCTCGGGCTCCAGATCCTGCCAGACGCAGGGCTTGGCGACCACCACGGGGCCCTCGGGGCCCATGGGTTCGGCCAGGTCCACCGTGGGCGTCTCGACCAGGCCGCCCGCCCCGCCCACCAGCAGCCCCCGGCCCAGGGCTCGCACGATACCCGTCGCCGGTGACCGCACCGGAAGCTCGCCGGCGCGGGCGATGACCTGCCCGGCTTCGACCCGATCGCCCGGCGCCACCGTCGGCTCGGCGCGATCCGGGCCACAGAGCTCCAGCGGCACCCGCAGCTGCGCGAGCGGACCCAGCGGCCGAACCGGCGAGTGCCGTGTCGCCGACTTGTCCTCCGGCAGGGCCAGCCCGCCGGCAAAGGTGCCCGGGTGGGGGATTCGCATGGCCCCAATGGTACCGAAAACCCCCGCCGAAACCGTGGGCTTTTCGAGGGGGTTGCGAAGGACAAAATCCCAGCCTCCGCCGGTGCGTGCTCAGCCGACCCTGGCCCCCAGCGTCCGAAGAACACTCCACCTGACGGACCCAATATGGAGTGCGGCGTCAAGGCCGCCGAACTCCATACGGCGCAGGTGGGTTGGCTACTCGTCCAGCGCCCCGATGGGGCCCGTGAACTCCACCAGGGCCGGGGCGGTCAGCGTGTCGGGGACGACGGCAATGGCGCCCCGGTCGGTCCGCGCGACGGGCCGAAGGGGCAGGCCTTGGCACTGGGCCCAGACGTCGTCCCGCCAAGGCCCCTCGGCCAGCACGATCGGGCGGACCAGCGGCACTGCGCCCGGGGCCAGTTCCAGCCGAACGTTGCCGCCGACGGCTTCGGCGCGGTAACAGCCCTGCGACTCGTCGAAGCCGTCGCCGTTGGCGTCGCCGGCCGCCCGCACGGCCCGGCCCAGGCGGATGCCCACCGCAGGGGGCTGGGCGAAATTGGCGCGTTGGGCCGACCCCGCGTCGGTCGCCGGGGTCAGCAGCAGGCTCCAGGCGCCCACGGGGCCCTCCAGCGGCGCGGTCATCGTCGGCCCGATGTGCCCGTCCGACCAGCCGGCCGGCTGGGGCAACGTGAGTGTTATTGCTTCGACCGGTTCACCGCCGACGTTGCTCAGCAGCACCTGCATAACCCAGCGCCCATCGGGGTAGAAGGTGTGGTCCCAGCGGACCTGCCGCACCTCCGGGTCGAGCCACGCCCCGGCCTGCGGGGGGAAGAACCACGTGTTTCGCAGCCGAACGCGGACCGGCGAGACCTCCAGCAACTCGATCGCCCCGATCCGCCTCTCGCCCAGGGCCCGGAGATCCTCGCCCTCGGTCGCCACCGGCTCGCCCGGCCGATGCAGGCGCAGCTGCGGGGCCAGCGGGGCCGTGCGCCACAGGCCCTGGTCGTCCTGGCCAAAGGTGATCGGCTCGGGCCAGCCCGGCAGGGCCAGCGAGTACTCCAGCCCTCGGCGGACCAGGCCCATTCCCACGGGCGTGCCGGGGATGCGGCGGGTGTTGTCCACCAGCATCAGATCGTCCAGGCCGAACGCGACGGGTCGCTCGGCCGCCGAGAAGCTCAGCTCGACGGCCTCGACCCGGCGGAGGTCCAAGCCCTCCTCATCCAGGCGGGCCAGGTCCACCAGCACCGTCGACCATCCCGCCCGCGTCAGCAGCGGCGGGCCGACCCATCGCGCACCCCCGGCGGACAGGGCGATGCGAAGGTCGTCGCGGTCGGTCGGGCTGTGGACGGCCAGGCTCAGCAGCGTGTAGGCCCGCCAGTCGCGGAACTCCGGGTTGAATCGCAGCCAGGCGCCCGGGTTGAGCGAGCCGGCCAGGGCCCCCGAGCCGGTGCGAGTCGGCATGGCGACGTAGCGGATCGCGCCGTCGCGCCCCGCCAGCCGAAACAGCTCCAGCTGGGCCTGCGGGCGCGGCGTGCCGCCGGTCTCGGCCGGCTCGAAGTCGGCCAGGCTCACGAACCGCCCGGTGACCGTTTCCGGGTAGGCCCGCGCCTGCTGTACCGGCAGCGGCTCGACGGTCAGCCCGACAGGGCCCGTCTCCGGCCGGCACCCGGCCATGCGCTACCTCATGTGGATTCCGCTGTTGTTGCTGTGGGCCGGG
>JAWLCG010000006.1:0-36203 GCA_041687295.1 Phycisphaerae bacterium | reverse complement strand
GCACTGCCGCCCCTTCGGGGCTCAAGTCATTATAGGGACGCCTGTTCCGGGGGCTCACGCCCCCGGCTAAATACTGGCGCCCCTTCGGGGCTCCGATCCAGGCCCCTTCGAAGCTCCGACCCACGCCCTTCCAGCTCTCCGATCCACGTCCTTTCGACGCTCCGGACCACACTATTCAGGGCTCCGGGCGGCTACTCCTTGTGGGGGACCACCTGCACCTTCACGCAGGCTTCGGGGTCCACGACGAGGGCCATGTCCTTGACCAGCTCCTCCAGGCCCATCCGATGCGAGATCATCGACGCGAAATCGAACCGCTCCGCGTGCCGCTGCATCAGGTTGAGCACGGGGCCCCAGCCGGTGCCGCAATGGAAGACCGAGTGGATGTGCACGTTCTTGCTGGTCACCTGCTGCATGACGTTCAGCGGGACGGTCTGGCCGGTGTCGACCCAGTTGCCCACCTCGATCACCGTGCCGCCCTTGCGGACCATCTCCAGGGCCTCGATGAAGGCCTCCGGCACGCCGGCCGACTCGATCACCAGGTCCGGCCCCACGCCCTCGGTCAGCTCGCGGACCCGCTGCACGCGCTGGTCGGCCGACGTCGTGGAGGCGTTGATCGTGACGTCGGCGTAGAGCTCCTTCGCCTTGGCCAGCCGCAGGTCGGCCAGGTCGGTGGCGATGCACAGGCCCGCCCCCTGGATCTTGGCCATGATGCCGTGAAGGATGCCCAGCGGCCCGTTGCCCAGCACCGCCACCGAGTCGCCCGGCCCGAAGCCTTCCTTCACGGCGGGGAAGGGCTGCACAGCCCGGGCCAGGGCATGGTAGGCGACGGCCATCTCCTCCACGAAGACCGCCACGTCGGTGGCCATGGCCTCGGGGACCTTGAACAGCGACGTGCCGGGCGCGATGTGCATGTACTCGGCGAAGCCCCCGCGCAGGTGCGGGGGCACGTCGGCGCCGGGGTGGATGCCGTACGCCATGAGCTGGTTTTCGCAGGTGGTGTTGTTGTACTGGTTGCGGCAGTACCAGCACTGGCCGCAGTTGACCTCCACGGCCAGCGCCACCCGGTCGCCCACCTGCAGCGGCTGACGGTCGTACTCCATGACCGCGGCCGCGTTGGGGCCGATCTCGACGATCGTCCCGATGACCTCATGCCCGCCGATGTACGGGCAGATCGGCTTGCCGCGGATCATCGTGGCGTCGCCCTTGAAGATGTGCTTGTCGGTGCCGCACACGCCGCACATCTCGACCTTCAGGATGGCCGAGTCGGCATCCATCGGCGGGTAGGGATACCGCCGAAGCTCCATCGACCCCGGCGCCGTCATCACGGCCGCCCTGACCTCTTTCGGTGCCTTGGACATGCTGCCGCATCCTCCTGACTTGAGTACGCCATCGGCCCGTGCCCCGAGCGGGCACCGGTAGCTCCGCTGCGCCGCCCATACTGTCCCGCGCGGCGGGGGTCTTGTCAACAGGGCAGCTCATCCGCCCCGGCCCGTCACGACCGGTGCCCGCCCTTTGGAGTGCGGCGATGCAATCGCCGCTTTGGCTGGACTGCGGCGCCGCCGAGCCAAAGCGGCGACTCTGTCGCCGCACTCCATACTGCGCGCGGGGGGCGGTTCGTGGTCGCTGACGACTACAGCTCAATCGTCTGGGGGCCCTCGTGCAGGGCCGTCTCGCTGCCCTGCCAGGTGAACGTGCCGGTCAGGCCGGCGGGCAGGTCGAGGGTGGCTGTGCCCTTTTGCTGGTCAATGTCGAAGCGGATCACGCCGTCGGGGTGGGGCATTTCACCGGCGATGCGGGGCCAGTCGCCCAGCTGCGGCTCGATGGCGACGGTGCGGAAGCCCGGCGAGGCCGGCCGAATGCCCGCCGTCGTGGCGTACAGGTGGAACAACGGCTGGCTGGACCAGGCGTGGCAGTCGCTTCGGCTGGGCTCGAAGCTCTCCAGGGGCGTGCGGCAACCGAGGGCGACCATCTCCTTCCATCGCCCCAGCTGGTCGAGGAAGCGGTGGCCCTGGCCCATCGCGCGCAGGGCCTCGAAGAGGTAGAAGCTGAAGTAGTAGCTCGCCCGGTGCAGGTCGTCGCCGGCCAGCAGGCCCTTGAGGACCCGCCGGGCCCGCGCGCCGGTCACCACGCCGCCCAGCAGGGCCAGGGCCTGGGCATGCTCGCTGAAGGTCTCCCTGGACGTCTCATTGGCGATCAGACCGCGCTTGGCGTCCCAGAACTGCGCGAGCACCGCCTTGCCCACCTGCTTGGCCCGCCGGGCGTGGCGCTTGGCCAGCAGCGACTCGCCGGCCAGCGTCTCCAGATCAGCCGCCGCCTGCAGCGACAGGACGTAGAGCAGATTGTTCACCGACGAGAGGCCGAAGCGACCCTCCGGCGCGTAGCCGGTGTCCCACTGCTGCACCCAGTCCATGAACGACCAGCCCGGCAGGCCCTCCAGCAGGCCGTCGGCGTTGCGGTAGGGCTCGAAGTGCTCCAGCATGCTCCGCAGGCCGATCATGCGGTCGGCCACGAAGGCCGGGTCGTTCCGCCACCAGGCGTAGTCGCGCAGCGTCATCGCCCAGATCATCGAGAAGGTCGGGCTGTGCTGCGGCTCGCGGCAGGGGTAGCGCTCGTTGACGAAGCCCCAGTTCACACGCGAGAAGTCGAACAGGCGAATGCCCTGCCGCACCAGCCGGTCGTCGTGCGTGGCGACGTAGGTCGTCAGCATCTCCAGGCGGGTGTCGCCGACGTACATGAGCTGCTCGTAGTAGGGGCAGTCCATGTAGGTCTCATGGCTGCACATCTGCAGGCCGCGGACGCACAGGTCGATCACCGCCGGCAGGGCCGGGTCGGGCGTCTGCAGCGTGCCGGTCATCTCCAGCGGGTAGCGCGTCTCGTTCAGGGCCAAGGCGGTCACCGTCAGCGGCTCAGCCGCCGTCTCGACCTGCAGCACGCAGTACCGCCCGGAGCGCCACCAATGGCTGGTGAAGCTCCGCGCGCCGCCGTCGCCGATGAAGCGGTCGCTGTAGAGCACGAACCGCTTGGAGGCGATCTCGTCGCGGTTGCCCTTGACCCGGCCATTGGCCTGGTAGGGCCCCTCGCTCCAGCCCCAGTGCACCCGCGCGTCCCGCCCGCCGCTGACCTCCAGCCGCGGGTGGGCGCAGAAGTACTGCTCCAGGTCCCACACCACGTAGAGCTTCGTGTGGGCCGGCACGGTCACCGCGCCGCTGCCGTCGACGACGGCCTGCCAGTCGCCCCGGCCCGTCCAGTCCAGGGCCTCGGCCGGCACGGGCGTGTCGCGGTCGAGCAGCCCCGCCCCGCCGGCGACGATCCGCCCGGGCGTCACGCGGCGGTCGAGCCGCTCGGGCAGCGGCGAGGGCACCAGCCGCCAGCCCACCGTCGAGACGCCCCACTTGTTGTCCTTGACGGGCCCGCGGACGACGGTCGCCTCGACGGCCTCGCCGCCGGCCCAGGGGTGCACGCGGGCGTCCCACTCCAGGGCGGCCCCGATGCCGAAGCAGCTGCCATTGCCCGAGTCGATGGGCCGTTGGCTCACCAGGCGCGTCACCTGCCAGGGGGCCTTGCCCGTGGTGAGCTGCGCGTCGTAGCCCCCCTCAGCCGCCAGGACAAAGCCGCCCCGCCAGCTGATCTGCGCCAGCGGCGAGGCGCTTTGCAGCTTCCAGCACCACGCCTCCAGCCGATGCCGGCCAGCGTCGAGCTCGATGCGGTAGCTCGCGTAGTGCCAGTGGTCCAGGTCACCGCGGTCAGGCCCCCGGCCAATCCGCTCACCGTCGAGGTAGAGCTCGTACCGCTCATCCGCGCTGACGTGCAGCACCAGCGGCTCGCCGGTCGCGTCGAACTCGCGGGCGAACCACAGGAAGGCCGGCTCGTCGCGGCCCGCCTGCGGGTGCCACAGCCACGCCGCACCGTCGATCGGCTGGGTCGGCATGATGCCCGTGTTGCCCAGGTGCTCGCGGACGGGCCGGTAGATCTTCTCGACGCGATTGGCCATGGTTACACCTCTATAGTTAGCCTGCGACCTTTGCGACGGGTGCCGTGGCTGCGCCGTGTGCAGCCACGTTTTCGGCGCCGGGCGTGTCCTCGTAGGGCGGGCATTGCCCGCCGTCGAAGGCGCCCGGCCCTTCCGCACGGTTCGCCGCCTGCGCGGCGGGCCGTGCCCGCCCTACTCTATAGCCGCCCTCGCCGCTGGCCGCAACGGCCGGGCCGCGGTTGACGGGCGGGGCGAACCGCTGTACAAACGCCCCAACGAAAGGAGCCTCCCATGCGCTACGCCTTCATGACGTTCTCCTGCCCGAAGCTGAGCCTGCCCGAGGTGCTCGACCTGGCCCGCCGAGCGGGCTACGACGGCATCGAGCCGCGGATCGGGGCCGGGCACGCCCACGGCATCGAGACGGGCCTGGACGCCGACGCCCGCCGGGCCGTGCGCGAGCAGGCCCAGGCCGCCTCCGTCGCCATCGCGTGCATCGCCGCCGGCGTCCGCTTCGCCGACCCGGCCATCACCGAGGCCGCCATCGCCGACACCCACGCCGCCATCGACCTGGCCGGCGACCTGGGCTGCTCGCGGGTCCGCGTGTTCGGCGGCAAGCTCGGCGAGGGCCTGACCCGCGCCGACGCCATCGCCCTGGTCGCCGACTCGCTGGGCAGCGTCGCCGACCACGCCGCCCAGCGCGGCGTCACCGTCTGCATGGAGACCCACGACAGCTGGTGCGACCCCCGCCACGTCGCCGAGGTCCTCAAGCGGGCCGACCACCCCGCCCTGGGCGCCAACTGGGACCTGATGCACCCCGTCCGCAACGGCCTGGCCACCATCGACGAGTCGTTCGAGATCCTCCGCCCCTGGATCCGCCACCTGCACATCCACGACGCCGTCGCCGACGCCAACGGCTTCATGGAGGTGCCCATGGGCACCGGCGGCATCGACAACCGCCGGGCCATCGAACGCCTGCTGGAGATCGACTTCGACGGCTACCTCAGCGGCGAGTGGATCAAGTGGTCCGACCCCGCCGAGGTCCACCTGCCCCGCGAGATCAAGACCCTCAAGCAGTACGAGGCCCAGGCGAGGAAGGGCCAGTAGGCTCGTAGGGCGTGCAACTTGTTGCACGCGCAATGGCCCCCATGGCGCCTTCGTTGCGCGAGCAACACAGTTGCTCGCCCTACTGGCTATTGACACCTTTCGGCGATGCCCATACAGTCACCTCTGGTGCCCATCTGAATGGCCCTCTGTGCAGAAGGGACGCACTGGTATTGCCGGGGAGACAAGAGTGTCACGGAACCTGATGTGGTGGCTCTGCCTGTGCCTTGTTCCCATTGCCGCTGGGTGCAGTGAGGAGCCCTCCGAGACTCCGTTGCCCGTTGGGACGCCGGCCGACACGCGCATCCCTGACCAGGGCGCGCCTGTCCCCATTCAATGGGCGGCCGAGTTCCCTGTCGTCAGTGTCATGGTCAACGACCAAGGGCCTTACTGGTGCATCGTGGATACCGGCACCACGGCGCTCACGTTGTCTCCGAAGGTCGTGGGGGACCTCCCCCACGAGCGGTCGTTTCGGGTGGTGGATTCCGCGGGACGCGGGAAACCATCCTCCACCGTGATGGTGCGGTCCTTGCGGATCGGCGAGGCGGAGTTCGCCCACGTGGAGGGCGTCGTCCTTCCACTGGACGAGTTGCCGATCACAGTCGGAGGCGAGGAACTGTCCGGCGTGATCGGCATCCGAACGTTCCGGGACTGCCGCATAACGCTGGACTTCCCACGGAGCTGGGCCATCATACAGCCTCTAAGCGAAGAGCCCCTGCCGGGTGATGTGCTTCCGCTCCAGCGGCATGAGCATGGTTTGCCAACTGTGCATGTTCCAGTCGGCGACATTGAGTACACCTTTACCATCGACACGGGTTCTAATGCGGCCATCTCCATGCCTGCGGCCGTGGCCTCCAGGTTAGATCTGGGGCCGGTTCTCAGTACCACGGACAGCTATCAGCTCCACGGTACCCGCGATGTGCAGAGGCGCGTGCTGAACGGCAGTGTCCGGCTCGGACCGCATAGGTTTACGTCCCCCACGGTTTCGGTGGGCCGAGGCCAATCTGCGATCGGCATTCCCCTCCTCAGGCTCTTCACGGTCACCATCGACCAAGCCAGCGAGTCCATCGCTTTCGGGCATCCAGCGGTCGCTGCCGCAAAGCGGTTGCTGCCCCAGTTCGACGCGGCTGGTGACGCATCAGAGTCGGATAAGGACGGACCAAAGGCGAGCGAAAACCAGGCCACAGACGCATTGCAGCCAGCACGCTGAGTAGACCGGGTCGAGCGCCAGCAACGATGGCGGACCGCCCGTAGGCTGGGACAGAGCGGCGTAGCCGCGCCGTCCCACCTTCCCGGCCACGGCCAGCGGTCCGACCCCGAAAGTGGGACGCCGCCCATGCGGGGCTTTGTCCCAGCCTACGCGCTGCGCATCGGGGAAAAGCTCGACGAAGGCGCAGCCGGCGCGGGTACCTTTTGTCGACGCCATGGGTTAGTATCCCTGCCGGTGCAGTGCCCTACGAGCCCAGTGCGGTATCCCGGGATTCACAAGGTGCCTCATGCAATACCGGTTCGCTACAGTCGCCGACTCGGCCGTGCTGGCGCAGATGAACCAGCAGCTGATCCGGGACGAAGGCCACCGCAACCCGATGGACCTCCCCCAGCTCGAAGTCAGAATGGCCGACTGGCTGAGCGGAAGCTATACCGCCGTGCTCTTCGAGCAGAACGGTACGGTCTGTGGATACGCGCTGTTCCGCCAGGAGGCCGAGCACGTGTACCTGCGGCAGTTCTACATGAGCCCGGCCCTGCGCCGGAAGGGCCACGGTCGCAGGGCCATCGAGTGGCTCAAGGCCAACGCATGGACCAACGCTCCCCGGGTGCGCCTCGATGTGCTGGTAGGCAACACTGCCGGCCGAGCGTTCTGGCAGGCCATGGGCTTCACGGAGTACTGCGTAACCATGGAACTCAACCCTCACGCGCAGGCGTAGGTGCTCCGCGCGGGACGCCCAGTCACTCCTCCGTCCCCTTGTCCACCTCCGCATCGATGGCCCCGTAGGCTGGGACAGAGCGCCGTAGCCGCGCCGTCCCACCTTCCCGGTCACGGCCAGCGGTCCGAAGCCGAAGGTGGGACGCCGCCCCTGCGGGGCTCTGTCCCAGCCTACGCGCTTCTCCGCCGCCGCCCGCAGCCCGCGCACAAGCTCGTAGGGCGTGCAACTTGTTGCACGCGCAATGGCCGCCATGGCGCCTTCGTTGCGCGAGCAACGCAGTTGCTCGCCCTACTGGCTTGCACCTTGCGCAGCTCAACCAGATGATGGTGGTGTTCCCTCCAGGGAGGATTCCGATGAAGCTCGATTCAGTGATGATTCGGGACCATGGCGACCCACCACATATCGTAGTCCGGCTCTACAACTTCGATGCCGCTGAAGCCCAACATCTGCTGGGCGTGGTCTACGGCTTAGCCGTCGGAGTGTACAGGGAAGTCAGTGTGTCCTCCTTCTGCACGTCGATCGATGGCACCGACTTGACCTTTGTACGTAGCGACCGCAACCGAGGCGTCGTACGGATGGGGGAACGACAGTTCCGATGCGAACTCACCGCTGACTACTGGGACGACATGAGCTACATCATTGAGCCTTTCACCGAGTCAGTGAAGCCCACGGCCTGGAACTGGCTCGAGGATCTTGACGATCCCACGGATATCTGGCTGCTGCTCTCCGTGGACGGCGGCTGGTGACTGTCACGCCAATCCCCAACGGGGAGGCGTGGTCGGTAGCGGAGCTCGTAGGGCGTGCAACTTGTTGCACGCGCAATGGCCGCCATGGCGCCTTCGTTGCGCGAGCAACACAGTTGCTCGCCCTACTGGCTGGCTGAGCCCGTAGGCCGGGTCCAGCGTCAGCGGGTGCCATGGCCGCTTGCGGCCATGTTGAGCGTGCTCGGCCCAGCCGGCTTCGAAGGGCATCCATGGCATCGCGGTGGGTCAGCCTGGCAGCGACCAGGGGCCGCCATCGTCGCCGGGCCTCGCTGCGCTCGACGCGGCCTACGGACAACCGGCCTACGGGATGCCCCGCCCCCGCCTCCGGATTTCTTCCTTGTGAACCGAGTCCACGGATTGTATGCAATATACAATCGTGGTTTCGGGGGCCCGGACGGGTCGGGAAGGAGGTCGCATGTTACGTATCGCCGTCGCCGTGGCCACCGCCGACGCGCTGCCCAGCGCGTTCGTGGTGTGGCGCGGCATCGAGGGGTCCATCGCCAAGGCGGCCGAGCTGGGCTACGACGGCATCGAGCTGGCCCTGCAGTCGGCCGACCAGATCGACGCGGAGCGTGTCGAGGCCCTGCTGGACGGGCACGGCCTGGCCTGTCCGTGCATCTCGACGGGGCAGGTCTTCGCGGGGCTGGGGCTCTACTTCACCGCCCGCGAGCCCGACAAGCGCCGCCGGGTGGTCGAGGTCTTTCAGGGCCTGATCGACCTGGCGCAGCGGTTCGGGGCGATGGTCAACATCGGGCGGGCCCGCGGGTTCGTGGCCGAGGGCGAGACCCTTGCCGACGCCGAAGGGCGCTTCCTGGCCGTCGCCGGCGAACTGGCGGACTACGCGGCCGAGCGGAACGTGCGGCTGATCCTCGAGCCGGTCAACCGCTACGAGATCAACTTCATCAACTCCGTCGAGCAGGGCGCCGAGCTGATGCGCCGCCTCGGTAAGCCCAACGTGGGGCTGATGCCCGACCTGTTCCACATGAACATCGAGGACCGCACGCTCGGCGGCGAGCTGGAGCGGTACGCCGAGCACGTGGCCTACCTGCACCTGGCCGACTCCAACCGCCTGGCGCCGGGGCAGGGGCACACCGACTTCGGGGCTGTGTTCGCGTCGCTGCGGCGGATGGACTACGACGGCTGGGCCAGCGTCGAGATCCTGCCCCAGCCCGACCCGGACTCGGCCGCCCGGGCGGCGATTACGTACCTCACACCGCTCAAGGAGGCCTACAACCGTGGCCAAGCCTGACTTCGCCGCGATGCGGGACGAGTGCCTGCAGCTGCGCAACACGATCGTCGACATCATCCACGGCGCCGGCTCGGGCCACACGGGCGGCTCGCTGTCGAGCGTGGAGATCCTCTGGACGCTGTTTGGCCACGTGCTGCGCTATCGGCCCGACGAGCCGGACTGGGCGGGCCGGGACCGCTTCGTGCTCAGCAAGGGCCACGCCGCCCCGGCCCTGTACACCGTCCTGGCCGCCAAGGGTTTTTTGGACAGGGCGGAGCTGACGAGTCTGCGTAAGGCGGGGTCGCGCCTGCAGGGCCATCCGGACATGCGCAAGTGTCCGGGCGTGGAGATGTCGGCCGGCTCGCTGGGCATGGGCATCAGCGTGGGCGTGGGCATGGCCCTGGCCGCTCGGCTGACGGGGGCGGACTGGCGCGTCTACGTGCTGGTCGGCGACGGCGAGCTGCAGGAGGGGCAGAACTGGGAGGGTCTGATGGCCGCCGCCGGGTTCGGGCTCGATCGGCTCACCGTCATCGTCGATCACAATGGCGTGCAGCTCGACGGGCCCGTCGATGAGATCATGCCCCTGGGCGACCTCGAGGCCAAGCTCGCCGCCTTCGGCCTGGCCGTGCGGGGCTGCGACGGCCACGACTGCGCCAGCGTGTTGGAGGCCGTCCACTGGGCCCGCAGCCAGGACCGCCCCCAGGCCATCGTCGCCCGCACCGTCAAGGGCAAGGGCGTCTCGTACATGGAAGGCGAGAGCGCCTGGCACGGCAAGCCCATCAGCCCGGAAGACTACGCCATCGCCAAGCGCGAGCTGGCGGGGACGTAGGCTCTCTTCGAGCGCAGCGAGGCCCGGCGGCGAGGGCGGATCGCCGTAGGCTGGGGCGCAGCGGAGCGAAGCCCCACCTTCGACGGTGGAAAGACCTGGCGACAGACGCCCTGACCACGGCACCCGAACGCTCCGAACGTTTGACGACATCAGGCCCCTGCGGGCCTGTCTGGGAGAGACCCCTGACGACCACAGCAATCGAAAAACCCCCGCGGCTGGTGTTCGGCGAGGCCCTGGTCGAGCTGGGCGCCGCCGACGAGCGGATCGTCGTGCTCGACGCCGACGTGAGCAGTTCGACGCAGACGAAGCTCTTCGGGGCGGCCTACCCGCAGCGGTTCTTCAACTTCGGCATCGCCGAGGCGAACATGGTCAGCGCAGCCGCCGGCATGGCCGCCAGCGGGCTGGTCCCGGTGGTCAGCACCTTCACGCTGTTCATCGCGCTGCGGGCGGGCGACCAGGTGCGGGCGCAGGTGGCGTACACGCGGCTCAACGTCAAGCTCATCGGCGGCTACGCGGGCCTGAGCGACTTCGCCGACGGTGCCAGCCACCAGAGCGTCGAGGACATCGCCGTCATGCGGGCCATCCCCCACATGACCGTGGTGAGCCCCTCGGACATCACGACGACGCGCAAGGCCCTGGCGGCCGCCATCGAGCACGACGGGCCCGTCTTCCTTCGCGTCAGTCGCGACAACGTCGGGCAAGCGTACGACGACGACCAGCCCTTCACGATCGGCCGGGGCATCCGCATCCGCCAGGGCCGCGACGTCACGCTGGTGGCGGCCGGGCCGGTGGTGGGGCTGGCGCGCGAGGCGGCCGACCGGCTCGCCGCCGAGGGCGTCGACGCCTCCGTCATCGACCTGCACACGATCAAACCGCTCGACGCCGACCTGCTGGCCGAGGAGGCCGGCCGGACCGGCGCCGTCGTGACCGTCGAAGAACACAACGTGCTGGGCGGCGTCGGCTCGGCCGTGTGCGAGGCCCTGTGCGAGCGCTGCCCCGTGCCGGTGCTCCGCGTGGGCCTGCCGGACCACTTCGGCGAGAGCGGGGCGTACCCGGACATCCTCGCCCGCGCCGGCCTGACCGTCGACGCCGTCGTGGCGGCCGCGAAGAAGGCCCAGGCGATGAAGGCCCGCTAGAGCGCCCTGGGCCGTATGGAGTGCGGCGAGGATCGCCGCTTTGGCTGGTCTTCTCACCAACGAGCCAAAGCGGCGACTGCGTCGCCGCACTCCATACGGCGCCCGCACCCTTGGCTGGGGCCCGCCCGCCGCGACTGACGAAGCCAGCCCCGTAGGCTGGGGCGCAGCGCAGCGAAGCCCCACCTTCGACGGTGGCAGGACGTGGCTACGAACGCCGTAGCCACGGCACCCGAACCGCTTGACGTCCGCAAGCCGATCGCGACTGAAAGGAGCGATAATGCGTCACCCTTTGTACAACCGGATCCTGGAAGACCTCAAGACCGACGTGGCCCAGATGGTCGAGGAGGGCCACGACGAGGCCGCCCTGCTGGCCGAGGTGGACCAGGCGGCGGCCGGCGGCTCGGCCGACGCGCTGCTGGCGCTGCAGATGGCGCTGTGGCAACGGCCCAGCCCGGCCGGCTTCGGCTACGACGAGCCCAGTGACTGGGAAACCATCTCCGGCCACTTCCCCCCCGCCGACGCCAGCGCGCCGTTCAGCGGCTCCGACGAGGAGCTGGCGGATAAGCTCCACGCCGCCTGGCAGGGCCGATGCGCGGGCTGTCAGCTCGGCAAGCCCCTGGAGGGCACGACCTGGCCGGACAAGATGGAAAAGGTCCTGCGGGCGGTGGGCTCCTGGCCGCTGGAGGACTTCATGAACCCCCTGCCCGAGGGCGCCGCGTTCCCCGAGCTGGAGGGCTGCGACTTCTTCGATCGCCGAAGCGTCAAGAACAACTGGACCAAGGGCCGATTCGACCACGTCGCGCCCGACGACGACATCCATTACGCCCTGACCAGCCTGATCACGCTGGATCACCACGGGGCCGACTTCACCGCCCAGCAGGTCGCCGACACTGTCACGAACATGACCCCCCGCGGCAGCATGTGGGCCTCGGGGCGCAACCTGCACCGCATCACCACCTACGGCCTGGAGCCGCGGTACGGGGCGATCCTGGGCAACCCCTGCCGCCAGTCGCTCGGCGCCCAGATCCGCTGCGACCCCTGGGGCTGGTGCGCCCCGGGCCACCCGGCCCAGGCGGCCCGGTGGGCCTACCGCGACGCCGCCAACAGCCAGGTGCGTAACGGCATCTACTCGGGCATCTTCTTCTCGGTGCTGCTGGCCGACGTGCTGGCCCACGGCGACGTGGCCCGCGCGGTCGACACAGCCGCGAAGTACGTCCCGCCGCGCACCCGCTTCGCCGAGATGCTCGAGTGGATCCGCGAGCGGTGCGACCGCCAAGCCGACTGGCAGGCCATCAACCGCGCCATGATCGAGAAGTGGATGCCCTACGCGAAGAAGTTCAACCACTCGATCCCCAACGCCGCCATCACCGTCATGGGCCTGCTCAAGGGCGAGGGCGACTTCACGCGGACGCTCGGCATCACCGTGATGGCGGGCCTGGACACCGACTGCACCGGCGCGACGGCCGGCTCGATCATGGGCTGCGCGCTGGGCACCCAGGGCATCCCGGGGCACTGGACGGCCCCGTTCAACGACACGATCCACACGAACATCCAGGGCATGGCCCGGCTGAAGATCTCCGACATGGGCCGGTGGACCTTCCGCATCGCCCGCCAACACGCCCGCCGGGGAGGTGCGGCATGACGCCCGCCACCGACCGCCGCTCGCTGGTGGATGAGCTCGTCCAGGGCGTGCACCTGCGCATCCTCAGCGGCGAGCTTCAGCCAGGCCAGCGCATCACCGAGGGCCAGCTCGCCGAGCAGTTCGGCGTCAGCCGTACGCCCGTCCGCGAAGCCGTCACCAGGCTGGCCGAGCTGGGCCTGCTGCACGTCAAGCCCCGCAGCTACCTGGAGGTCGTTCGGGTCAGCCAGCGCGACCTGGCCGAGATCAACGCCCTGCGGGCCGAGCTGGAAAGCTTCGCCCTGCGCCTGGTCATGGAGCGGGGCCCGACCGATAATGAGGTGCGGGCCCTGGCCGAGGCCGTCGTCCGCTGCGAGGAGCAGCTGGAGCAGGGGCCGTCGTGGCGGGTCTTCGTGGCCGACAGTGTGTTTCACCTCACGCTGGCCCAGCTCAGCGGCAACGCCCACCTGGGCGACATGCTGCGCAGGCTCGACGTGAAGGTGCAGCTGTGCCGCGTCTTCCACTGCGTCAGCGACGAGAAGATCGCCGCCAGCGTCGCCTGCCATCGGCAGATCCTCCAGGCCATCGTCGACGGCGACCGCGAGCGAGCCCAGCAGCGCCTCCGCGAGCACATCGAGGCGACCTCCGAGGCGTAGGCTGTAGGCCGGGTCGAGCGGAGCGAGGCCCGGCAGCGAAGGCGTAATACCCCGTAGGCTGGGACAGAGCCGCGCAGCGGCGGCGTCCCACCTTCGACGGCGGAAAGACGTGGCTACAGACACCGTAGCCACGGCACCCGTCATGGCGGCTTGACGGGACATCAGACAGAGGAAGGAAGCCATGATCGACGTGACGCAGATGAAGCAGAAGGCCCGCGAGCAGTTGGGGCAGTTCAAGGGCGACTCGTACGTGTTCGGCCTGCACTGTCTGGACCGCGTGGGCCAGCTGGCCCGGGGCCTGGGCAGCCGGGCGGCTGTGGTGATGGACGGCCTGGGCCAGGACTGGGCCCGGCCCGTGCAGCAGGCGGTGGCCGACTCGCTGCAGGCCGCCGGCGTGCAGCTCGCCGGTGAGATGATCCCCGGCGCCCACCCCAACGCCCCCCGCGAGGACGTCCAGCGGATCGCCGACGCCATCCGCGCCACCGACTGCGACATGGTCCTCGTCGCCGGCGGCGGCAGCGTGATCGACTCGGCCAAGGCCGCCTGCGCCCTGGTCGCCCTGGGCGAGAAGCACCCCGACATCGAGGAGTATTTCGGCACCGGCCTGGTGACGAAGATGCTCCAGGAGCAGGGCAAGACGCTGCTACCCCTGCTGGCCGTGCAGCTGGCCGCCAGCAGCGCCGCGCATTTGACCAAGTACTCCAACATCACCGACGTCAAGACCTCGCAGAAGAAGCTCATCGTCGATGAGGCCGTCGTCCCCCGCGCCGCCCTGTTCGACTACGCCACCACCACCACCATGCCCCCGGGCTTCACCGCCGACGGCGGGCTCGACGGCATCGCCCACTGCCTGGAGGTATTCTACGGCCTGAGCGGCGAGGCTCGCGACCGCGTCCGCCCCGTGGCCACGCTGGGCATCGAGCTGGTCGTGCAGAACCTCCAGCGCGCCGTCGAGAACGGCGCCGACCTCCAGGCCCGCGAGGCCCTGGGCCTGGGCACCGACCTGGGCGGCTACGCCATCATGATCGGCGGGACCAACGGGGCGCACCTGACGAGCTTCTCGCTGGTCGACGTGCTCAGCCATGGCCGGGCCTGCGCCCTGATGAACCCCTACTACACCGTCTTTTTCGCCCCGGCCATCGAGGAGCAGCTCCGCACCGTCGGGGCCATCTTCCAGCGGGCCGACTACACCCGCGCCGACCTGGACAAGCTCCACGGACGCGACCTGGGCCTGGCCGTCGCCGAGGCCATGATCAACCTCAGCCGGGCCATCGACTTCCCCACCCGCCTGGCCGACGTGACGGGCTTCAGCGATGCCCACATCGAACGCGCCCTGGCCGCCGCCAAGAACCCCCAGCTGGAGATGAAGCTCAAGAACATGCCCGTGCCCCTCTCGGCCAGCCAGGTCGACGACTACATGGGGCCCATCCTCCAGGCCGCCAAGACCGGCGACTTCAGCGTCATCCGCAACATGCAGTAACCATCCAGACGTGAGGCCTTACCCCCTATGGACAAGCGCATCATCATCGGCAACGATCACGGCGGCTACGACGCCAAGGCCCAGATCGCCGAGCACCTCCGCAAGAGCGGCTGGGAGGTCCTCGACGCCGGCAGCGACTCCGGCGAGATCGTCCGCTACCCCCACTACGTCCGCAAGGTCGCCGGCGCCGTCGCGCGAGGGGAGGTGCCGCGCGGCATCCTGATCTGCTCGACGGGCATCGGCGTGAGCATCGCCGCCAACAAGGTCCGCGGCGTGCGGGCCGCCCTGTGCACCAGCAGCTACATGGCCAAGATGACCCGCCGGCACAACGATTCCAACGTCCTGTGCCTCGGCGGGCGGATCACGGGCATCTTCGAGCTGATCGACATCGTCGACACCTGGCTGGCCTACGAGTTCGAGGGCGGCCGACACTGCATCAGCCTCGGTCTGATCGCCGACATGGAAACCGAGCTGGGCCTCGGCGTCCCCGACGACCGCGAGATCCCCGCACAGCAGTAGGCCCGTAGGCCGGGTCGAGCAAAGCGAGGCCCGGCATCTTCGAAGACGGAAGATGGGCCACAGAGGCACTGTGGACACAGAGAAAGACACGCAAAGACGTTCAGAGTTACAGAGAAGATTACCGCGTCCAGGTGCCGTGGCTACGGCGTTTGGAGCCACGTCTTCGGAGTCCGCACTCGCAACAGAGCGTCCGGGCGCCGTGCCGGACCACGAGAGGAAGTGCACTATGAAGCGTATCGCAGTATCATTCGTCCTGCTGGTGAGTTGTCTGCTGCTGGCGGCGGCGTCGAGCGGGTGTCTGGCCCTGGCCGCGGCTGGGGCGGCGGGCACGGGCGTGGCGTATGCCCGCGGCGACCTGGCGGCGACGGTGGCGGCTTCGCCCGAACAGACGATGCAGGCGGCCCGGTCGGCCCTGAACGACCTGGGCATCCCCATCACGAGCTACCAGGCGTCGGACCTCGACGGCGAGATCCTGGCCCGCACGGCCCGCGACGACCGCGTGAAGATCACCGCGAAGGTCCAGGGCCCCAACGCCACCAAGCTGTCGATCCGCATCGGCACCTTCGGCGACCGGCAGCGCAGCCTGGCCATCTACGATGCCATGAAACCCTACCTGCCCGAGACCGACTGAGCCCTGACACCTGGAGCGACCATGGACACAGCCCCCCTGCCCGGAACGGACCTGGCGGTCTCGCCGCTGTGCTACGGCACGGCCAACATCGGCACGGACATTGCCGGCGACGATGCCGACCGGCTGTTCGACGCCTTCCATGACGCGGGGGGCAACTTCTTCGACACCGCCCACGTCTACCAGGCGTGGAAGCCCGGACGCGACGGGGCCAGCGAGGTCGCCCTGGGCGCCTGGCTGGCCCGGCGAGGCTGTCGCGACGTGTGCGTCATCGCCACCAAGGGCGGCCATCCCAGCATGAAGCACTACCGCACGGTCGACCGCTACCTCGCGCCCCACCGCATCGAGGCCGACGTCGACGACAGCCTTGGGCGGCTGGCCGTCGAGACGATCGACCTGTACTGGCTGCACCGCGACGACACCCGCGAGACGGTCGAGGATATTCTGACCTCGCTGAATCGCGAGGTGAAGCGGGGCCGGGTGCGGTACCTCGGCGCGAGCAACTGGACGGTCGAGCGGATCGAGCAGGCGAACCGTCTCGCAGCCGACAATGGCCTGGCCGGCTTCGTCGCCAGTCAGCCCAGCTGGTCGCTGGGCCAGAAGACCAAGGCCCCCGGCGGCGGGATGGTCGCCTTCGGGCCGGCGGAGGCGGCCTGGCATGGGCGGACGCAGGTGGCGGTGATCCCCTACAGTTCGACGGCGCAGGGCTACTTCGCCACGGCCGGGGCGAAGGGCCAGGGCTACGACAACGACGTCTCGCGCGCCCGCCTGGCCCGCGCCCAGCAGGCAGCCGAGCGGCTGGGGGCCACGCCCAACCAGGTGGCCCTGGCCTGGCTGCGGGCCCAGCCGTTCCCGGTCTACCCGATCCTGGGCACGACGAAACCCGACCACCTCGCCGACGCCGTCGGCTCGTTGAAGCTGAAGCTCACGCCCGCCCAGGCGCAGTGGCTCGAGACGGGCCAGGGCGAGGCGATGGCGTAGAGCGCCTATGGAGTCCAGTAGGTCGGGGATAATTCCCCGACATCGACCGTCCTGGCCGCTGCCGTGTCGGGGAAGTATCCCCGACCTACTGGCTGGTAGGGCACGTGGGTTCTCGCCGAAGCGGTAGCGCAGGCGAGGTTCCGCGCGCCGTGGGGGGCGGATCATCGCACCGCCGGGCGCCGTCGCGGCACGCAGAACCGCTCCGCGAACCTACGTGCCCTACGGGTACTACTCGAAGATCATCTCCACCAGGCGGCGGGGGTCGAGGCGGTATCGGCTGCCGGTGCCCTGGAAGAAGGCGTGCTTGCCGATCAGGTGGATGCTCAGGTCCGACCAGCGCAGCATCTCGTGCGTGTGGCGGTCGCGGGCGACGGTGACGGTCTTCTGGGCGTTGGCCTTGTCGGGGAACGGACACGGCAGCGAGCCGCGGCTCTCCTCGACCATCGCCTCGAGCCGGTCATCGATGATGGCGTAGGTGCCCAGGCCGGCCTTGCCCTTTTCGGTGATCTCGGCCATCCGCAGGGCGATCTCCTCCTTGGTCCGCCCGAGGTGCTCGAGCGTGGCCAGGTCCTGCTCGATGATCTCTTCGACCATCCGCGGGTCGTCGCCGATGAAGCCGCCCGAGACGATCTGGTCCGACCGGAGGATCTGCTCGAGCCGCAACTGGTCCTCTGAACGTTTCATGTGGGGCCCTCTTACGCGAACTTGTCGTAGAAGATGCGGTCGGCCGTCAAGCCCAGGCCCTCGAGGACCTTGATCGACGCGTCGATCATGCCCGGCGAGCCACACAGGTAGGCCTCGGCCTCGCCGGCGTTGGTGACGTGGCGCTCGACGGCCTGGGTGACCAGGCCCGTCTCGCCCTCCCAGCCGGGGCTCTCGTCGGGCCGGGCGATGACCGGGACGAATCGGAAGTTGGGCAGCTTGGCCTCGAAGGCCTTCATGTCGTCGAGCATGAACAGGTCGCGCGTGGTGTTGGCGCCGAAGAAGTAGATGGCGGGCCTGGCGTTCTGCGTGTTGACCATGTGGTGCAGCATGCACTTGATCGGGGCCATGCCCGAGCCGCCGGCGATGAAGATGATGGGCCGATCGTTGTCGGTCAGGTGGAACTCGCCGTAGGGCCCGTTGAGGCGGATGCGGTCGCCCTCGTTGACGTGCTCGAAGTAGTAGGTCGTGCAGATGCCGCCCGGCACCAGCCGAACGATCAGCTCGATGACGCCCTTTTCCTGACTGTCCGAACTGATGGAGTAGGCGCGGTAGACCTCCTCCTTGTTGCCCTTGTAGCGCGGCGTGAAGAGCTGGACGTACTGGCCGGGAATGTAGTCCATGTCCGGCGGGTCGTCCAGGCGGAAGCGGTACTCCTTGATGTCGTAGGTCAGCTCGCGGACCCGCTCGACGGTGGCCTGGTACTCCTGCACGGCCAGCAGGTCGCGGGGGATCTCCACGCGGATGTCGGTGCGGACCTTGACCTGGCAGCTCAGGCGGACGCCTTCCTTGAGCTCCTCGGGGCTGAGGTAGGGCCCCTCGGTCGGCGTGAGCGGGCCGGCGCCGTCGAGGACCTTGACCTTGCAGTACGCGCAGGTGCCCCGCCCGCCGCAGGCCGAGGGGATGAAGATCTTCTGGCTGGTCAGGGCCTCGAGCAGGCTCGTGCCGCCGTTGAGCTTGAGTTCGCGCTCGCCGGCGTTGACGTCGACGGTGACCTCCCCGTAGTTGAGGATGTACCGCTCGGCCACCACCAGCAGCAGCGCCAGGGCCGCCCCCAGGCCGCCCACGATCAGGATCGATACCGCGATCGCCGCCATGTCCATCGTCACACTCCCCTACCGACCGGCCAGCACGCCGGTGAAGCCCACGAACGCCAGGGCCATGATGCCCGCGATAATCAGCGTGATGCCCGGCCCCTGCAGCGCCTTGGGCACGCGGGCCGCGTTGAGACGCGACCGCAGGCCCGCCATCGACACGATCGCCAGCATCCAGCCCAGCCCCGCGCCGAACCCCCAGCCGACCGTCTGGATGAGGGTGTAGTCGCGCACGACCATGAACAGCGACGCGCCCAGGATCGCGCAGTTGACCGTGATCAGCGGCAGGAAGATGCCCAGCGCCTGGTAGAGCGTCGGGCTGTAGCGGTCCAGCACCATCTCGACGAACTGCACGAAGGCGGCGATGACGATGATGAACACGATGAACCGCAGCATCTCCAGGTCGTAGGGCACCAGCAGGTAGCGGTAGACCAGGAAGTCGATGATGCAGGTGCTCGTCAGCACGAAGATCACCGCCAGGCCCATGCCGAAGGCCGTCTTGATCTCTCGGCTGATGGCGATGAACGGGCACATGCCCAGAAACAGCGTCAGCAGGATGTTGCCCGTGAAGATCGCCGAGAAGCAGATGATCAGGGCGCTGGTGATCTCACTCATGCGGTTTTCTCCCCTCGCATCAGGCCGAAGCTGCGGTAGAGCCAGATCACCCCGGCCAGCGTGAAGAAGGCCCCGGGCGGCATGACCATGATGATCCACTTGTCCCACAGCTCGGGGTTTGAAAACAGCGGCAGCGGGATGCCCATCAGGGTGCCCATGCCCATCGGCTCGCGGATGACGGCGATGGTCAGCAGCACGAAGCTGTAGCCCAGGCCGCTGAAGAGCCCGTCGAGGAACGAGGGCACGACGGGGTTGGAGTTGGCGAAGGCCTCGGCCCGGCCCATGATGATGCAGTTGGTGATGATCAGCCCGACGTAAGGCCCGAGGTTGCGGCTCATCTCGGGCCAGTAGCCCTTGAGCAGCTGATCGACGAGGATGACGTAGCTGGCGATGATCATCGTCTCGACCATCATGCGGATCTTGCGGGGCGTGTAGTTGCGCAGGGCGGCGATGGTCGCGCTGGAGGCGGCCGTCGCGAAGACCAGCGCGCTGCACATGACCATGGTGTTGGCCACCAGGTTGGTCACGGCGAGCGTCGAGCAGATGCCCAGCACCTGGCGGAAGATCGGGTTGTCGCGCCAGAGGCTCCGCCCGATGATGTCGCGGGCCTCGGCGGTGTCGAGAATGGCGGTCATTCAAAGGCCTCCTGCGCCTCGGCCGGCAGCGGCCCGAACGGGTCGACCTCGCCCACGGGTCTGCGGGCGGGCGGCTGTTCGCGGACGGCCAGGCCGGTGCGCCACTGATCGAGCTGCACGTTCATGAACCGGGCCAGGCGGGTGCTGGTCTGCGTGGCGCCGGTGACGGCGTAGACCTCGTGAGGCCCCAGCTCGGTGCCCTCGGCCACCATGGTCAGGGGGCGCTCGCCGGGGGCGAGCTTGCGGCCCACGAAGTGCTGGCGGAAGCGGTCGAAGCGGGTGACCTCGGCCCCCAGGCCGGGGGTCTCGTACTGCTCGAAGAAGGTCACGCCGACGACCGTCTCGCCGTCGGCGTCGATGCCGACCACGCCGCTCATCTTGTCCCAGAAGCCCTGCCCGCTGATCTCGACGCCGTAGACCTCCGGCTCGCCGTCAGGCCCGGGCAGGACGAACTCCACCCGCGGGTAGCGCGGGTCGTCGCTCAGGGGCCGCCAGGAGAGCCGCTCGAACTCGGCCTCGACCTCGGCGGCCGGGGCGGTCGTGCCTCGCTCCTCGGGAATCAGCCCCATCGCCACGACCACCGCCCGCATGCGGAAGAGCTTCTCGTTCCGCTCCACGCGCGTCTCGGTGGCGCGGGCCAGGACGACCAGGGCGCCGCTGAAGACGGCCGTCAGCACGAACATGTACACCACCGGATACCAGGGCTTGTCCCTCATCGCACCGTCTCCTCCGCCGTGGCGGGCCGGGTGACCGAGGCCGGGCCCTTGACCGGGGACTTGCCAGGCGCCCCCCGCTTCTTCCAGGCGTTGACGCCGTGGTCCAGCAGCGGGGCGAACATGTTCGCCAGCAGCAGCGAGAACATGAACCCGCCGTTGAAGACCGAGAAGTTGCGGATGACCATCGTGCCCAGGCCGATGATGATGCCGTAGAACAGTCGGCCGCCGTTGGTCTTGGGCGCGCTGACCGGGTCGGTGGCCATGTAGAACGCGCCGAACAGGAACCCGCCGCCCAGCACCGCCACGAAGCCGTTGGGCACCGGGTCCACGCCGAGCAGGTAGAGGGCGTAGGACAGGCCGAAGTAGGTCAGGATCGTCGAGAGGATGATCGTGCGGTTGGCCGTCTTCGTCCAGAACAGGTAGATGCCGCCGATGGAGATCAGCAGCGCGCTGGTGACGCCCATCGTGCCGCTGAGTGTGCCCAGCAGCAACTCGGTGTAGCTGGCCTTGTCGCGGAGGATCCGCTCGACCTCCAGCTGGGCCTCGGCGATGGCCTGGGGCGGGGCGCCGGAGTTCTCGAGGCGGTTGACGACCATGCGGGCGTCTTTGAGCTCAGCCAGCGGCGTGGCGCCGGTGACGGCCGTGATGTCCGAGCCGGAGGGCAGCTCGGTGTTGGCGGTGCTCCAGCGGTCCAGGGCGCCGTACCAGGGCGTCGGCTCGGTCAGGTCGTAGACGTTGGGGCCCCAGAAGGCCGTCATGAACACCGGAAAGCAGATGTAGAGGAAGCAGCGCCCCACCATGGCCGGGTTGAACAGGTTGCGCCCGAAGCCGCCGAAGAGCATCTTGGTCACGATGATGCTCACGCCGATGCCCACGATCAGCACGTGGAACGGAAGCGTCGGCGGGACGATCAGCGCCAGGATGGTGCCGCTGACCAGGGCGGCCTCGGAGGCCGGCTCGTTCCATTGCCGCGTGAAGAGCCATTCGAACAGCCAGGCCGTCGCGCAGGCGACCAGCACCATCACCAGACTGCGCCAGCCGAAGAAGTACGTGCCGCCCGCCACGCACGGCAGCAGGGCCAGCAGCACCTTCCGCATCGGCGGCTGTTTTCGGAGATATTTCTTCAGTTCCACGGGCGATCCATCTCTGATTTTCGATTTTTGATTGCCGATTTTCGATCGACCATCCACACGCCGCCAACGCGCCCTGGACCTCTTTCTCCAAGCCCACGGATGCAATCCGTGGGGGTCCCGTCCGGGCCGCACATCGCAGGCCCAACGCTGCCTCGGCCCCGGGGCGCTTCGGCGGTCCCGAAGACCCCGGGCATGCCCGGGGCTATATGGGGACGCCCGGCAGCGCCTTTGTGTCTCTGAATCTCTCGGAACCTCTGCGCGTCTTTCTCTGTGCCCTCTGTGCCTCTGTGGCCCACCTTCGCCGTTTCTTCTTCGTGAAGACGCCGGGCGCGGGCTCGTGCCGGGCCTGACGCCATCGGCGGCGGGCCGTGCCCGCCCTACGGGTCTGACGCCATCGGCGGCGGGCCGTGCCCGCCCTACTTTGTCCGCTCGACGAGGCGCTGGGCGACCTGCTGGCCGAGTTGGCGGCAGGCGGCCAGGGCGGCGGCGTCGGGGACGTACATCGCCCGCACGCCGTCGCTGACGCGCTCGACCTGCATCTCGTCGAGCACGGCGTTGAGCTGCTTGACGACCTCGCCGCTCCAGCCGTAGCTGCCGAAGGCCCCGCCGACGAGGTTGCGCGGCTTAAGGCCCTTGATGTAGGTCAAAGCGTCGGCGACGGTGGGGAACATGTTGTTGTTGAGCGTCGGCGAGCCGACCAGCAGGCCGCCGGCCTCGAGCAGCTCGGTCATCACATCGGAACGATGGCTGCCGGCCAGGGGCATGACGCGGGGGCTGGCCCCGCCGGCGGCGAGCCCCTCGGCGACGGCCGAGGCCATCTGACTGGTGCTCTTCCACATCGTGTCGTAAGTGACGACGGCCTTGCGGGTGGGCTCCTGGCGGCTCCAGCGGTCGTACAGGCCGATGACCTTGTCCAGGTCCTGCCGCCAGATGGGCCCGTGGTCGGTCGCGAGGATCTTGACCGGCAGGTTCCACTGGCCGACCTTGACCAGCAGCTTCTGGATGAGGTTGCTCATGGGCAGCAGGATGTTGGCGAAGTACTTGGTCTCCTCCTCGAGGATGACGCTCCAGTCGACCTCGTCGGTGAACCGCTCCTGGCCGGCCAGGTGCATGCCGAAGGCGTCGTTGGTGAACATCACGCCGCGGTCGGGTAGCCAGCTCCACATGCTGTCGGGCCAGTGGAGCATGCGGGTCTCGTGGAACTCGACGGTCATGTCGCCCAGGTCGAGCGTCTCGCCCTCCTTGACGGTCGTGACGTCCAGGCCGAAGTGGGCCTTGAGCGCCCGGCCGCCCATTTCGCTGGCGAGCACCTTGCTCGGCTCCATGGCGGCAATAGCCTGCGGCAGCGAGCCGGAGTGGTCCATCTCGGAGTGATTCGAGACGATGTACTCGATCTTCTTGGGGTCGACGACCGAGGCGATCCGCTCCATCATCTCGCCGAAGAAGGGCCCCTTGACGGTGTCCATCAGGGCGACCTTCTCGCCCATCACGAGGTAGGCGTTGTAGGTCGTGCCGCGCGAGGTGGCGTAGCCGTGGAAGTCGCGGATCTCCCAGTCGATCGCCCCGACCCAGTAGACCTTGTCGGTGATCGGGACGGCCTTGAACGCATCAGCCATGGTCAGTGTGTCCTCTTGCAGATTGCCAGGGATCTTTCACCCCGCGCCGCCCGGGGAGGCGGCGCGGGGTGTTTGCATCGTTCGTCAGCGGGCCAGCTCGGCCCGTCGCCGGCCCAGCAGGGTTACGTGACTCATCTCCTCGCGGATGATCTCACGGACCTTCTCTCGGCCCAGCTTGGGCGGGACCATGTCCTCGATGCCGGTGTAGAAGGCGATGGAGTCCTTCTCCAGCTCGATGGCCCGCGTGAGCACCTCGCTGATCGACTCGGCGCCGGTCAGCTCGGCGGCGGGGTCGGCCTGGAGATCGAACACCGTTCCGTCGGCGAAGGCCCGCAGGTACAGCGACGCCTGGTCGTCGGGGTCGAAGGTGGTCTCGACCTTCATGGCCTCGGGCAGCTCCTCCTGCATGTGCTGGAAGATCAGCCGATGCTGCTCCTCCATGGCCGCCAGGTCCAGCAGGAGCTTGCGGTTGTCGCCTTCGGCGGCCTGGGCGGCCTTGCGGTAGAACGCCTGGCCGTTGCGCTCGATCTGCCGGGCCATCTCCAGGATCTCGTGGGCGTTGAATTTCAGCCCCATCGTCAGCTCCGCTCACCCAGGCGGGCGTTGAGCATGAACAGGGCGCCGGTCGAGCCGCCGATCATCTTGAGCTGCTCGACGATCGTCTTGGCGCTGGACTCCTCCTCGACCTGCTCGTCGACGAACCACCGCAGCAGGCTCTCGGTGGCGTGGTCGTTCAGGTCGCGGGCGACGGCGACCATGTCGCCGATGAGCGCGGTGACCTTCTGCTCGTGCGCGTAGACCGCCTGCATGGCCGCCAGCGGGCTGTCCCACTGGGCCTGAGGCTTGTCGATCGCGTCGTAGACCACCCGGCCCTCACGCTCGGTGAGGTAGGTGGCGAACTTCATCGCGTGGCCAATCTCCTCCTGGGCCTGCGCCCGCAGCCAGTGGCCGAAGCCGCCCAGGTTGATCGAGTCGAAGTAGGACGACATCGACAGGTACAGCCAGGCCGAGGCCCACTCGGCGCCAATCTGCTTGTTGATCACGTCCTGCATCTTCTGGTGAATCGCTGCCATCGGTCAGGTCCTTTCCCAGCATGGGGCCCAGGCTATGGCCCGTTGTTTACGCCTGATCCCCCCGTACATTCTCGCAAGAGAAGCCCGCAGATCAAGCCAGGCAAAAATCCCAGGCTCGGCCCAAGCCCACGGAATGCCTTCCGTGGGCATCGGGGCGGGCCGTCCCGGCGCGGCCCAGCGCACCCGCACGTCCGATGGGCAAACGGTCTAGGACGTCTTGCGCCCAAACCTGCGGATGCGCTGTGCCTCAAGATCAACGGCCTGGCCACGATGCCCACGGATGGCAATCCGTGGGCTTGGGCCGGAGGCGCTTTGGGACCCACAGGTGCAATCGCAAACGGCCTACGCACCGGCCGGCTCGGCACCGTAGCCCAGGTCGCGGACGACCTTGCAGAGCCGCTCGGCCTGCAGATCGGTGCCGGCGACAATCGCCCGGCCCGCCTGGAGGTCCACCTGGGCGGTCTGCACGCCCGGGACCTCCTCCAGCGCCCGCTTGACGTTGGCGGCGCAATGGCTGCAGGTCATGCCCGTTACGTCGAGAATCGCACTCTCTTCGCCCATCGCCGCACTCCAGGTATTCTGCCGCCGGGCTCCGGTCAGCCGGGGGCTCAGCATCGACCAGGCCAGCACCGCCACCAGCACCACGCCGGACAGATGCTGCCACCAGGGAATACCCATCATGCCATGCTCGTGCAACAGCGTTTCGGCGATGGCCGGGCCGTGACCCAGGCCCGCGAAGATCCCGTCCAGCACGAAGCCCGACGCCAGGGCCGTCACCGCCACGCTGGCCAGGTACACCAGAGCGGTCCGTCGGCCCATCACCCGCCAGATCATCGCGATGGTCGCCGCGTTGGTGGCCGGGCCGGTCATCAGGAACACCAGGGCCGCCCCCGGCGAGATGCCCTTGACGATCAGCGCCGCCGCCAGGGGCACCGACGCCGTCGCGCACACATAGAGAGGAATGCCCACCGCCATCATCAGCAGCATTCCGCCCAGGCCGCTCTGGAGCCACTCGTAGCGGGCGAAGAAGTCGTCGGGCACCACCACGCCGATCACGCCGGCCAGCAGCAGCCCGACCAGCAGGGCCTTGCCGATGTCGGCCGGTAGCGTGACGAAGCCGTAGTGCACGATCCGCCAGAACCGCCCGCGAGGCCTGGACTCCGTCGCGCAACAGGCATCCTGACAGTCCGAGGCCTCGCCGGCGCGGGCCTCTCGCTCGCGGGCCTGGCGGGCCTGTTCGACCTCGACCTGCTCGACGGCCTCGGGGACCGGCTCGTCGCCGTGGTCCAGCCAGTGCACCGCCAGGCCGCCCAGCAGGCCGTTGACCAGCGCCATCAGAGGCCGAAAGATCGTGAATACGGGGCCCAACAGGCTGTACGTCACGAAGATGCTGTCGACGCCAGTCTGCGGCGTGCTGAGCAGGAACCCCGTGGTCGCCGCCTTGCTCGCCCCGTGCCGCCGCAACGACGCCGAGACCGGGATCACGCCGCACGAACACAACGGCAGCGGAATACCGAACAACGTGGCCTTGAGAATCTGCCACAGCCCTCGGCCCCCCAAGTGTCTCTCCACCCAGCGGGGCGAAACCAGCACCGACAGCACGCCGGCCACCGCAAAGCCGAACAGCAGGTAGGGCGTCATCTCGGCCAGCACCGCCCAGAACTGCAGGCCAACGCCCCAGATTGTCTGCCAGATCTCCCGTACCACGACTCAAACGCTCCTGACCGGGCCCCGCCTCCCTGCACTCACGGGCGAGCCATGGGCCCAACGCTGCAATTCTCGCAAATCCAAGTGCCTGCGGCAACTCCAACTGTGCAGATCCTCACAGGGCGACTCCGTATTGAGAACCATTACTATTTGTATCCCCGCCATCCCTGCCCGGCAAGGGGGGGTTGTGAAAAAATGCACAAATGGGGCACAACCCGGCGCCTCCGCCGCCCCCTGTAGGCCGGACGCAGTCCGGCTGGGGCCAGGCGCCGCATGGGGTCTCCTTCCCCAGCCGGACTGCGTCCGGCCTACGAAGACAGCCAGCGCTGTAGGCTGGGGCGCAGCGAAGCGAAGCCCCACCTTTTCGGTGCCCCCCCGGCCCGTACGTCCGATGGGCAAATGGCCTACGGCGGAGACTGGTGGGCCTGGATCTCGCGTTTGAGGGCCCGGCCCGCCAGGCGGGCCAGCAGAGCGGCCACGGCGACAGCCATCACCAGGCCGCCCCAGAAGAGCCCCTCGCCCAGCCGACCGTCGGGCAGGCGGTGGAACGACTGGGCCGTCAGCTCGCCCAGGCCGGCGCCGAGGTAGACCCACGCAAGCGTGCCGGGCACCGCCCCCAGAGCCGTCGCCAGCACGTAGGTCCGCAAGGGCACCCGCGTGACGCCCATGGCCGCGTTGGCGATGTTGTGCGGCACGACGGGGCTCAGGCGCATCAGCAGGACCACGCGGAAGCCCTCGTCGGCCACCGCCCGGTCCAGGGCCGAGAGCCTCAGATGGCCCGCCAGGCGGCGCTCGACCCACCCGCGGGCGACGAAGCGGGTCACCAGAAACGCCAGGGCCGCCCCCACGTTGCCGCCCACCCACGCCGCCGTCATGCCCGCCAGCAGCCCCCAGCCCCACCCAAAGGCCGCCCGGCCCAGAAAGCCCGCCCCCAGGCCCATCACCGAGCCGGGGATCAGCACCGCGCTGCCCAGCACGTAGACGCACGCCAGCGCCACAAGCCCCCAGCCGCCCACGCTGCGGGCCCAGCGGAAGAACGCCAGCAGGTACCGCTCGGTGGGCAGCACCGCCAGGGCCAGCACGCCCGCCAGCACGATCGCCCCCAGCAGCGCCAGCCGGAGCGCCCGGCCGCTCGTCGTCGCCTCGTCCTGGTCCTGGTCCTGCTGACGCTCCACGATCACCTCTCTGCTGCTCAGTCGCCTACCGGTGCATTCTACCGGCGCCGGATCGTCAGTCGCACCAACCGATGGAGACGTCGGGCGCGAGCGCAGTATGGAGTGCGGCGAGTCATCGCCGCTTTGGCTCGCATCCGACCGAGCCAGCCAAAGCGGCGATGACTCGCCGCACTCCAAAGGCGCGGCCCGCCCATCGCGCAGGGACACCCAGAGCGGCCCGGCCGGTGCGGCGGGGTCGGTTCTCGACGCGGGCGGGGGGTGGCGGTACACTGCGAGGCAAAGGAGGCGCGATATGCGACTGGCGGTGGATGTGCGGGATTTCGGGGCCATCGGCGATGGCCGAACGGTGTGCACGGGGGCCATCAACCGGGCCATCGAGCACGCGGTAACCGAGGGCATCGGCCTGGTCGTGGTGCCCCCGGGCACCTACGTCACCGGCACGGTGGTGCTGCGGTCGAACCTGGTGCTGGAGCTTCGGCCGGGGGCGACGCTGCTGGCCTCGCCCGACCCGGCCGAGTACCCCGACCTGCCCCTGCGCGGCGACTTCCCCCGCCACCTGCTGCGCGGGGCGGCGTCGCACCACCACTTCCTCTACGCCGAGGGCTGCGAGAACCTCATCCTCCGCGGCGGCGGCACCCTCGACGGCAACGTCGCCGCCTTCACCCCCGGCTGGGAGACGAAACAGCCCTTTACCTGGACCGGGGCCAAGGACCGCCCCTTCGTGCCCATGCTGGAGTTCCTCCGCTGCCGCGACCTGCGGCTGGAGGGCATCACCATCCAGAACTCCCCCGGCTGGACCTGCCACCTGTGCCTGTGCGACCGCGTGTGGGTGCAGGGCGTCCGCCTGTACAACTACGTTTTCGCGGGCAACTCGGACGGCTTCGACGTGGATGGCTGCCACGACGTGATCTTCACCGGCTGTCACATCGAGACCGGCGACGACTGCATCGTGCTCAAGAACTTCCCCGACACCCGCTCGACCGAGCGCATCACCATCACCGGCTGTGTGCTGCGGACCCTCTGTGCGGCCGTCAAGATCGGCACGGAGAGCTGGCACGACTTCCGGCAGATCGTCTTCGGCTCGTGCGTGGTCAGCGAGAGCTCGCGGGCGTTCCAGATCACCTGCTTCGACGGCGCGACGGTCGAGGACATCACCGTCCACGACCTGGTGGTCGACACGAACACGGGCAACCTGATGAACCGCCCGGTCCACATCGACCTGGCGAGGCGGCACACGGGGTTCCTGCCGGGCGTCTCGGCCGAGACCGCCCCGCCGATGGGCCGCGTGCGGCGGGTGAACATCCACGACCTGATCTGCCGCACGGATGGCCGACTGATCCTCTCAGCCGCCGACGGCGGGGTGCTCGAGGGCGTCACGCTGCGGAACATCACGATGGTCTACCCCTGGGTGGAGGACCCCCAGGCCCTGCCGGCTGAGACCGACTCGCTGCAGTGCTCGGCCAGCTGCCCGGAGGCCCGCCTGGCCCGCGCCGCCGTCGTGGTCCGCAACGCGAGCGACTTCGTCCTGGAGAACCTGCAGGTGGCCTGGCCCGAGGGGCCCGTGCCGGAGGATTTCAAGGCCAAGTACAGCAAGGGCGCGCTCTACCTCGACCCCCGGGCCCAGGGGCAGACGCCGCCCTTCGCCGCCGTCTGGGGCCGGCAGCTGCGGCGGGCGCGGATCGACGTCCCCGGCGTCACCGCCAGCGTCGCCGGCACCAAGGCCGTCGACGTCGAGGGCGACGACGTCCAGGTTCGATAGGAGCTGGAGCGTATATAGCCCCGGGCTTGCCCGGGGTCTTCGGCGGAAGGGGGGGGTAAGCCCGCTGAAGCGGGCTGGGCAGCGAAAATCGCGGGAGCCGGCGTGCCAGGGCTACAAGCCCTGGCCTACACCCCGCTGGCGCGGGGCGAAGGCCGGTGAACCGGCCTGGGGGCGGCCCCCGCAGGCAGTGCAGGTTCGTGACGACATGAAGCAAAGGTCCGGAATAAGACATCAGATCGTAGGGCGAGCAACTCGTTGCTCGCGCAACCCCGGCCGACCGCGTTGCGCGTGCAACAGGTTGCACGCCCTACGACGCCATGGAACGTACAGGTACTGAACAGGGCATCAGAAGGAGAAAGCGATGGCCTTCAATGGGCTGGGCATGGACATGGGCAATCTCTCGTGGCTTTCCAAGGCCAAGACGCGTTCGATCAGCGCGGAGAACTTCACCGGTGCCAAGGGCCAGGGCGGCCGGGCGACCGAGGGCACCGGCGCCAACGCCGGGCGCGACCTGGGCAAGGGCTGGAAGATCAGCCCGTGCGTCCGCATCGAGGCCGGTACGACCTTCACCGTGGCCGACATCGACGGGCCCGGGGCCATCCAGCAGATCTGGATGACGCCGACGGGCAACTGGCGGTTCCAGATCCTTCGCATCTACTGGGACGGCCAGGAGCAGCCCTCGGTGGAGTGCCCGATCGGCGACTTTTTCGCCAGCGGCTGGGGCAGCTACGCCCAGCTGTCGTCGCTGGCGGTGTGCGTGAACCCGGGCCGATCGTTCAACTGCTACTGGGAGATGCCCTTCCGCAAGCATTGCCGCATCACCGTGGAGAACATCGGGCCCGAGCCGGTGACGCTGTTCTACCAGGTGAACTACGCGCTGACGGACGTGCCGGCCGAGGCCGCCTACTTCCACGCCCAGTTCCGCCGGACCAACCCGTTGGGATATAAGCGGGTGTACACGATCCTCGACGGCGTGAAGGGCCAGGGGCAGTTCGTCGGCACGTACATGGCCTGGGGCGTCAACAACACCGGCTGGTGGGGCGAGGGCGAGATCAAGTTCTACCTCGACGGCGACATCCCCGCGGGCACGCCGACCGAGCAGGCGGTGGCCGAGCACGGCGGCGAGAGTTTTCCGACGATTTGCGGCACGGGCACGGAAGACTACTTCTGCGGGTCCTATAATTTCGACGTCGGCGGGCAGTACACCGCCTTCACCACGCCGTACGCCGGCCTGCACCAGGTGATTCGGCCGGACGGCACGTACAAGAGCCAGCAGCGGTTCGGTCTGTACCGATGGCACATCACCGACCCGATCCGCTTCGAGGAGGACATCGCCGTGACGATCCAGTCGCTGGGCTGGCGCAGCGGCGGGCGCTACCTGCCCAACCAGGACGACATGGCCTCGGTGGCCTACTGGTACCAGACGCTGCCGACCGCGCCCTTCCCGGCCCTGCCGGACAAGGACACGCTAGAGGTGATCTAGCCCCCCCCCGGCGCACGCCCCGGCGAGGGTGGGCCTTGTGCAGGAGACCCCGATGCGTGACTCCGTGGAAGGGGTTGGGGCGGTCGGCGTGACGCATGCTCGGCCGAGCCTGGCGCGAGGGACGGTCCGGGTGCTGGCGGTGCAGGGCGGCAGCGTGGCGCTGCTGTTGGCGCTGCAGGTGACGCTGTCGAGGCTGATGGGCCCGGAGGGGTACGGGCGGTACGCGTACGTGCTGAGCTGGACGGCGGCGCTGGCGCTGCTGGGCACCTGGGGCATGGACGCGACGGTGCTACGCGGCGTGGCCGGTTACGCCCAGCTGGGCCAGGATCGGCTGCTGCGGGGCGTCTTGCGGGCGGGTGTGGGGGTGGCCCTGGCCAGCGGGCTGCTGGTGGGCTCGGCGGCCGCGGCCGTGGGATGGGCCTTCGGGGGCGAGTTGCGCGGGGCGTTCGTGGTGGCGGGCCTGGCCATCGTGCCGCTGCTGGCGGTCCTGGACATCGGGCGGGCGTCGCTGCAGGGGCTGCACCGGGCGGCGGCGGGGCTCTCGTTGCGGATGCTGGTGCATCCGGTGGCGATGCTGGGGCTGGTGGGGCTGGCCTGGTCGGCGGGGCGGAGGACGTTCGAGGCGCCGCACGTGCTGGCCCTGGAGGCGGGGGCGCTGGCTCTGGCGGTGCTGCTGGGAGCGGGGCTGCTGCGTCGCTGGGGGGGCCAACGGCTGATTGGCCCGGCGGACTACGAACTGGGGCGGTGGCTGGGGGCGGGGATGGCCTTGCTGGTCTACCAGGGGTTTCACGTGATCAATACCCGTGCGGACATGCTGCTGCTGGGGGCGCTGCGGGGGCCCGCGAGCACCGGGCCCTACTTCGCGGCGCTGCAGATTTCCAAGCCGCTGCTGCTGGGGCTGCTGGCGGTGGGAGCGGTGGCGGCGCCGCGGTTCGCGGCGAGTCACGTGGCCAATCGGCCGGCGGAGGTCGAGCGGCTGCTGCGCTGGTGCCTGCTGGGGATAGCGGCCCTCACCCTGCCGGCGGCGGCGGGGCTGGTCGTGGCGGGGCCCTGGCTGCTGGGGCTGTTCGGGTCGGAGTTTGTGGGGGCGTACCCGGCCCTGCTGGTGCTGGTGGCGGCCCAGACGGCCAACGCCCTGTTCGGGCCGGTGGGCTACCTGATGATGATGACCGGCCGGCAGAGGCAGGCCGCCGCCTGCGTGGGCCTGGCCGCCGCGGCGAACATCGCGCTGAACCTGCTGCTGATCCCGCGGCTGGGCCTGGTGGGGGCGGCCCTGGGGACGCTGGCGAGCGTGCTGATCTGGAACGGGCTGATCTGGGTATACCTGCGGCAGCGGCTGGGGATGCGCGTCAGCGTGCGGCCGGCCTTGGGGGGGCGCCGCTCGGAGACGCCGTCCCGCCGGCCCAATTTCTTCCTCCTCGGCGGGCCCAAAAGCGCCACCACGGCCATGGCGGCCTACCTGGGCGAGCACCCTCAGGCGTTCATGGCCCAGCCCAAGGAGCCAGGCTACTACGCGACCGACCTGCCGAACCTGCGGGTTGCCCGCGACGAGGCGGCCTACCTGTCGCTGTTCGCCCCGGCCGGGCCGCAGGACCGCGTGCTGGGCGAGGCCACCGTCTGGTACCTCTTCTCCGACCGGGCCGTGCCCAACATCCTGGCCGACGCACCCGACGCGCGACTGATGGTCATGCTCCGCAACCCGCTGCAGATGCTGCCGAGCCTTTACGAGCACTTCCGCTTCCACCGCGTCGAGAACGCGCCGAACTTCGCCGCCGCCTGGCACGCCCAGGCCGACCGCCGCGCGGGCCGGCGCATCCCCCTGGCCGCCCGCTGGCAGATCCACCCCCGGCTGCTGCAGTACGCCGAGGTCGGGCGCCTGGGCGCGCAGCTGCAGCGGCTGGTCGAGCGGGCCGGACGCGACCGGGTCTGCCCGGTGCTCTTCGACGACTTCGTGGCCGACCCGCGGGGCGAGTACCTCCGCGTGCTGGCGTTCCTGGGCCTCGACGACGACGGGCGGCGCGAGTTCCCGCCCGTCAACGTCACCCGCCGCCACCACAACCAGCGCGGGTGGGCCGGGTCGCAGGCGATCGCGCTGGCCGCCCGGGCGAAGTGGCGGATGGGCATCCTGCCCAGCTACGGCCTGGCCCGCCGGATCGCGGAGATCGGCAGCTATCGGCCCCAGCGGCAGCCCCTGCCCGAGGCCCTCCGCTGCGAGATCTCCGACACTCTTCGCGATGATGTCGCCCTGCTGGGCCAACTGCTCCAGCGCGACCTGAGCGGCTGGCTCAGCCCGTCCAGCGAACGGGCCAGGCCGAACGGCGCCAGCGTGTAGCACACCGTCCAGCCAAGAATGACAGGCTCTGCAGCCAGCGCCCCAGTCAGAACCCGCCCTGAGGAGCCCGGCGAGGGCCCGCCCTGCAATAAAGCCGGGGCCCGGCGGGATCGTGCGATCCGGCCGGGCCCCGTGGCGTTGCGGGAGGCGGTAGGAGTTACTCGCCGGCCTCCAGCAGCGTGTAGAGCGAGTCGGCGGGCAGGGTCAGCGTGACGGCCTCGCCGTTGGCCTGCAGGTCGCCCTGCCGGTCGGTGCGGTCGCCGTTGCCGTTGAGGACCGTCGCCTTGGTCAGCTTCGGATTGGCCACGGTCACGGTGCCGGCCACCTTACGCACGTTCGACGGGTAGCCGCCGAGGTTCGTGATCTTCTGGAAGCCCTCGCCGGCCGGCTCGGTCGCGTAGCCGAAGGGCACGTCCTCGGTGCCGGTCTGCACGAGCACGCGGCTGGACTGGGAAATCGGCTTGCCGTCGAGGGCGACGACCAGCACGTTGCCGTACTCGTTGCCCGACTCGATCGTCACGTCCGCCAGCTCGATGGTGCCAGCCTGGCTGAGGAAGCCCGTGGCGCCCTGGGCCCGGGGGGCGTCGAGCCTGACCAGGCCCGTGCCGTAGTCCCACAGCAGCTCGCCGGTGAGGCTCTTGACGGTCTGGGCCTGCGGGTCGATGTACTGGGCGAGGTCGACGCTCTCGATCGAGGGCTCGCCGTCGGTGAACTCGCGGTTGACCTTGCCGACGAAGAAGGCCTTGGGGTCGACCTTGCGCTCCGAACCGCTGCCGGCGCCCTCGAGCTCGCCGATCTGGCTGACCCACAGGGCGTCGGCGCCGGTCATCTCGAAGATGGCGGCCGGCTGGCTCTGGTAGAACTGCTGCACGTTGGCGTGTTCGGTGACGGCGGCGGGCGCCTCTTCGACCATGCCGCTGCGGAAGATCAGCGCGGCCGCGGGGAACTGGCCGAGGATGCTGGGGTCGTTGACCTCCCAGACCGTCATGGGCGTCTGCCACTGGGCGCTTTCGAGCGCGAAGAAGGTCCAGCCGTCCATACCGGTCATGGCGCCGTAGGTGGCCACGAGGAAGGGCCACTCCGCGCGGTATCGGCCGGGGCGGCACCAGTTGTTCTCGGTGTACATATCGGGCCAGTCCATCACGTGGACGTTGGTGAACGCCTCGGGCACGGCCGGCGGCTTGAGGGCGCTGAAGTCCTTGTACGTATCGCCGACGTCGACGGCGTAGAACCGCTCGGGGCGCGACTCGTACTTTACGTCGAAGTAGACGTTTCGGCAGACGGCGTCGCCCTCGGTGTAGCTGAGGCGCTCCAGGGCGCCGAGGTTGGCCGGGTCGGCGGTCTTCCAGTTCGAGCAGGTGATCAGGCTCTGGACGCCGACGCGGTCGCGCATCGCGTCGATCATGGTGCGGTAGTAGTCGCGCTGGTGCTCGAACATCCACTGCAGCTGGTCGGCGCCGCGCTGGGCGTTGCGCTGGGGGGCGGCCCAGTCGGCGGTGACGAGCCGGCCGATGTCATACAGGCCCAGTCGGCCCTGGTCGGGGTGGTCGGTGGAGATGTCGCCGACGATCTCGGCGGGGGACTTGTCGGGGCCCCAGGCGTCCAGGGCGGCCTGGACGGAGCCGTACTTGCGGGCGGCCCAGTCGCCGAAGGCCTTTTCGGCCTTCTCGCGGGTCTGGGGGACCATGGCGTTGGGCCTGAAGGTCCAGAAGAACAGGCTGCTCTCGTTCTGGATCTCGACCCAGCCGACGGCGGGGTCCTTGGCCAGCGGCAGGCCGGTGTAGGGGTTCTCCGGCGTCAGCAGGGCCTCGGCCCACTTGAGGTAGAACTCCTGCATCCGCGGGTCGAACATCAGCAGGCCGAAAGCGCCCTTGCCGTCGCCGTAGCCCTCGAAGCCGTGCTTCTCGGCCATCTGGACCGAGGTGTGCCAGTAGAGGTGGCCGAGGTAGACGTAGATGCCCTCGCGCTTCAGGGCGCTGACGAGGTAGTGCAGCTTGTCGCGGTTGGCGTCGAGGGCCTCGACGTTGCCCTCCTTGTACTGGTTGAACATGCCCAGCATGCCCAGGCGGACGGCGTTGACGCCGTACTTGGCCAGGCGGGCGGCCCACCAGTCGATCATGGGCCGGCTCATGTCGAACAGGGCGTCGCCCTGGACCATCCAGAAGCGCACCGGCTCGCCCGAGCCGAGCACGAAGTCGCCGCCCTCGCGTCGGACGAAGCCGTCCTGGCCGGCCTGGTCCTCGTTGAGGTAGCGCAGGTCGATGGGGTTGTCCTGGGTCAGCGGGTCGGCCGGCGGCTCCCAGGCGAAAAAGCCCTCCATGGTGTCGCCGGTGACCTGGTCGGGCTTCAGCTGGCCGCGGGGCATGAAGGGCCCGTCGATCAGCAGGAACGCGTCGATGCAGCCGCTGCCGGCCGGGTCGAGCATCTCGATGGTGAAGGTCTGCTCGCCGGCGTCCAGCTCGACCTGGCCCATGTGGACCCAGTTGGCGCCCCAGTGCTGCCGCATGTAGGTGTTGTCGAGCAGGGCGATGTCCCGGCCCAGGGTCTGCCACTCGCCCTCGCCGAAGCGCCACTTGAAGGGCCCGTGCTTCCAGAACTTGCGGACGTAGAGGTCGTAGGTGGTCGTCTGGGGCACCTGGACGGTGTAGCGGGCCTGGTAGGGACCCTGGTCCTCGGGCCCGCGGGGGCAGAACCAGCGTCCGCCCGAGAGGATCTGCGTCTCGGGCTCGGTGATGTCGCCGGGCTCCATCCGCTGGGGGTCGGGCACGTTGGTGTCGGTGAAGTCCTCGCCCTCCCACCAGACCCAGGGGATGCCCTGCTGGGCGGGGGCCGGGGTGACGGCCTGGGCGAGTTGGACCTCGCTGGCCGGGGGGGCCTGGGTCGGTTCACCCGTCGGGGTCGCCGGCTCGGCCTGGGGGGTCACTGGCTCGGCCGGCTCGACGGGTTGCTGGACTGGCGGCGGGGCCGGCTCTTCGGCCGACTCACAGCCCACCAGGCCCAGGGCCAGCAGCAGCACCATCGCGAGGCCCACCCGGGCCGCTGAACGTAACGTCCTCTCCATCGCGTTGCTCCTTTCGAAGGCTCTCAGGGCAGTCGACTTGATACGGGTCGCCCTCGACCCGTCAGCTCCCAGCCTACCCGCCCGGCCTGCGGGGCGGAAGCGCTTTTCCGGCCAGCGGTCCCGGCCCCGGCTCGGCCGGCCTGAGGGGGGGGCACAAGATTTGGTTCTTTGCGGCTCTCATCCCAAATAGTTGGCGAGAGCAAACAGACGGGGGCTCTGCCCCGGACCCCGGGATTTACCGCTTTGAGGCCACCAGCAGAACACAAC
>JAWLCG010000005.1:0-39677 GCA_041687295.1 Phycisphaerae bacterium | reverse complement strand
CGGTGTGCAGGATGGTGCCCTTCTCGACCAGCAGCACCTCCTCGCAGGTGGGGTGCTGGTGCTCGGGGTTGGACTGGCCCGGCTTGAGGTAGCAGTGGCCCAGGGTCATCTCGGTGCTGTTGCCGTACTTTCGGCCGACGTACCACACAAGCCGGCCCCACTCGGCGGTGAGGGTCTCGTTCTGGCAGGCCGGGGTGATGATGATCGCATCGCTCATGGCGGGCTCCTTGCCAACAGTGCCGTTGAGTCTCATACAGCGGGGGCCATTGTATGCGACCCGCGCCTTGTGGCCAGAGCGCACAGGCCGTTTACCCGCGCCCTCGCGGCGCGCAGAGCCGCTCGGCGAACCTACATGCCCTACTGCCGGGCCTGGCCGGCGCCTGAAGAGAGCTTGGCGAGCTGGTGAAATCTCACGCCGATCAAGCGCGGCCCTTGCGCAATCCCCACGGGCCCAACAGATACTGCGGAAGGACTGCGACGATGCGTGACTCCAATGGAGGGACCTCGCATGAACGAAGTCATGCTCGGCAAGAGCTCCCCCCCGGCGGGCCTGGCGTCGCTGGGGCGCCTGGTCTGGTCGGCAGCGGGCCCTCTGCTGCTGACGGGGCTGTACACCGGGCGCATCCAGCGCTCGTGGCTCCGCTTTGAGCAGCTCGACATGCCCCTGCCGCACCTGGGCAGCGCGTTCGAGGGCCTGCGTCTGGTGCTGCTGGCCGACCTGCACTGCAGCCCGCTCGTCCTGGACAGCTACCTGCGCCAATGCGTGCGGCACGTGAACGACCTTCGACCCGACTTCATCGTCCTGGCCGGCGACCTGGTCACCGGCCCGACCCGCTACGTCGAGAAATTCGCCCGGCTTGCAGAGGAGTTTCGCCCCCGTCTGGCGACGCTGGCGTGTCTGGGCAACCACGACTACGGCATCTTCGACCCCGTCGGGCGGGGGTACATGCGCAACCTCGCCGGCCAAATCGAGCGCCGCCTGGAGCAGGCCGGCGTCACCGTCCTGCGCAACCGCAGCACGGTCTTGCGCCGCCGGGGCCAGTCGCTGCAGTTCATCGGGGCCGAGGATATCTGGTCGCCCTTCTACAACCCCTGGGCCGCCTTCGCCCAGGCCGACACCCGGCTGCCGACGATCTGCCTGAGCCACAACCCCGACTCGGCCCTGGACCTGCTGGCCCTGGGCGCCCACTGGGTGCTCAGCGGCCATACGCACGGCAACGGGCCCGGCGAGCTGGGCGTGGTCGAGGCCCTGGCCCCCCAGGCCCACAAGGACTTCGTCGCCGGCCACTATCGCCTGGGCCCGGGCCACCTCTACGTCAACCGCGGCCTGAGCTACGCTCGCCGACACGTCGCCAACGCCCGCCCCGAGATCACCGTCTTCACCCTCCGCCAGGCCTGGGCCCATTCGACCGTCGATTACGCCGGCCACGGCGAGCTGCTCTGCGTGTAGCGCGTAGGGCGGGCCCAGGCCCGCCGTCGAGGGCGTCAGACCCAGCCGGGGCGCCTCACGCCCCCCGCGCCGGGCCCGGGCCCGCCCTACTGGAGCTGCGCGAGGCCCCGGTTTGACCTTGCTTTCGCGTCGGCCGGGCCGTATCGTTGGCAGGACGATGGACCCGACAGCGACCCCCGGCGAGCCCCCTTCTGGCATGGAACCGCTACTGACCACAGAGCAGGTGCAGCAGGCCCTGGACGATCTGTACCAGGCCATCCTGAAGCGCTGGCCCGCGCCCGGGTCGGCCCTGCCGGCGATCGTCGGCATCCGCACCCGCGGGGAGGTGCTGGCCGAACGGCTGGCCCAGCGGCTGCGGGCCGAGCGGGGCGTCGAGATCGACCGTGGCGTGCTGGACATCACCTTCTACCGCGACGACCTCTCCCGCCGCAAGGGCGCCCCGATGGTGCGGGCGACGGAGATCGACTTCGACCCCGACGACCGGGTGATCCTGCTGGTCGACGACGTGTTGCACACGGGCCGAAGCGTCCGGGCGGCCATGGACGCCCTGACCGACTTCGGCCGGCCCAAGGCGATCCGCCTGGCCGTGCTGATCGACCGCGGGGGACGCGAGTTGCCCATCGCCGCCGACTTCGTGGGCCGCCGCGTCGAGGTGCCCGACGACCGCCGCGTGCAGGTCCGCCTGACCGAGCGCGACGGGCTCGACGGAGTCTTCCTGGTCAAATCCGCCGAAGGAGGAACGAGCCGCCCATGAGCGACGCCGCAACGCCCCCCGCCCGGCCGGCCGACTTCGTCTGGACCCGCAAGCACCTGCTGGGCCTCGACGAACTGTCGGCCCAGGAGATCACCCACATTCTCGACACGGCCGAGAGCTTCCGCGAGGTCTCCACCCGCAGCATCAAGAAGGTGCCCGCCCTGCGCGGCAAGGTGGTGGTGAACCTCTTCTTCGAGGAGTCCACCCGCACCCGCATGAGCTTCACGCTGGCCGCCAGCCGACTGTCGGCCGACGTGCTGGAGTTCACCAGCAAGAGCTCCAGCGTCTCCAAGGGCGAGACGCTCCGCGACACGGCCCGCAACATCGAGGCGATGGGCGTCGACACCATCGTCATCCGCCATAGCCAGTCGGGCGCCCCGCACCTGCTGGCGCGGATCCTCGACACCAGCGTCGTCAACGCCGGCGACGGCCAGCACGAGCACCCCACCCAGGCCCTGCTGGACATGTTCACCATCCGCCAGCGGCTGGGCAGCCTGGCCGGCAAAAAGGTGGCCATCGTCGGCGACATCGCCCACAGCCGCGTCGCCCGCAGCAACATCCTGGGCCTGCGCAAGCTCGGGGCCGAGGTCGTCGTCGTCGGCCCGCCCACGCTGGTGCCCTCGGCCATCACGGCGATGGGCTGCGATATCAGCCATTCGCTCGACGAGGTGCTCGCCGAGGTCGATGTGGTGAACATGCTGCGGATCCAGTTCGAACGGTTCAGCAGCAACCTGTTCCCCAGCGTCCGCGAGTACAGCAAGCTGTATGGCCTGACGACCCAACGGCTGGCCCAGGCGAAGAAGGACATCCTGGTGATGCACCCCGGGCCGATCAACCGCGGCGTCGAGATGACCAGCGCCGTCGCCGACGGCCCCCACAGCGCCATCCTCAGCCAGGTGACCAATGGCCTGGCCATCCGCATGGCCGTGCTGTTCCTGGTCCGCCTGGCGTTGAGGTGGGGCCTGTTGGTTCGCGCGCGTCGCGCGCGGTTCTGCGTGCCACCGAAGGAGGCAAGGGCCGAAGACGGGGCTGCTGGCGGCGCAGCCAGGGCCTCTGAAGCGTTCGGCGCCTTCGCGGTACGCGGAACCTCGCCGGCGCTCCGCTTCGGCGAGAACCCACGTACCCTACTGGCTTTCGTAGGCCGGGTCGAGCGCAGCGAAACCCGGCGGCATCTTGGTTAACTCGTTAACCGGTTAATTGGTTAATTGGGAAGAACGACCTCCACCATGGCAGACATCCTCATCCAACACGGACGCGTGATCGACCCGGCCAGCGGGCGCGACGAGGTGACCGACGTGCTGATCGCCGGCGGGCGGATCGAACGCATCGGCCCCGCCGACGGCACGCAGGCGGACACCGTCATCGACGCGACGGGGCTGATCGTGGCCCCCGGCCTGATCGACCCGCACGTGCACTGCCGCGAGCCGGGGCACGAGGAGGAGGAGACGATCGCCTCGGCCTCGGCGGCAGCGGTGGCAGGCGGGTTCGCCACCATCGTGGCCATGCCCAACACGCACCCGCCCCAGGACAACGAGTCGACGGTGCAGTACGTCATCCGCCAGGCGAAGGCGGCCCGGCTGGCGCGGGTGCTGCCGGCCGGCGCCATCACCAAGGGGCGCGAGGGCAAGGAGCTCGCCGAGATCGGCAGCATGCTCTCAGCGGGGGCGGTGGCCTTCACCGACGACGGCGACGGAATCGCCTCCGCCACCGTCATGCAGCGGGCCCTGCAGTACGCCGGCATGTTCGGCGTGGCCGTCATGCAGCACTGCGAGGACCCCGACCTGGGCCGGACCGGGGCGATGAACTCCGGGGCCATGGCCGTGCGGCTGGGCCTGGCGGGCATCCCCGCCGCGGCCGAGGAGATCATGCTGCAGCGCGACCTGGCGTTGCTGGCCCGCACGGATGGCCGCTACCACGTGCAGCACGTCAGCACGGCCGTCAGCGTGGAGATGATCCGCGTAGCCAAGCAGCGCGGCCTGGACGTCTCGGCCGAAGCGACCCCCCACCACCTGCTGCTGACCGACGCGGCCTGCGCGACCTACGACCCCAACTACAAGATGTCGCCCCCGCTCCGCACGCCCGAGGACGTCGAGGCCTTGCGCCGCGGCGTCGCCGACGGCACGATCGACTGTGTCGGCACCGACCATGCCCCCCACGCGGCCGAGGAGAAGGAGCTCGAGTTCGCCCTGGCGCCCAACGGCATCATCGCGCTGGAGTGCGCGGTGGGCCTGTACGCCAAGGCCCTCATCCAGACCGGCCTGATGGACTGGCCCGCCCTGCTGGCCCGCCTGACCGTCGGCCCGGCCGCCGTCATCGGCCAGGACCTCGGCACGCTCGCCGAGGGCGCCGTCGCCGACGTGACGCTCATCGACCCAGCCGCCGACTACACCGTCGACGTCTCGCAGTGGCGCAGCCTCAGCCGCAACTGCCCCTACGACGGCTGGCAACTGCCCGCCCGGGCCGTCTGCACCATCGTCGAGGGCCAGGTGCGCTTCCGCTTGTGATTTCTGGTTTCTGATTGCCGATTTTCGATTGGCAGAGGCTGGCGCCCCCTTCGAGACCTCTGTATATAGCCCCGGGCTTGCCCGGGGTTTCCGCCCCCCCCCACCGCCCGGGTGCCGTGGCTGGGCCGTCTGCAGCCACGTCTTTCAAGCTGAACCGACCACCGAAGGTGGGACGGCGCTGCGCTCTGTCCCAGCCTACAGAGTCCTGTAACCGCGCCGAGCATTGCCGGAATCCGGCCGGGGCCCTATCATGCCCGGGTGCGGTACCTTGTCGACGGGAACAATCTGATGTACGCGTTGCGGAAGCTGGGCGTGCCGGCTGGGCGCCAGATCGTGTGCCGGCTGCTGGGCGACTTCGCCGAGCGGACGCGCCTGGAGTCCGCGGTGGTGTTCGACGGGCACCCGCCGCGGGGGGCGCTGGCCCGGCAGGTGGGCGACTCGCGCGTGGCGGTGCACTACGGCCACGGGGCCGAGGCCGACGCCGTCTTGGTCGAGCTGATCGACGCCCACACCGCCCCGCGCCGCCTGACGGTCGTCAGCACCGACCGCGCCATCCGCAAGGCCGCCCGCCGCCGCCGCTGTCAAAGCGTCCGGGCCGAGGACTTCGCCGAAACCCTCCTGAACCCCCCGCCGCCCCGCCCCGTCGTCCGCGAGCCCCGCGCCAAGCGCGCCGGCCTGAACGCCGGCCAAATCGAGCAGTGGATAGAGTACTTCGGCCTCGACGGGGGGGCCGACAACAAGGACGCCAATCGGCCGTAGGGTGTGCAGGTTCTCGCCGCAACGCAGCGGAAGCGAGGTCCTGCACACCCTACGGGCTGGCGCCCTCAGCGGCGGTCGGTGCTCCGCCCTGCTTCTCTCCGGCGGGCACGTCCTGCAGGTAGACGCCGTCGTCGCGCAGGGCCTGCTGGAGGCGGGGCACGTCGACGTTTCGCAGGTCGCCGTCGCCGGCCAGGGCCATCGCGGCCGCGGTGCCGATGCCCTGGGCCAACACCATGCAGTGGGTCTGCACGCGGAAGCTGGAATGGCCCTCGTGGGTGCTGCTGGCGCATCGGCCAACCACGCCGAGGTTGCCGAAGGGCTCCACCAGGCCCATGCCCAGGGGGATGTGGTAGCTGGTGCCTTCGGCCAGCATGTTACGGCTGCCCCGGTCGCTGTAGGTCGTGTAGCCGCTGCCGAGCGGGTCGTGGATGTCGATCATCCATACGCCATGGCCGACGGCGTCGGGCTGCTTGACGGCCCCGAGCACCATCTCGGCCGAGAGGGTCTTGAGGCCCTTCACACGCCGGCTCTCACGGACGCCCAGGGCGTGGCCCGTCTGCTCGAGCTTCGCCTCGGCCATGCCCGGCACGCGGGCCCGCCAGAAGTCGAGGTAGGCGACGATCTGCTCTCGGCTGCGGGCATCGAGGCGGCTGAGTTGCTCCTCGTCCAGCGGATCGCCGGCGACGGGGCACATGTTCCAGGGCGTGGAGTTGGGGGCTCCCCAGCCGTTAATCATGCCGCGTGTATTGGCAAGGTTGAACGGCGGCATCTGACCGGCCTGGCGGAGGCGTTCCATCTCGGCCACGATCTCCTGCACCTGCTCTCGCCGGGCCTGGCGGGCGGCGTCGGACTGGTCGGTGCCGCGGAGGTTGAACATCATCGTCATGCCCTGGACCCGCCCGTCGCTGGCCCGGCCGAACTCCCAGGGCACGCCGGCCTTGGCGGCGATGTCGCCGTCGCCGGTGGCGTCGATGACGATTCGGCCCAGGATGGCCCGCCGGCCGCGCTTGGTGTCGCACAGCACGCCGCGGACCCGGTCGCCCTCGACGATCGGCTCGCCGGCGACGAGGTAGCACAGCGTCCGCACGCCGGCCTCGTCGAGCATCCGCTGCCAGACGATCCGCATGCCCTCCGAGTCGTACCAGTGCGTCTCGTGCTGACGGGGGTAGCTGGGGACCTGCCAGATCCACCCGTGCGGCAGAGCCCGCTGGGCCGACTCCTCGACCAGGCCCAGAATCACCATCTTCTGTCGGTCGCTGCGGTGCCAGCCGGTGACCAGGGCGTTGGTGCCCATGCCCCCCACGCTGGGCCAACGCTCGATGAGGATGACCGACGCCCCGTGCCGCGCCGCCGACACCGCGGCCGCCACGCCGCTGCAGCCTCCGCCGCAGACCAGCACGTCGCACTCGGCGAGCACCTCGACCGACTGGGAAGGCACGTGGATCTCCATGGGCCTGGACCTCCTCTGGATAGGCCGCCCGCAGGGCCTGCCGCCCTCGACCGCCCGTCGGCTATCCTATCGCTTGGGCCGGGCCGGTCAACTGCCCGCGCGAATCCCTCGCACGGGCCCTGCGCCCTCGGTCATGACTCCGCCGTGCCAAGGCAGTTGCGCGCCAGGGGTTTGGGCGGAGCCGCCGGGGCCGCCTGCCCGGCTGCCTCCCCGGGGCCGATGCGACCCCTCCCGCCCCCCATTTTCCTACTGAAGGGCCTCCGGCGACGGGCCGATACTTCCAGCGTGTGAGGGAAACACCTTGGGTCAACGTCCGGATAAGTCGGTTTTGCCCGGTGGAGGATCGGAACGTATGGTCCTGGTAGGCAATTTGGACACGAGAAGGCAACCTGGCCAAGCCCGTCCGTCGGCACCGCGAGCGGTGCGCTGCGGCGGGCTGGGCCCGTACGGAACCGGCAGGAGTTGCACATGGCCATGAAGTGGGTCAAGGCCCGGGTCTTTCCAATTGGCATCGATCTGGGGACGCACAGCCTCAAGATGGCCCAGATGCGTCTGCAGGAGGGCCAGCTGGAGCTGATGGCGGCCGCCGCCGTCGAGGTGCCCACGGGCCTGGGCACCGACTTGGCGTCACGTGGGCGGTTCTTCGTCCAGAGCGTCCGCGACCTGCTCAAGGACCACCCCTTCAAGGGGCGCCAGTGCGTCATGTCGCTGCCGGCGAGCCAGACCTTTGTCGAGCACATCCGCATGGCCAAGATGCCCGCCGCCCAGCGCAGCCAGGCCCTCGTCTGGGAACTGCAGGGCAAGCTGCCCTTCGACCCTAGCCGGGCCGTCATCCAGCACGTGGTGGCCGGTGAGATCCTCGCGGGCGAGGAGCCCAAGGAGGAACTCATCGTCATGGCCGCCCGGCGCGAGCTGGTCGAGGGTTACCTGGACATGGCCCGCAAGGCCAAGCTCGACTGCAGCGCGATCAACCTCGAGCCCTGCGCGATCGTGGAGTGCTTCAGTCGGCTGTTCCGGCGGCTGGAGGACCAGCAGCACGCCACGCTGTTCGTGGACATCGGCGTGGCCAGCACGCAGGTGGTCGTCAGCCATGGCTGCTCGCTGGCGTTCGCGCGGAACCTGGCGTTCGGCGGCGTGCAGCTCGATGCCGCCGTCGCCGAGGGGCTTTCGCTGTCGCCGGCCGAGGCCCATGCCCTGCGGATGCGGCTGCTGACCGCACCGGACACCGCCACCGGGGCCGACCCCGAGAAGGTCTACCCTCTGCTGGCAGGCCCGGCCAGCGAGCTGGCGCAGCAGATCGTCACCTGCCTGCGGTACTACGACTCGGTCTTCCCCAACCGCCCCGTCGAGCGGGCGCTCTTCCTGGGCGGCCAGGCGTATGACAAGCGGCTCTGTCAGAACCTCGCCCAGCGGCTGACGCTGCCGGCGCAGGTGGGCGACCCGCTGGCGGGTATTCGTCGCAACGTGCAGACATCCCCCGACTCGGTGCTGGACCGCCGCAACGCCCAGCCCGACTGGGCCGTGGCCGTGGGATTGAGCCTGGGCAGCCAGTTTGTCCGCTCGGCCAGTGCGGCCTGACGAGGAGACCATGAGTACCATCAACCTGTTGCCTGAAGACTACATCCAACGCCGTGCCCAGCAGCGGTCGAACATCCTCTGCCTGGGGCTGTTCGGCGTGGTGATGGCCGGCACGATCGGCGCGGCCCTGGTCGGCGAGGAGCGGGCCAAGGCGGCCCGTGACATCCGCGAGCAGGTTAGCCGCGAGTACGAGCAGGCCAGCCGGCTCATCGCCCAGCTCCAGGAGCTCCAGGCCAAGCGTCAGGAGATGATCGCCAAGGCGCAGGTCGCCGGCGAACTCCGCGAGCGCGTGCCCCGCAGCTACCTGCTGGCGACGATCACCAACGCCCTGCCCAGCGGGGCTGGACTCAAGCAGCTCAAGCTCAAGACGGTGGTGCTAAAACCCGCCGCCCCGCCGCCGGCCGCCAACAAGTTCGACGCGTCGGCCCAGCAGCGCGGCCTGGGGGCGGGCCCGGCCGCCGCCCCGGCACCGTCCAAACCGCCGAGCCAGAAGGTCACCATCGAGGTGACCGGCCTGGCCCAGACTGACGTGCAGGTCGCCCAGTTCATCAACACTATGGCCCGCGATCCACTGGTCGACTCGGCCGACCTGGTCTACAGCAAGGAGACCGAGTTCAACAAGGTCAAGGTCCGCGAGTTCCAGGTCACCCTGGAGCTGCGGGCGGACGCCGAGGTCGAGGACCCCTCCAAGGCGCCCCGCCTGGAGGGCCCGACGGCCGGGCGCGACGGCGAGCCGGCCCAGCTGGCCGAGCATGCCGCCCCCGCCGGCGGAGGCCTGCGGACCCTGGCGCGGCAGTTCTTCGGCGCCCCGGCCCACACCGAAAGGACCCCCCGATGAAGTTCGGAACGCGCGAAGCCATCTTCTTCGTGCTGCTGATCGCGATCCCGATCGGCGCCTGGATGCTGCTGTTCCAGCCCCGCAGCGATCGCGTGGCGGCGGACCTGCAGCAGATCGAGGCCAAGCGGGCCAAGCTGCAGGCGCTCAACCGCGCCACCGCGACCATCAGCGACCTCAAGGCCGAGATCGGCGAGCTCGACCAGGCTATCGCCTTCTTCCGCTCCAAGCTGCCCCAGGAGAAAGAGATCGACCAGATCCTCAAGGAGGTCTGGAAGCTGGCCGAGCAGAACCAGCTGGCCACCAAGTCGATCCGCACCACCCACCGCGTGGGCGGCGGGGCGGCCGAGCAGACCGGCCCCTACGCCGAGCAGCCGATCGACCTGGAGCTGGAGGGCGACTTCTACGGGCTCTACAGCTTCCTGCTGGCCCTGGAGAACAAGCCGCGCATCACGCGGCTGCAGCAGATGGAACTGGACAAGGCGGCCAATGCCCCCGAGGGGCAGATGCGGGCCAAGATCACCCTGTCGGTCTTCTTCGAGCGCGACGGCAGGAAGGAGCTGTAGCATGTTCGAGAACAACACCCCCCCCGCGGGCGACAACTTCGAAGACTTCAACGCCGCCAGCCAGAGCGACGGCCTGTCGATGAGCGAGGCGCGTCCGAGCCCATGGCGCAAGCTCAACCTGACGCGCGGCAATCTGGTATTGGTCGCCAGCTTCGCGCTGGGGGCGGCCGCCCTGTACCTGCTGAGCCTCCGCGGCGGCCCGGCCGAGGCCCAGGCCTCCAATGTCGCCATCGAACAGCAGGTCGAGACCTTCATCGCCCAGCAGCAGGCCCAGCCCACCGACCAGGCCGCCAAGGAGACGCGACGCATCGTCGACGCCTTCTACAGCTACGCCACACGCATCCAGGTGCCGATCGAGCAGCTCCACGCCAATCCGTTCATCTTCCAGAGCAGCGGCTCGGGCACGCAGGCGCCCCCGCCCACCGAGGCCGAGATGGTACGGCAGCGCGAACTCGCCGCCGCCACTGCGGAGTTCGACCAGCTCCGCCTCCAGAGCGTCATGATGGGCCCGCGAGGCGGCACGGCCATCATCAACAACGATTTCCTCTCCGAGGGCCAGACCGTCGGGCGCTTCCGCGTGGACAGCATCACCGCCCGTAGCGTCCAGCTCTCCTGGAGCGGCCAGACGTTCGTGTTGCACATGGAGCAGTAGTCTCCACGAAAGGATTCCGTCGTGAGCAGCGATTGGCGACAGGACAACCTGGACGAGCCGCTCCGCAGTGCCCCCCCGGCCGTCAGCATTGACGACGCGGGCGAGGAGCTCGAGTTCGACGAGCTCTGGCGGCCTGATGCGCCCAGCGCCACGCCGCGCGGGCCCGAGGGCATCCTGCTCGCCCAGGGCGCGATCAACGACCTGCAGCTCGATGTCGCTCGCCAGAAGCAGAAGGACAACGCCCGCCTGACGATCATGCAGGCGCTGCGCCAGGCCGGCGCGATCGACGAGGCCCAGGCCCTCCGCGCCACGGCCGAGTACTTCAAGCTGCCCTTCCTGCAGCTCGAGCGCGACGACGTCGACCCGCGTTGCTTCGCCGCCCTGCCGCCCGACTTCATCCGCCAGAAGAAGGTCATCGCCGTTCGTGTCGAGGACGGTGGCGTGCTGGTGGGCCTGTGCGACCCGGCCGACATCTTCCTGATCGACGAGGTCAAACGCCGCCTCAACCGTCCGGTCAAGCTCGCAGTGGTCACGCCGGCCAACGTGCAGAAGCTCGTCGAAGATCTCGGCCCCGCCCAGGGCCAGAAGATGGACGAGATCATCAAGGACATCAGCGACGATGATGTCGAGGTGGTCGAGTCCGATAGCGACGAGGTGGCCGACCTCGAGAAGATGGCGGCCGAGAGCCCCGTCATCCGCTACGTCAACTACGTCATCAGCCATGCCCTCCGCGAGGGCGCCAGCGATATCCACCTCGAGCCCGGCGACAGCGCCCTGCGCGTCCGCTACCGCATCGACGGCATCCTCTTCGAGCAGACCAGCCCGCCGTGGCAGCTGCACGCGGCCATCATCTCGCGTCTGAAGATCATGGCCAACCTCGACATCTCCGAGCGCCGCCTGCCGCAGGACGGGCGCATCCGCGCCATGGTCCAGGGGCGCAATGTCGACCTGCGCGTCAGCACCCTGCCGACCACCCACGGCGAAAAGTGCGTCATCCGTATCCTGGACAACCGCTCGATCCTGATCGGCCTGGAGAGGCTGGGCATGGCCAAGGACATGCTGGAGGCCTTCCACCACCAGATCACCGAGCCTCACGGCATCGTCCTGGTCACCGGCCCGACCGGCAGTGGCAAGACCACGACGCTCTACTCGGCCCTGCGGACGATGGATGGCGACCGTCTGAACATCTCCACCGTCGAGGACCCTGTCGAGTACGAGCTGGGCTTCTGCACCCAGGTCAACGTGATCGAGAAGATCGGCCTGAGCTTCGCGGCCGCACTGCGCAGCCTGCTGCGGCAGGACCCCGACGTGATCATGGTCGGCGAGATTCGCGACGAGCAGACGGCCCGGATCGCCGTGCAGGCCTCGCTCACCGGCCACATGGTGCTCAGCACGCTGCACACCAATGACGCCCCCAGCACAATCACCCGACTGATCAATATCGGCATCGAGCCGTACCTGATCTCAGCGGCCGTCAACGCCGTGGTCGCCCAGCGCCTGGTGCGGCGGGTCTGTCCGCACTGCAAGCAGCCCGCCGAGAACATCGGCGACAACGTCCGCAAGTACCTCGAACAGCACGGCGTGCCCACCGAACAGGTGATGCACGGGGTCGGCTGCGAGCGGTGCCGCCAGACCGGCTACCAGGGCCGAAGCGGCATCTACGAGCTGCTGCTGCTTGACGATGACCTCCGCGACATCGTCACCGGCAACCCGTCGCTGATGGAGCTGCGCCGCTTCGCTCAGAACAAGGGCATGCGGACGCTGCGCATGGACGGGTTCGCCAAGGTCGCCGCCGGCGAGACCACGCCTGACGAGATCCTCCGCGTCACCGAGAACCAGTAGGAGAGTTGCCCGTGTCACTGCTGCAACAGATACTCGAGATGGCCATCCAGAGCGACTCCAGCGACGTCCACCTCGTCGTGGGCCTGCCGCCGATGGTCCGCGTCCACACCGAACTGACGGCCACCGACTTCCCCATCTGCACCGGCGAGGGCATCGAGCAGATGATCCTGGAGATGGTCGGCCAGGAGCGTTTCGAGCAGTTCGTCCGCCAGCGCGACCTGGACTTCTCCACGGAAGTGCCCGGCGTGGCCCGCTTCCGCGTCAACGCCCACTACCAGCGAGAGACCATCGCGGTCGCCTTCCGCGCCATCCCCGATAAGGTGCCCCTGCTGGAGAGCCTCAACCTGCCCGAGACCATCCACCAGTTCACCGACCTGCCCCGCGGCCTGATCCTCGTCACCGGTGAAACCGGCTCGGGCAAGTCGACCACGCTGGCGGCGATGATGAACGCGATCAACCAGAAGGTCTCCCGCCACGTCATCACGCTGGAGGATCCGATCGAGTACCACCTCAAGAACATCCGCTGCGTCATTGAGCAGCGCGAGGTCGGCTCGGACGTGCCGAGCTTCTCCAGCGGTCTGCGCCACGTGCTGCGCCAGGACCCGGACATCATCCTGGTCGGCGAAATGCGAGACCTCGAGACCACCAGTGCCGCCATCACCGCCGCCGAGACCGGCCACCTCGTGCTCAGCACGCTGCACACGAACTCGGCCTCGCAGACCGTCGAGCGCATCATCGACATGTACCCGGGCCCCCAGCAGAACCAGGTGCGGGCGCAGCTGTCCAACACGCTGCAGGCGGTCATCACGCAGGTGCTCTTCAAACGCGCCGACCAGCCCGGCATGGTGCCCGCCACCGAGATCATGGTGTGCAACTCGGCCGTGCGGAGCTGCATCCGCGAGAGCCGCATCTACGAGATCCCCAACATCATTGAGACCAACCGGGCTTTGGGAATGACCACGCTGGACCACTCGATCAAGGCGCTCTACCTCAACGGCCTGATCAGTTGGGAAGACGCCATCTCGGCCGCAAATCGGCCGGACAAGCTCCAGCAGGCCCTCAGCGCCTAGACCCGGGGAGTAACAGCGGATGCCGCACTATAAGTACGAAATCCGGCAGGCCGGCGGCGCCATGGCCAGTGGCGTCATCGAGGCCGACAGCGTCGGCGCCGCCAGCGCCAGCCTCCGCGCCAACGGGCACTACGTCCTGGGCCTGATTGCCGTCAGCGGTGGCGCACAGGCCTCGGCCGCACAGAAGCTCGGCAGCATCAGCTTCCAGCTGGGCCCGGGCCTCAAGGACGTGCTGAACTTCACCAGCCAGTTGGCCGTCATGATCCGCGCGGGCATCAACATCCGCAGCGCCATCGATGGCATCGCCGACCAGGTCGAGAACGAGAAGTTCCGCCGGGTCGTCCAGCAGATCAAGCTCGACGTCGAGAGCGGCAAGCCCTTCAGCGACGCCTTGGCCCGCCACAAGAAGATCTTCAGCCCGCTCTACATCAACATGGTGCGGGCCTCGGAGCTCTCGGGCAACTTCGGCGACATGCTCGAACGGATCGGCGACTACCTCGCCCAGCAGGTCGAGACCCGCAACATGGTCCGCGGCGCGATGGTCTACCCGGCCATCATCGCCTTCATGGCCGTCTCGACCACCATCTTCCTGCTGACCTTCGTGCTGCCCCGCTTCACGACGATCTTCCAGGGCAAGGAGGCGCTGCTGCCCACGCCGACCAAGGCGCTGCTGGCCATCAGCGACTTCCTGCGGATGCGGTGGTACGTCTGCATCGGCGGGCTGGGCGCGGGCATCTGGGGCTTCCTGTACTTCATCCGCACCGACAGCGGGCGGGCCTGGTGGGATGCCACCAAGCTCAAGCTGCCCATCTTCAAGCGGATGTTCCGTGCGATGTACATCACCCGGGGCCTGCACACCATGGGCGAGCTGGTCAACGCGGGCGTGCCCATGCTGGACACGATATCCATCACAGCCGAGGTCTCAGGCAACGTGCTCTTCCGGAACATGTGGGTGCAGGTCCATTCCGCCGTCAAACAGGGCAAGAAGATCTGCCAGCCGTTGGCACGGATGCGGCTGATGCCCAAAAACGTCGTACAGATGATCAGCGCCGGCGAGGAATCCGGCAAGCTCGGTGAGGTCCTGCGGGACATCAGCGAGTTCTACTCTCAGGAGCTGCGGAACACGATCAAGACGGTTACCGCCATGATCGAACCGCTGATGATCGTCATCATGGGTCTCGTCGTGGGCTTCATCGCGATGAGCATCATCCTGCCGATCTTCAAGCTCTCAAGCCTGGTGAAGTAGCCGCCAGGCCGGCAAGGAGGGCGGCAATGCGGCAACGACAATCCGGTTTTACCCTGATCGAGGCGGCCCTGACGACCGCGGTGGTCGGCATCGGCATCCTGGCGCTCATGCACAGCATGGCGGCCGGCACGCGAGTCAACCGCCAGGGGCGGAACATCACGCAGGCGGTTTTCCTGGCCCAGGAGATCCGCGAGTGGACGCTGCGCCTGCCCTTCCGCGACCCGGACCCGGCCGACCAGAACAACCCGCCGGGGCCCGACGGCACCAGCCCGCAGACTTTCGTGGACGACCTGGACGACCTGATGGGCGTGACCTACAGCCCGCCGCGCGACGCCCAGGGCTACGCCATCAACGGCCTGACCGGCTGGAGCCAGACCATCGACCTGGAATGGCGCGACCCCGACGACCTCCGCTCTGTCGTCACGCCGGGCACCAGCCCGGTCATCAACGTCAAGGTCACCGTGAAGTTCAAGGGCGAGGAAGTCCTGCAGACCGACTGGCTCGTGACAGACCGGGAGGGAACATGATGAACACCGACCCGACCGCACGGAGGCGGCCGCGGAGCCAGGGCAGCGTGCTGATCCTGACGATGGTGTTCCTGGCCCTGTTCGCCACGCTGGCCATCGCCTTCAGCAGCGCTACGGGCATGAACCTCCGCGTGGCCGACTCCACGCGCAATGCCAGCCAGGCCCGCCTGGTGGCCGAGAGCGGCCTGGCCTACATGGTGGGCCGGCTCCGCGCGATGGAACTCGATGCGGACGCCGCGACGGCTCCTTTGCCCGCCGTCGCCAGCCGACTGGCCGCCGAGATGAACGGCACGCCCAACCTCGGCGGCGGCACCGTGCAGTTCGACGGCTCGACGATCACCCTGCCGGCGATCCCCATCGCCGACGACGGGCGTGCCTTCAGCGTCACCATCCGCTCGGCTGGCCAGGGCCAGCTTGAAGTGGTCTGCGCAGCCGCCCACCAGGACGCCGCCAAAACCCTCGGCCTGGCCGTCGAGGCCCGCGAGGGGCGCTCGGCCGTGTTCGACTTCGGCGTCGCCTCGCGCAGCCCCATCCGCATGACCGGCAATGCCCGCATCACCGGCGTCAACGAGCCCTGGGAAGCCAGCATCCTCTCGGCCACCTACAGCGACCTCGAGGCCGTCCGCCTCACCGGCAACGTCACCATCGGCGGCGACATCTCGACCTCCAACCCCAACAGCTACGTCACGATCACCGGCAACCCCAGCATCGGCGGAACCTCGAGCTTCAACGAAATGCTGGAGCATATCCACGTAGGCGTCGGCGAGGTGGAGTTCCCAGAGGTCGATCCGACGATCTTCGAGCCCTACGCCACTACCATCATCGACAGCTCGACCAAGACCAACGGCAACGTCAGCTTCGAGAACATCCGCATCCGGGCCGGCACGAACCCCAACTTCTCGGGCAACGTCACCATCCGCGGCGTGGTCTACATCGAGAGCCCCAACACAGTGACCTTCACGGGCAACCTGAACCTCACCGGCGTGGTCGTCACCGAGGACGCCGGCGACGGGGCCACCGCCGACAACGCCATCCGCTTCACCGGCAACATGAGCACCACCGGCGTGGAGAACCTGCCCAACCAGCCGCAGTTCAGCCAGCTGCGGCAGATGCCCGGCTCGTTCCTGCTGGCGCCGGGGTTCGGCGTGGACTTCTCGGGCAACTTCGGCACGGTCAACGGGGCCATGGCCGCCGACGAGTTCCGCTTCGTCGGCAACGCCGGCGGCACGGTGGCCGGGCCGATCATCTGCTACAGCGACACCGACTTCAGCCTGACCGGCAACAGCCACTTCCGGATCGACCGCAGCCGGTACGACCGGACGCCCCCGGGCTTCTGCCGCCCTGTTCGTTTGGCGGCCGTGCCCGACTCGTACACCGAGTATTGAGTAAGGAGACTCGGATGTCTACTTCAACCGCCCTGGACGCACGGATGCCTCGCGGGCCGCGGAATCGCGGCAGCACGGTCATCATCGTTATGATCTTCCTGTCGCTATTTGCGACGCTGGCGATGGCCTTCAATGCAGCCACCACCAATAACCTGCGGCACGCCGACTCCAGCCGCAAGACCGTCTCGGCCCGCCTGGCCGCCGAGAGCGGCCTGCAGTACGTCCTGATGCTGCTGCACGATCTGCGGATCCCGCCGGACGAGGCCCGTAACGGCCTGTTGGCGGCCGTGCACGCTCGGCTGGCCTCTCGGCTGGACGGCTCGACGGTGCTGGGCGGAGGGACGGTGAGCTTCGACGGGGCGACGATCACGCTGCCGCAGATCCAGGCCGGCGGGCGCCAGGCCTTCAACGCCCAGATCGGCCAGGCCGCCTCGGGCAACCTGTGGGTCCGCGTCACCGGCGACTTCCTCGGCGTTGGGCGGGGCCTCGTCGTCGAGGTCGAGCCCGAGTCGGTGATCTCGGTCATCTTCGACTACGGCGTCGCCAGCAAGGGCAAGATCCTCGTCGGCGGCGACGGTACGCTGATCGGATGGAACCGTGGCAGCGAGGCAAACATCCTCTCGGCCACGTACACCGATCTCGAGGCCGTCGCCATCAGCGGCAACAGCGTGCTGTCCGGCGACATCTTCACCTCCAACCCTAACAGCTACGTCAGCATCACCGGCACCCCCACCATCGCCGGCACCAGCGACCGCAGCGAGTTTCCCGACCACATCCACGTGGGTGTGGGCGACCCGGGCTTCCCCGAGATCGATACCTCGATCTATACCCGCTTCGTGACCAACACCTTCCCCAGCTCAGGCAAGATCGACAGTGACACCATCCTAGAGAATGTCCGCATCCCGGCCGGGGCCAACCCGACGTTCAACAGCAACGTCGTCATCCGCGGCGTGCTGCACATCGAGCAGCCCAACCAGGTGAAGTTCAACGGCAACTGCCTGATCCAGGGCGTTATCGTGACTGACGATGCGGGCCCCACCGGTTACACCAGCAACACGCTGATCTTCAATGGCAGCGCCGAGGCCCAGGGCGTCGAGAGCCTACCCGACGAGCCGCAGTTCCACGAGCTGCGCCAGATGCCCGGCACGATGATCCTGGCGCCGGGCTTCGGGGTGGATTTCTCGGGCAACTTCACGACGCTCAACGGCGCCATCGCCGCCCACCAGATCGAGATGACCGGCAACTCCGGCGGCGTGGTCCGCGGGCCGATCATCTGCTACGGCGACACGGAGTTCAAGCTCTGGGGCTCCAGCCACGTGATGATCGACAAGAGCTACTACACCGGAACGCCGCCGGGCTTCATCAACCCCGTCCGCCTGGTGCCCGACCCGGACAGCTACCGCGAGGTGCTCACGCAATGACCCCCATACCCCACACGCGAACGGGCCTGGGCCTGGTGGAGCTGCTGATCTCACTGGCGATCACCGCCATGCTGCTGACGAGCGTGGCGGTGGCCTTCCACGCCGCCCTGGAGAACGTGAACGAGAACCAGGACATCGCCGCCGCCACGCAGGCTGGCCGGCTCGTGCTGCACCGGATGATCGACGAGGTCCGCCGCTCGGTCGACGTCTCGACGACCAGCACCAGCGTCGCCATCCTGCCGCCCGACGACGGCAGCGGCGTTCAGATGACGCAGTACTTCCTCGAAAACGGCGTGCTCTACTACTCGCGGACCGTCGGCGGCACGCCGCAGCGCTATGCCATCCTTGGCGACGGCGACGAAGTGGTCATCAACACCTTCTGGGTCACCCGCAGGACCGGTACCGACAGCGACGGGAACGCCTGCACCAAGAGCATCTCCGCCCGGCTGGATCTGCAGGTCGGCGACAATCGCCAGGCCATCACCGCCAGCACGAACATCCGGCGGAACATGGAGTGGTAGGGAAAGAGGGGGGATGGGTAAATTGGTTGATTGGTTGATTGGTTAACTCATAGGCCGGGTCGAGCGCAGCGAGGCCCGGCACGATGTCGCCGGTGGGCGGGCCGGGGCCTGCGGGCCCGGGCCCAGTCTACATCTGCTCGATCACCTCGATGCCCAGCAGTTCCAGGCCGCGGGCGATGACGCGGGCGGTCAGGTCGCACAGGCGCAGCCGGCTGGCGCGAAGGGCGGGCTCGGTCTTGAGCACCGGGCAGCTCTCGTAGAACGTGCTGAAGGCCGTCGCCAGCTCGAACAGGTAGCCGGTGAGAATGTTGGGCTTGCACTCGCTGGCCACGGCCGCGAGAACCTCCTCCAGCCGCAGGATCCGCACGGCCAGCTCTCGCTCGGCCGGCTCGGCCAGTTCGATGCCGCCCGTCAGTTCGCCGGCCTCCTGCTGGCCCTTGCGGAAGATGCTGCGGACCCGCGCGTAGGCGTACTGCATGTAAGGGGCCGTGTTGCCCTGCAGGCTCAGCATGCGGTCGAAGCTGAACTTGTAGTCGCTCGTGCGATCCATCGCCAGGTCGGCGTACTTGACCGCGCCGATGCCGACGGCTCGGGCGATGCTCTGCTGTTGCTCGGCCGGCAGGTCAGGGCTCTTCTCGGCGACGACGGCGAAGGCCCGCTCGATAGCCTCGTTGAGCAGGTCCATCAGCTTGACCGTCCCGCCGGTACGCGTCTTGAAGGGCCGACCGCTCTCGTCCTGCATCGTGCCGAAGGCGATGTGCTCCAGCGAGATCGGCTCCGGCACGAAGCCCGCCTTGCGCCCCACCGCGAAGACCTGCGCCAGGTGCAACGCCTGCCGCGAGTCGATCAGGTAGAGCACCCGGTCAGCGTGCAGCACGCCGGCCCGGTAGCGCAGGGCGGCCAGGTCGGTCGTGGCATAGAGGTAGCCGCCGTCGCTCTTCTGCACGATCACCGGCAGCGGCTCGCCCTCCTTGCCCTTGAACTCGTCGAGGAAGACGCACCGGGCGCCCTCGCTGGTCGTCAGCAGGCCGGCCTTTTCCAGATCGGCCACCACGCGGGACAGGTCGTCGTTGTAGGCGCTCTCCCCGCGGATGTCGCCATCGGTCAGGCTGACGTTGAGCGCGGCGTAGACCTCCTTCGCGTGGCGGAGCGACTGCTCCCTGACCACTTCCCAGTACTGCAAAACCCTCCGATCCCCGCCCTGGAGGCGTACGACGTACTCGCGGGCCTTCTCAGCGAAATCCGGGTCGGCGTCGTAGCGCTGCTTGGCCTGGCGGTAGAACTCCTCCATGTCGGGGATGTGGGGGTAGCGCATCCGAGTCTGCCCTGATTCCAGATCAGCCAGCCCTTGCTCTCGGATGACCTCACTCTCATACGCCACCAGCATGCCGAACTGCGTGCCCCAGTCCCCCACGTGGTTCTGGCGGACGACGCGGTGGCCGAGGAACTCCAGCGTCCGTGCCAGGGCGTCGCCGATGATCGTGCTGCGGAGGTGGCCGACGTGCATCTCCTTGGCCAGGTTGGGCGCGGAGTAGTCGACCACGACGGTCTGCGGGTCGGCGACCGGGGCGACGTCGAGGCGCGGGTCGTCGGCGGCGCGGGCGGTCTCGCGCCGGAGCGTCTCGCGCGACAGGGCGATATTGAGGAAGCCCGGCCCGGCCACCTCGACGGTCTCGGCCAGGTCGCTCAGGTCCAGGCGAGCCAGCACCTGCTCGGCCAGGGCGCGGGGGTTGGTGCGGGCGGCCTTGGCGGCGGCCATCACGCCATTGGCCTGGTAGTCGCCGAACTTGGGATTGCCGGCCGGCTTGACAATGGCCGGCAGCGGCGCATCGCTGCCCGCGGCGGCCGACAGCGCGGCCGAGATCCGCTGCTCGAGTTGCTGACGGAAGTTCATGGGTTCTGCCTTGTTGGACCGCGCGACGCGGAGGGTGCCGGTGCCTGCGTCCGATCGCTCTGCCTGTCGGCGTCGTCGCTGCGTCGGTGCGCCACTGCGTGGCTCTGCCAGCGGTCGGGGCCTCGCGGTGACGCAGAGCCGGGGATCGTGCCGGGCCTCGCTGCGCTCGACCCGGCCTACGCCTACGATTCTTCGGGGGGCGGCTCGGCCGGCTCGGTCTTGCGGGTCGCCCGGCGGCGCCAGCTGACACGGGGGGCGTCGCCCCAGAGCAGTTCGAGGTCGTAGTAGCTGCGCCGCTCGGCGTCGAACAGGTGCACGACGAGGTCGACGAAATCCAGCAGGACCCAGTCGGCGCCTTCCAGGCCCGAGACGTGCCAGGCCGGCGTGCCCTGCTGCTTGCCCAGCTTGGCCAGGTCGTCGGCAACGCTGCGCATCTGGCGGTCGCTGGTGCCGGTGGCGATCAGGAAGAAGTCGGTCACCGGGCTGCGGTCGCGCAGATCCAGCAGGACGATGTCCTCGCAGCGGTTATCGTGGGCGAGCCGGGCCATCTCCACGGCCAGCTTGCGGGTCGGCTCACCCCGTATGGGAATCCGTTTGGCCATTACCTGTACCCCTTGCGGCGTTTCAAAAACAGAAGCGGTGTGGGCAGGCTCGCACCCGCCCACACCGCTAATCCTACTGCGATCCGGGTCCAAAAGCGACTAGTAGCCGCTAATCCCGAGGGCCTCGCCGATCATGGGGGCGTACTTGACGATCAGGCCGGCGAAGACCACGCTGACCATGCTCATCAGCTTGATCAGGATGTTCAGGCTCGGGCCCGAGGTGTCCTTGAAGGGGTCACCCACGGTATCGCCGACCACGGTTGCCTTGTGGTTGGCCGAGCCCTTGCCGCCCATCTGCCCGGTCTCGATGTACTTCTTGGCGTTGTCCCAGGCGCCGCCGGCATTGGCCATGAAGATGGCCATGGCGAAGCCGGCCGTCAATCCGCCGGCCAGCAGGCCCAACACGCCGGCCACGTCCAGCACCAGACCGACCGCCACCGGCACGACCAGCGCCAGCAGGCTCGGGATGATCATTTCCCTCTGCGCCCCGGCCGTCGAAATGGCCACACAGCGGGCGTAGTCGGGCTTGGCGGTGCCTTCCATGATGCCGGGGATCTCCTTGAACTGCCGGCGAACCTCCTCGACCATGGCCCCGGCGGCCCGGCCGACGGCCTTCATGGTCATCGCGCTGAACAGGAACACCAGCAGCACGCCGGCGAACATGCCGCCCAGGACCTTGGGGTTCATCAGCGTGACGTTGTAGAAGCTCATGTACTGGCCCAGGGTGGCCCGTTGCGCGCTGACGACCTGGAAGCGCAGCTGACCCTCGGGGCCGGCGACCATCATGTCGCGGACGTAGTCGCGCTCGACGTCCGGCTCGCTCAGGGCCGCGGTGCCGATCATCTCGCGGGTCAGCGTCGCGCCGGGCGGGGTGTTGAGCACCAGCAGCGTGTCGAAGTCGGTCTCGCGGGTGCCGACGGCCCGCTTGAGGGCGATCTTGCCGTTGCCCAGGTAGCTCAGGCCGCCGACGGCGGCGTCAGCCTGCTGGTTGGCTTCGGGATAGGCGGCCACGATGGCGGTGCGGCCCTCGCGGACCAGGCCGATGCGGACCTCCTCGACGTAGGCCGCCAGAAGGGCCAGGGCGGTCAGGGCGGCCGAGCCGATGGCGAAGCCCTTGCCCACGGCGGCGGTCGTGTTGCCCAGCGAGTCCAGCGCATCGGTCCGCTTGCGGACCTCGGGCTCCTGGTGGGTCATCTCGGCGTTGCCGCCGGCGTTGTCGGCGATCGGGCCGTAGGCGTCAGTCGCCAGGGTGATGCCCAGGGTCGCCAGCATGCCCACCGCGGCGATGCCCACGCCGTAGAGGCCCAGCAGCACCTCGCCGAAGCCACCCGCCAGGGCGAAGGCGGCGATGATGGCGATGATCACGGTGGCCAGGGCGGCCCAGGTGCTCTTCATGCCCTCGGCGATGCCGGCGATGATGACGGTGGCCGGGCCGGTCTCGGCGGCGCGGGCGACCGACTGGGTCGGCTTGTAGTCGTAGCTGGTGTAGTACTCGGTGCTCTTGCCGATGATCACGCCGGCCAGCAGACCGCTGACAATCGCGCCCCAGACGCCCAGCCAGTTCACGCCGGGCACCGCGTCGCCCAGCAGGTACCAGCAGACGCCGGCGGCGGCGACAATGATCAACACGCTCGAGCCGTTGACGCCGCGACCCAGGGCGCCCATGAGCTGCTTCATGGAGGCGCCTTCGCGGGTGCGGACGAGGTAGATGCCCAGGATGCTCAGCAGGATGCCCACGCCGGCCAGCACCATCGGGGCCGCCAGCAGGCGGACCGAGACGGCGTTGACTTCCCCGGGGTCGACGATACCGGCCCGAGCGGCCATGGCGACGGCGGCGGCCACGCCCAGGGCGGCCGTGGCGAGAATCGAACCGCAGTAGCTCTCGTACAGGTCGGCGCCCATGCCGGCGACGTCGCCGACGTTGTCGCCCACGTTGTCGGCGATGGTGGCCGGGTTCCGCGGATCGTCCTCGGGGATGCCCGCCTCGACCTTGCCGACCAGGTCGGCGCCGACGTCAGCGGCCTTGGTGAAGATGCCGCCGCCCACGCGGGCGAACAGCGCCTGGGCCGAGGCACCCATGCCGAAGGTCAGCATGACGACGGTGACCTCGACGAGGCTCATGTGGAAGTCGGGGATCAGGGCCGGGGCCAGCTTGGTCAGGATCAGGAACCAGGCGGTGATGTCCAGCAGACCGAAGCCGACGACCACCAGGCCCATGACGGCGCCGGCACGGAAGGCGACGGTCAGGCCGCGGTTGAGGCCTTCCTTGGCGCCCTGGGCGGTGCGGTTGGAGGCCAGCGTCGCCGTCTTCATGCCCAAAAAGCCGCACAGGCCGCTGAAGAAGCCGCCCGTCAGGAACGCCACGAAGACGATCTCATGCTGCAGGCCTACCTGGCCCATGATGTACAGCACGATGCAGACGACGGCGAAAAAGACCGCCACGACCTTGTACTGCCGCCGCAGGTACGCGTACGCACCGTCGCGGACGTAGCCGGCGATCTCCTGCATCCGCTCGTCGCCGGGATTGGAGGCGGCGACCTGCTTGTAGAAGATCCACGCGAAGACCAGCGCCACGACAGAGGCGATCGGGGCCAGGTACCAGATCCAGGGGATCGGGACGCTGGCATCGATGACCGTCGGCATCAGCGCGGACGCCTCCGCATCGACGTCGGCGGGGGCCGGCTGGGCCAGGGCGGGCAGGGCGACCCAGGCCAAGGCGACCAGACCGCACAGCACGGCCAGGCCTAGGGAACCTCGGTTGGAGGATCGGGCGGGATGGTTCACGATTTCGACTCCTTTTTCGCTGGGCGGGCAGTGTCGGCAGGCCCGGTCGCCCCGAGGGCGCACCGCGACCACCTGCCGGTACCGGTCCGTCTCACTGCACACGGGTCGAGTGAAACGCCAGGGAAGGACCGTGGCGTGGTTCTATAGTAAAGGCCGGTTGGCGCGGGCCAATCGACCTTTCGAGTCGTGGGTCCCGGTGCCCCCGGCCAAACCGGCCAGGGCCACCGAGTCTATGGAGGCCGGACGCGCAAAGCGCCCAGGTGTCACGCTATATGGCGGCCACTCGCTTGGCCGACTTGCGCTGCCGGCGGCGGCGACGCTCGGAGGGCTTCTCGTAGTAGCTGTTGCGCTTGATGTCCTTGGTGAGCCCTTCCTTCTCGCACAACTTCTTGAACCGGCGGAGCATCTGGTCCACCGACTCGTTGGCGCGTGCCTTGACCTTAATCATGCTTTGCCACGTTTCCTTTCTGCCTGCATAGAGGCCCCGACCCATGCCGAGGCCAAAGAGACGGCTACTATAAGCATCGCGCCCGGCAATGCAAGGGTTTTTCGGCCCCCGCTGCACGAACCGGCAGCGTGCAGGACGTTCCACCGCCGGCTGGACGCTCGACCCACGGAGCCCACACAGGCCCCGCCGGCCATCCGCCGCGACAGGCGCAGACGCTCTCCGCCCGTACACTGCGGATTGTAAGTGTACCATGGCACCGCCCCGGCTGCAAGGGTTGGGCGCCTCCCGAACGCTCCGTCGGACGAGCCCGGCCGGCCCACCCACTCCGAAACAGAACATTCCCCCCGATTCCGGGTTTCATCCGGGGAGACCTCCGTGTATACCGGGGCGGTTGCACGAGAGGCCATGGCCCGGCCAATTCGGTCGAGCGGCCACACATCTGGGCAAAGGAGACGTCAATGGGCCTCCATGGGAACCGAGGAACGGACCGGGCGAGACGGCGGACCATTGGGCTGGGGCTGCTGGCCGGGCTTCTGCTGGCAACGGCCGCCTGGGGGCAACCGGATGCTTTTTCCTGGCAAATGCCCCATGCGACGGTGCTCGACCAGGGCGAGTTGGAGTGGGCCCCGGAGCCTTTCATCTTCCAGGCCGGCCCGTCGGTGCGGTACATCGACTTCGAGGGAGGCAATGACGCCGCCGACGGCCTGACGCCCGAGACGGCCTGGAAACGCCACCCCTGGGACCCCACCGCGGCCGACAACGCCAAGGCCTGCTCGGGCCCGCAGACCTACGTCTTCAAACGCGGCGTGATCTATCGCGGCCAACTGCTGGCCGATGAGTCCGGCACGGCCGAGCAGCCCATGATCCTTACCAGCGACCCGGCCTGGGGCGATGGCGAGGCCGTCATCGCCGGCTCCGAGCCCGTCACCGGCTGGACAAAGGGCGCTCGGCACCCCGATATGCCGGACGCCGAGCGGGTCTGGACCGCCGAGGTCGATCTGCTGCCACGGAGCCTCTGGATGGTCGCCGAGGACGGCACCGTCACCCGCCTGCGCCTGGCCCGTACGCCCAACTGGAACGTCAGCGACCCCGAGGACATCAAGAGCGAGTGGTGGGTCTGGCAGCAGCCGGAGTTCTGGAAGCCCGAGAACGTCTACAAGACCGCTGGCAAGGACAGGCAAGTCCACCTGGGCATCGACCGCAAGAACCTCACCCGCGACGCCGACTACTACATGGACGCCGTGGTCTGGACCGAGTGGGGCATCGTGATGGGCACGCCGTATCCAACCCGCGTCGAGGCCTTCGACGCCGAGAGTAAGGGCATCGGCTTCCAGGGCCCCTACTACGGCGACGCCGAGTCCATCCGCACCGGGCACCGCTACTACCTCGAGGACAAGCCCCACTACCTCGACGAGCCGGGCGAGTTCTGGTTCGAGCGCGACGGCGAGAACGATCGGGGCCGGCTCTACGTCCGCCTGCCCGACGACGTCGACCCCAACACGGTCCGCATCGAGGCCCCCCGCCACATCAACCTGATCGACGCGAAGAGCATCCGCCACCTGCGGGTCCGAGGCCTGTCGTTCCACTTCACCAACACGTTCTGGGACTATACGCAGCGATTCTTCATCCACCCCGACGTCAACGGCGCGGTCATCCGCATCCTGGGCTCGGCCGAGGACATCGAAGTCGCCCACTGCCGCTTCGGCCACGTCAACAAGCCCGTGCGGATCGGCGGCGGCCCCAACGACCGACTGGACCGCATCGTGATCTGCGACAACGATATGTACCATCTCGACCGCGGGGCCATCGAGATCGGCAGCGAACTGGCCTACGGCAAGTACAAGCCCCCCTTCGGCTATGTCGGCGACCTGAAAATCCTCCGCAACCGCATCTACCTGACGGGCCTGCGGGTCTTCCGACGCGACTTCGGCCATACCGTCGAGCTACGCTACCCCGAAACGGCCGAAATCGCCGGAAACATCATCAGCCGTACCGCCGGCTCGAGCATCTTCGTGTTCGGCGGCAAGGGCGACCGCTGGATGGAGGACAACCTGCTCACTCGCATCCTCATCCACCACAACCGCGTCGAGGACTCGCTGCTGGACACCAACGACTGGGGCGGCATCGAGACCTGGCACGGCGGGCCCTTCTACATCTTCAACAACATCTCCGGCAACCCCGGCGGCTACTGGAACTGGAAGTACCTCTACGACAAGTACAACGCCCGGCTGGGCTTCGCGTTCTACCTCGATGGCTCGAACAAGAACTACCTGTTCAACAACATCGCCTGGGGCCGCGACAACACCCCCGACAGCAAGTACGCCAACGAGGTCGCCTTCTACGAGGCCGGCCCGCGGATCATGAACAGCTACTTCAACAACACGGCGTACAACTTCCGCATGGGCACCAACTGGTCGGGCCATCGCGGCTACCACTGGGCCCTGGGCAACGTCTGGGAGGACATCAGCTCGTGGGTCTTCAGGAACGCCTCCACCAAGGAGGACCCGCCCGGAACCAGCAAGAACGAATTCCCCCACCACACCTCGGCCTACAGCAAGAACGTCTTCCACGAGATCAGCGAAGAGTTCGGCGCCTTCGAGAACAATGCCCGCACGCACGCCACGCCTGAGAGTTTCCGCCAGGCGCTCGTCGAGCGCAAGGCGCTGACGACCGACCTGGGCGTCGTCGCCGAGGAGCCGGTCCTGCAGGACCCGGCCAACCACGACTTCCGCCCGCGGCCCGGCTCGGCCGCCATCGACCGCGGCGTCAAGGTCTTCGTGCCTTGGGCCCTCGCCGCCACCGTGGGCGAGTGGCTGTTCTACCCGGCCGGTGACGACCCGACGGTGATCCTCGACCAGCACTGGGTGATGCCCGTGTACATCCTGAGCAACCGCCAGGAACACCGGCTGATCCCGCTGACCGTCGCCAACGGCGACGCCGACAGCTACCAGGCCAGCCCGCTGGAGGACTGGATCGACAGCGCCCTGACCCTCAACGGGACCGACCGCTATGCCTTCGCCACCCATGAGACGATGACGGCCCCCTACGCCGTCAAGCAGCAGCTCGCCGGCGGGGCCGACCCGGTGGTCTTCGACGAGGTCATCGAGGGCGCCGAGCTGATGACCCCCGACATCCACACCAGCAACCTCATGGTGGAAGTCATCTTCAAGGCCCAGCCGCCCCAGGGCCAGGCCGTGCTCGTCGAGAAGATGGACCAGGCCGGCTACAGCCTGCACCTCGACTCGGCCGGCCAGGTCGTGTTCAAAGTCGTCGGCAACGGCGCCAGCGCCGAGCTGGCCAGCCAGGCCATCCTCACCGACGGCAAGTGGCACCACGTGATCGCCGAGCTCGATCGCCAAACCGGCACGATGACCCTGTACATCGACGGCCGACAGCACGCCACCGGCCCGGGCGTCGGGCCGGAGGTCTCGCTGGCCAACGGCGGCAACCTGCACATGGGCGGCACGCCGAGCGGGCGCTGCCTGAGGGGCGCGATCGACTTCGTCCGCATCGCCCAGAGCACGCTGGCCCAGTCCAAGACGACGATCGAGGAGTTGGCGGCGTGGCAGTTCTTCGGCCCGCAGTACCGCGACTTCACCGGCCGGGCCCCCACCGGCGCCGGCCGCGACGCCGGAGCAATCGAGCTGGCGGAGTAAACGGCACAGCCGATCGCTTCGCGAGTCGGTACCAGTCAAGACGCCGCGGCGGTGTGACCCACCGTCGCGGCGTCTTCGTCCTGTTGGACGTGCGGGCCCTGGGCACCCGAGAAGGTGGGGCTTCGCTCCGCTGCGCCCCAGCCTACGGGGCCGACCATTCTTGTAGGCTGGGGCGCAGCGTGAGCGCAGCCCCACCTTTGCCCTCTTACCGGGCATTCAGCGCGAACAGCTCCGGCGGCGCGAGCAGGCCGGCGGGGAAGGTGCGATAGGCCTCGCCGGCCGGCTGAGGCACCGGGGCGTTGGCCCAGGTCCAGGCGATGGGCAGGCCCTTGGCGTGGTGGGGCCCCATCAGGCTCTGCATGCTGCCGATGACGTCCAGGGCCAGCTCGTATCGTCCAGCCCCGACCGGCCCGGTCAAATCCAGGGACGCCTCGTGCGGGTAGAGCACGCCCTGGGACTCGCCGTCCAGCGACAGGGCCATCACCGACCCCCGCCACCGCCCCCCCTGCACGCGCAGGCTCTGGGCGGGCGCGGAAAGCTTAAAGCCGAAGCGGTACCGCACGGCGTCGTGGTAGAACGGACTGCCCTGGGCCGACCAGTCGCCCAGCTCCAACGGCCGAGGCGGGCCCACGCGGAAGCCCCGCTCGGCCCCGACGAGGCTGAACTCGCCCAGCAGGTACGCCGGCATGATCTCGGCGAGCATGTGGAACGGCTGAGCCGAGAGCGTCACCTCGTTGGCCCCCGCCTGCACGCACGGGCCGATGGGCAGGGCGCGGATCTCGTCATCGAGCCACCGCTCGCCGCTGTCGGACTCGACGTGCCGGCCGTTGACGGTGATGCGGTAGAGCCAGGGCCGTTCCACCGCCAGCCGCAGGGATGCGCGGGCCGCCTCGGGCAGGCCCGCATCGACCTCAAAGCGATACGTCACCGTCATGCCACTGTCGCCCGGCAGGGGCCGATCGATGGCCGTGCGGTTAAACGCGTGCGCGAACTCCCAGGGCGTCACGCCGATGCCCTGCAGCCGCCAGTTCGCCTCGTCGGCCTGGGCCGTGTTGACGCACTCCAGCGTGTGTCCCTCGGCCTGCAGGCGGCAATAGTCGAGCACCAGGATGTTCTCGCGCAGCCGCTCGATGCCCTCGGGTCGCAGGGGCACCGCCGCGGCGTCGCGGGCGGGGACGGGCCGGGCCTCGGCGGGGCTGCGGGCACCGCACAACCACAGCACGTGCCCGCCCGGCGGTAGGTGCAGCTCGGCGATGGCCTGACCGGCCTGGCCATGCACGTCCACCGCAAAGGCCTCGCCCGTGTCGGTCCGCAGTTCGGTAATCGTCGCATCCTCCAGGCGAACCCGCGTGCGGATCTCGCGTTCCCAGGGATTGCAGAAGAAGTACACCAGGCCGCCGTCGCCCAGCCGGGTGCGCCGCCAGCATAGCTCGGCCGGCAGCGGCTCTCCGTCGGGCGCCGCGATGTAGGGCTTCACCGCGGCCCGCACGGTTCGCACCAGCGAGGCGGGGTCCTGCGTCCGCGTCCACTGCGCGGCATACTGGTGCGCCAAGTCGGCCGGGGCTTCGTCGGGCCGACCATCGACGTGCGTCGGCAGGGCCTGACCCGAGACCACCCGCCCGCCGCCGGCCAGGCAGGCCTCCAACAGCTTCAGCGTGGAGCGAGTTAGGTTCTCCATCGTTGGCGGCACGACGAGCAGTTCGTAGCTCCGCTCGCCCACGGTCAGTCGGCCCGCCTCGGCCCGGGCGAACTCATCGAGGATGAACTCATCGCCGAGGTCGAAGTCCACCTGCGCGGAGTACAACTGCACCAGCAGACCGGTGTGGCCCGCCTGCAGGGCGTCCAGCGGATCGGGGCCAGCCGTCAGGCGGAAAGGCTTGGGCGCATAGTGCAGCCAGGCGGTCGTCGTCGGCTGCAGCACCAGAACGCGGTTGTGCTCCTGCCCGGCGTCCAGGGCGGTGTTGGCCCGGGCAACGTGGTCGGCGTGTCGGCGGTAGTAGGGCCACCACGGGCTGTGGTCGCTGAGGGTGTGGGCCCAGTCATACTTTCGCCCCCCGGCGATGGAGTAGTGCGCCAGGTGCGGGTCCATCACGTTGACGCCCAGGGCCAGCAGGTAGTCCTCGATGGGCTTGAAGACGTCGTAGGCGGCGTTGTAGCCCGCCCCGCCGGTGCTCTCGGTGACGACCCACCGCCGGCCCAGCTGGGCAGCCAGGCTGGAGATCTCTTTGAGGTTCATGAAGTAGATAGCGTTGTCGGCCGGCGTGGTGGCCTTGAACTGGAAGCCCAGCAGGTCGTTGCCGGGCGCCTGCATCCACCGCAGCGATGCCATCGCGCTGGGGTGTGGGCGCGGGCTGGGCCACAGGTGCTCCATCAGGTGGCCCGTGAGCATCAGGTTGTGCTGCGCGCACCAGTCGTGCAGGGGCTTCATGAAGTTCTGGTTGAACAGGCGATTGACGGTCCACCAGAAGTCGAACCGCACGGCCGAGGCCTCGCCCAGTTCGAAACACAGCTCGCCCAGCCGGTCGGTCAGCTCGTAGCCGTGATCGTGACGGAACTCGCGGACCAGGTGGTGCGAGAAGGGCCAGGCATCCCGCGGCCCGTGCACCTCCGGCTCGTCGCAGAAGACGAACCGGACAGTCTTGCCGAAGTGGTCACCGCCGACCGCGGCGTAGCGCTCGTGGGTGGTCTCGATGAAGGTGTCGGCCGTCTCGCGCCGCAGCATGTCGGGCAGGGCGAAGTTGCCCTTCTCGGGCCGATGCGCGGCCGCCTGCAGCACCAGCGCCAGCAGCGGCGCCTCGCTGGAGGCCGCGGCGACCGCGTCGGCGCCCACCGCCTCAAGCGAACCCGTCGAGCGGTCGTGCCGGAACCACGCCAGCACCTCGCCGGCCGGTCGCAGCGTCGGCATGGGCACCAGGGTCAGCGAGAGCGCCTGCAGGCCCAGGTGAGGCTTGCGGGCCACGACGTGCCCGCCCGCGTAGCCGCCGGGGCAGGTGAACTCGTCGTAGATGTGCCACTGCAGGCCCAGCCGCTGGGCCTCCAGAAGCCCGTGGCGCCACATGGCGAACCACTCGTCCGAGAGGTACGGCGTCACCAGCCCCGGCCGGGCGTGCGGGAACAGCCCGCCGGCGCCCTGCCGGCTGAATTGCTCGAGCTGCTCGGTGATGCGCTGCCGCGTGAGCTGGCCGTTCCACGACCACTGCGGCATCGGGCGGTGATTCGCGTCCGGCTGGGCGAAGGCCTGGATCAGTGCGTCGGGTGTCATCGCTCTGCGGTCTCCTGGCGGTAACGGCTACTCCGGCCCCTCGATCTGCCGGCCACGGCGGGCGTCGCCCATCGGGATGATCGCGTCCATCCTCAGCACGCGGAAGTGCTCGGTGGGGATCCGCTTGAGCTCGTTCTCGTCGAGCAGGCCCTGCCAGCTGCGGTCCGGCTGGCCGTAGAGGCCCTCAGCGTACACCACCGTGCCGCCGGCGGTGTCCACGTTGACCATCCCGTACTCCTGCAGGGCGCGGGCGATCAGTGTGGCGCCGTCGCTGAGGTCGAAGGGCTTGAGGTCGAGCCGAGGGTCTAGCTGCACCACCGCCCCCTCGGGCAGGCCGCCGATGGTGCGACCATCGGTCCAGGTCGCCGGCCAGGTGAAGGTCTGCAGGCCGTTCCAGCGGGCGGCCAGGGCGAGCTTGTGCTCGATTCGGCCGGCGAGGATCTCGTGGTGCATGATGAGCCCGGCGATGATCGGCACGCCGGCCGCCCGCCCGGGGCCGTGGTAGTGGATCGAGTCGCCGTTCTCCGTGTCGAAGTCGGCCCGGTCGAACACGCCGTCGCCGTCGATCGAGTAGTGCATGCCCGTGTAGGACTCCCACGAGCCGTCGGGCATACGGACCGCATGCCACATGTCCCACGCCAGGCCGCGCTCCCAGTCGACCAAGGCCGCGTGCGCATCGCCGGCCGGGTCGGGCATGGCCGAGTCGGGGATGGGCACCTCGGGCCCGAACCCCGGCCCCTGGCGGTACTGCCACCGCCGCGTGACCGAGCGCCCCTTGGCCGTCTCGGGCGTGGCCATCTGCCGCACGGGCCGCCGCGGCGTCGACGCGTCCACGTCGTAGACCGGGATAGTGAACCAGTCGAGGTTGATGTGCAGCCCGCCGGTGGGCTCCTTGGCCCAGGGCTGCAGGTACTGCTCGCTCAGCGGGTCGGTCTCCGCATCGGCGGGGACCGGCGTGTTCCAGATACTGTTCGGACTGAAAAAGCGTCGCCTCTGGCTCATCGGATGCCTCTCCTGCTGGACACCGGGAACTCGGACCTTCGCCGCATGGTACTGCTTTGGCGGCTGCGCCGATACCCCCTGGCGATGCGACCGGGGTCGCCCCTGCACCGGCTGGGGGCATGGGCTCGCGATGTTTGGGCGCGGCCTGAGAGCTCTCGCCCTTAGCGGATTAGCCGTGGACGTCGAGGCGGTTGGCCGGTAGGCTGACGGGCTGGTGCAGGGCTTGATCACGTCAGACACAGGAGAAGCGCCATGGCCGGGGTAGAGATCGCCGTTATCGGGGCCGGCTCGGCCCAGTTCAGCCTGGGGATGGTCCGCGACCTGGCCTGCCTGCCGAGCCTGGCGGGCACGCGCGTTCGGCTGATGGACATCGACCAGGGCCGGCTCGATACCATCTACGCCGTCGCGTGCCGCTACGCCCGAGAGGCGGGCGCGAAACTGGAGTTCACCCGCACCCTCAGTCGCGAAGAGGCCCTGGACGGGGCGGACTTCGTGGTCAACTGCGCCCTGGTGGGCGGCTGGCGCGGGCGCGAGTACCTGCGCGAAATCTACCGCAAGCATGGCTGCGGCGACCGGCGTGGCGGCATGCGCATCCTGTCGAGCTTCGGGCAGCTGGACCTGTTCGCCTCGGTCGCCCGCGACATCGAACGGATCTGCCCCAAGGCGTGGTACATCCAGTCGTCCAACCCGATGGTCTCGGGGATGACGCTGGTCAACCGGGCCGCCCGCATCAACGCCGTCGGCCTCTGCCACGGGTTCAACGACGTGTTCCGCATCGCCGGGCACCTCGGCCTGGACGGCGAAAAGGTCTCCGCCCAGGCGTACGGGCTCAACCACTTCATCTGGCTGACGAGCTTCACCTGCGACGGACAGGACGCCTACCCCGTGCTGGACCGCTGGATCCAGGAGCAGGCGCCGGCCTTCTGGCAGAGCGACGCCTGCTCGCCCAGCCATCCCCTGGGCCCCAAGGCCGTGCAGATGTACCGGCTGCTGGGGCTCTACCCCATCGGTGACACCTGCACGCCCGGCGGGGGCAACTGGCCCGACTGGTTCCGCCGGACGCCGGAGATGGCCCAGGCCTGGAGGGAAGACGACGGCGCATGGATCGCCCGGCACATCCGCAACATGGAGGGCCGAATGGGCGAGTTCGAGCAGGCCCTGGCCGACACGGCCACGCCCCTGACCCAGCGCTACCCCCTCAAGCCCACCGGCGAGACGAACGTCACGATCATCGACGCCCTGGCCAATGACCGGGCGGGCCTCTTCCAAGTGAACGTGCTCAACAACGGGGCAATCCCCGGCCTGCCCGACGACCTGGCCGTGGAGCTGCCCGCCTGGGTCAGCCGGGCCGGCATCCAGAACCTCCGCCTCGAGGCCCTGCCCGAGCGCATCATGCACTTCGTGCGGGAGCGGGCCCAGACCACGCTGCAGGACGTGGAGACCTACCTCTCCCGCAGCCGATCGCGTCTGCTGCTGGCGATTCTCTCCGAGTCGGGCATCGGCTACGACCAGGCCGAGGGGTTGCTGGACGAGGTCCTCGCGCACCCGAGCAACGAGGCGATGGCCCGGCACTTCGATGGGCCCTAGCCGGTTTGTCGGTCCCGCGTGCGGGTCGACCCTGTCGTCTGGCCCAAGCCCACGGATTGCCATCCGTGGGCTTCTCGGCCGGGCCGTCCATTCCGCGACACAACGTACCCACTGGTCCGATAGCAGAACCGTCTAGCCCGCTGCCTCCTCCGTCAGGACAGGCCCACGACCCGGCCCTGCTCGTCGATGTCGATGGTCTCGCTGGCGGGCACGCGCGGCAGGCCGGGCATGGTCATGATGTCGCCGGTCAGCACGACGACGAACCCCGCCCCGGTGCACACGCGTGCGTCGCGCAGCGGCAGGTCGAACATCGGGGGCCGGCCCTTCAGGTCCGGGTCGGACGAGAAGGAGTACTGCGTCTTGGCCATGCAGATCGGCAGCTGCCCGTAGCCGGCCTGCTCGAAGCTGCGAAGCTTGTCGCGCAGCTTCAGGTCGGCCAGCACGTCGCGGGCGCCGTAGATCTCACGGGCGATGGTCCGCACCTTCTGCAGCAGCGGCATGTCGTCGGGGTAGAGCGGGCGATAGTCCGCCTGGCCGCTCTCGGCCAGCGCGATGACGGCCTGGGCGAGGTCCTCGGCGCCCTGGCCACCGCGTGCCCAATGGTCCGCCTGCACGGCCTGCGCGCCCAGCTGCTGGCAGCGGCTGCGGATCAGGGCGATCTCTTCGGCGGTGTCCTGCGTGAACGAGTTGATGGCCACGACCACCGGCACGCCGAACCGGCCGAGGTTCTCGATGTGCCGGGCCAGGTTCGCCAGGCCCCGCTCCACGGCCCGGACGTCCGGGCGGCCCAGTCCCTCGAGCTTCAGCCCGCCGTGCATCTTCAACGCCCGCACCGTCGCCACCAGCACCACGGCGTCGGGCCTCAGGCCGGCCTGGCGGCACTTGATGTTCAGGAACTTCTCGGCGCCGAGGTCGGCGCCGAAGCCGGCCTCGGTGACGGTGTACTCGCTGAGCCGCATCGCCAGCTTGGTCGCCAGCACGCTGTTGCACCCGTGGGCGATGTTGGCGAACGGGCCGCCGTGCACCAGCGCGGGGTTGTTCTCCAGGGTCTGGACCAGGTTGGGCTTGATCGCCTCGCGCATCAGCACGGTCATGGCCCCGTGAGCCTTGAGCTGCTCGGCCCGGACGGGCTGGCGGTCGCGCGTGTAGGCCACGGTGATCTTGGCGAGCCGCTGGCGCATCTCGTGGAGCGACTCGGACAGGCACAGGATGGCCATGACCTCTGACGCCACCGTGATGTCGAAGCCGGTTTCGCGAGGGCAGGAATTCCCCGGCCCGCCCAGTCCCACGACTACCTGGCGCAGGGCCCGGTCGTTCATGTCTACCACGCGTTTCCACACCACCCGGCGCGGGTCGATGCCCAGGGCGTTGCCGTAGTGCAGATGGTTGTCCAGCAGGGCCGACAGCAGGTTGTGCGCCAGGCCGATGGCGTGCAGGTCGCCGGTGAAGTGGAGGTTGATGTCCTCCATCGGCACCACCTGCGAGAACCCCCCGCCGGCGGCCCCGCCCTTCATGCCGAAGCACGGGCCCATCGACGGCTCACGCAGGCACACGGTCGTGCGCTTGCCCAGTCGATTGAGGGCATCGCAGAGCCCCACCGAGGTCGTCGTCTTGCCCTCGCCGGCCGGCGTGGGATTGATGGCCGAGACCAGGACCAGTCTGCCCGTCGGCGCCCCTGCCAGGCCTTCGTGAAGTTCCAGGGGGATCTTGGCCTTGTACTGGCCGTAGGGCTCGATGTCCTCCGGGCGGAGCCCCAGCTTGCGGGCCACTTGGCCGATGGGCAGCATCTGGGCTCGGCGGGCGATCTCGATGTCCGTGAGAGCCATGTCCTGAATGGTCATGTCGGATTTCCTAGGTATAGAACTGCTGCATGCGGCAGATGGCGTCGAAGCCGTCCAACTCGAGCACGTCGTCCAGGCACACCAGGGCGTCGTGACCTTCCGGCAGGCGTTCGTAGTTGCGCTTGACCGAGCCGATCACCGTATCCAGCCCCAGCGGCATGGCGCGGGTCAGCAGCGCGCTCTCCAGCGGACTCTTGACCGGCGAACCATCCGCCCGCTTCGCCGGCAGCATGACGGTGAGATTGCTCAGACCCACCGAGACGTGCACGCCGCGGAAGGCCCGGTCCTCGCGCATCAGACGCAGCGTGCCGATCAGGCGCTTGAGGTTGTTTTCAGAGTCGGTGGCCAGCGGGGCGATGGCCGGGTCGATAATCACCTGCTCGGGCCGCAGGCCCCGCTTCAGGGCCAGGGCGAGCAGCTGCTGAGCAGTGCGGTAGGTTTCCTCGGCGGTGTGGTTGGCCATCCCCTGGCCCGCCTCGACCCGCTCGGAGACCAGCAGGATGGGCTGGAACGGGTGCTCGGCCAGCAGGTCGAACATCTCCAGCCGAAGCGGCGAGATGGAATTGAGGATCGGCGTCTGCCCGCCGGCGCGGTCGCGGTCGTACGCCGCCAGGGCCGCCCGGGCCATGGCCGGGTCCGGTGTGTCGATCGACAGCGGCTTGGTGGTAACGGCCTGGACCTCGCGGACCATCTCGGCCAGGAACTCCGGCGTCCGCGAGCCGACGTTCACGTCGATATAGGCCGCCCCGCCCTCGTCCTGGCTGCGCGCCAGGGCCTTGAGCGCCTCCATGTCGCCGGCCTCGAAGAGCTTCTTGGTCGAGGGTACCGAGTCGTTGATCGACTCGCCGATGATCGTCAGGCCGTCAATGGCCATCGCGCTGCCCGTCCTTTCCATTGGGTTGTTCAGGTTGCCCGGAAGCGGTCTTGGCGTGATGGTCACGCCGCAGGAAGGTGTTGGCCCAGGAGGAAGTGTCCTGCAGGGCGGCGTCGCTGTAGACGGGAGGGCCCTGGAGCATCCGGTCGGTCTGGCGATGGTACTTCAGACGCTCGTAGGCCCGCACCCACAGACACGTCTTGTCCTGCAGTTCGCAGATCCCGTCGCGCGACCCGCCGCAGGGCCCGTTCCGCCCGCACTTCGAGCACGAGGCCATCGGGCACAGGTAGGCGCAGTCCGGCAGGCTGCAGTCGCCGCAGTCGCGGCACCCGTAGCCGAGGGCCTTGACGGCCCGCTCGAAGGCGTGCAGACCCCGCCCGACGAAACCGTCGTGCCCGTCGAGCCGCCCGTAGATCCGCCCGCCCAGGGCAAAGGCCATCCCCCCCGGCGTGAAGAAGCGGTCGTGCATCCGGCGCGACAGCCGGTAGCCCAGCGTGACGTTGCGCGTGCGGCGAGGTTTGTCGAGCGACTGCAGGTAGGCGCGGTTCAGCTGGCCGGCCTGGCCGAGCCCGGTGGCCTCGTCGCGCTCGAAGAGGTAGAACTCGTCGGGCTGAGGGTACTGCAGCTCCCGGGCAAAGTCCATCCAATCGTCCGAGCCGTAGCTCTCGGCCAGGTCCACGATCTCGGTGAAGGCGTCCGGTTTGTGAATGCCGCCCAGGTACCCGGCCGCGAACCCAAGGCCCCTGAACACCGCCAGCTGTCTGGCGGCCAATTCCTGAAAGAAGCGCCGCCCCTTGTCGGGCCCGCCGGCATGGCGTTCCACCAGGGCCATCAGCTCGTCGCTGACGACACAGCCGGGGATCGCATTGCGGTTGAACATGCCCGCGACGGTCTTGTTCAACACGTAGACGTTGCCGACCACGGGCCGATCCAGACCCGCCCACGCCAGCAGCAGCTGGACCTCGTGGAACTTCCGCATGTCGTAGCCCAGCTGCGGGATGACCCAGTCGGCCCCGCAGGCGACCTTGCGCAGCAGCTTGCGGTACTGGGGCAGCAGCTCGGCCTCGTGGCTTTTGAAGGGCGACACGGCGCAGCCAATGAAGAAGTCGGTCTTGGGCAGTTGGACCGGCCCCTTTCGGCCCGGGACCTCCAGGCCCTGATTCATGGCATGGAGCAGGCTCACCAGCGCGGTCGAGTCCAGGTCGAAGACCGGCTTGGCCAGTCCGTTGTAGCCCTCGGTGGGGTAATCGCCCGTCAGGGCCAGCACGTCCGTGAGCCCCTCGGAGGCCAGCCGCCAGGCGAGCGACTCGATGCCGTTGCGGTTGAGGTCCTTGCAGGTCAGGTGGACGACGACGTTGGGGCAGCGCTGTCGGAGCGTCCGCGCGACGGCGTCGGAAGACAGGGCCGGGTGCCCCCCGGCGTTGTCGGTCACCGAGAGCCACCCGAGGCGGGCGTCGCCGGCGAGGGCTTCGCCCAACTCCACCGGTTTGGCCGGGGCGTCGGGGGCGGAGGGCCCGCGCGTCGTCACCAGCTCCACACCGTAGGCGAATCGCTCGCCCGTCAGCACCTGCCGGAAAGACCTGTCGTCGGCGGCCATGGCAGGATCCTTTCAGTTAGAGAGACCTGGTTCGTCCTGCTCGACGCTTCCCTGTATCCGCCATCCCGGGCGGGAGGAGAGTGATGTCGCTCACAATTTCCACAACTCCGATGACTTTTATGCCCTTTGTGGCACACCTCACCTAACCCCAGCCGGGGCCAAGGCCGAGACGCACCGCGATGATTTCCCGATCGAACTACTGACCTATTGGAGGTCCTCCCAGCGGAGGGTATTATAAGGCTCGTCAAGCCGTCGCTCGGCTATCGACGGTTTCGTCCCGCCAGTCTGGAGAGGACCATGGGCAGTGCAACGCTACAGAGGGTCCCGCTGCGAGTGTGGGCGCGAGCGGTTCGGCCGTTCTCGTTCACGGGTTCGGTGCTGCCGGTGGCGGTGGCGGCGGTGCTGGCCCGGTACGCCGGTCAGCCGGTGCGATGGGAACTATTGGCCCCCGTGGCGTTGGGGGTGGTGCTGATCCACGCGGCGACGAATTTGGTGTCTGATGCCGCTGATTTCCGCCGGGGTGTCGACCGGGCGGACACCCTGGGCGGCAGCGGAGTGCTGGTGGAGGGCCTGCTGCGGCCCGGCGCTGCCTTTCGTGCCGGCCTGGCGATGTTCGCCCTGGCGGGTCTTGTCGGTGTTGGCCTGCTCTGGGCCCGAGGGCTGGGCGTGCTGGGGTTCGGCCTGGCCGGCGTGGTGGGCGGCTACTTCTACGGCGGGCGGTCCGGCGGGTACAAGTACTATGCGTTGGGCGACCCGCTGGTATTCCTGCTGATGGGGCCTTTGCTGGTGCTGGGAGCCTATTTCGTGCTCACGGGCACGCTGACGGTGGCGGCCCTGGGCGTGTCGGTGCCGGTGGGGTTTCTGGTGACGGCCATCCTCTGCGCTAACAACATCCGCGACATACCGGACGACCAAGGCTCCAATGTGCGGACCATTGCCAACCTGATGGGCCCGCGGGGCGCGCGGATGGAGTACTACCTGCTGCTGGCGGGCGCGTACGTGGCCATTGGCGTGATGGTGGTCCTGCGCGTGCTGCCGTTGACGTGCGGCATCGTGCTGCTGTCGGTGCCGGCCGCCTGGAGCTGCATGCGTGCGATCCGCCAGGCGCAGCCATCGGCCTTGGTGGACGTGCAGACGGCCAAGCTGCATTTCCTGTTCAGCCTGCTGCTGTGTGCGGGGCTGTTGCTGGGGGCGGTGCTCTGATGCTGCTGCTGAGCTACCTGGCGGCCCAGCTGCTGTGGGGGCTGCTGTTCTCGCCCTGGACGGCCCCGCACGTGCCCTTCTGGCCGGTGATGGCGCTGTCCACCGGCGCCCTGGCGGCTGTGGCCGTCGTGGCGGCCCGGCAGGCCCGGCGGCGCCGGGCGCCGTCGCCCCAGCCGCTGGAGAGCCTGCGTAGGCCCCTTCGGCCCCGGTGGGTGGCCCTTGGAGTGGCATCGGCGGCGGTGCTGTACCTGGTGTTCTGGGCGGGCAATGTGGCCTCGGCGGCGTTGTTTGACTTCGCCCCCAGCCAGGTGGGTCAGGTTTACGCCCTGCGGGGGGACGTGCCCCGCTGGGCCATCGGCCTGCTGCT
>JAWLCG010000004.1:0-40033 GCA_041687295.1 Phycisphaerae bacterium | reverse complement strand
GGGGCTTCGCTTCGCTGCGCCCCAGCCTACAGCGCGGGCGGTTTTCGTAGGCTGGGGCGCAGCGTTAGCGCAGCCCCACCTTCGCCCTTCCGCCCGCGCCCGACACCCCCCAAGGCCTGTCCCGACACCGGGCGGGCCTTGGCTATGCGCCCGGCTCGGCGCGATCGAATCGCGGCCGGCCCGCCAGGGTGAAGATGATCACCCGCTCGCCCGTCGTCGTGCTGATGTCGGTGTGCAGACTGCGAAGCTCCTGCCCCGTCACGTCCCGAATAATCGCCTCGAGCATCGGGCGGGCCTTCTCCAGCAGCTCCGTCCGCACCTGCTTGATCAGCCCCCGCCCCTGCACGTCCGCGCCGCCCTTGACGAGATTCTTCTCCGCCGGCGTCAGCACGCCCCGCAGCCGCACCAGCACCATGTCCTCGACAAGATACGTCCGCGTCTCCTCCGGGCCGCGACCCATGAACTCGCGCTCGAACTTGATGATCGCCTCGCTGATGTCCGCTTCCACCTGTCCTTGAGTCTTCATGCCGGTCCACTCTCCGCAGGGGCTGGTTCGCTCGTACTGCACATCGGCACCGAGGCCATCGCCCCGAGTATACCGGCCCGGATTCACGTCGGCAAAGCCAACCTCCCCTCCCCTGCGACCTCCGGGTTATGAAGCGCCAAGCGGCCCTCATCGGCGAGGCACGCCCTTCGGGCGGCGAAATCCGTAACCCGGTGGCCCACACTGAGCAACATCCTGGCGAACAGTTTCAGCAAGCTCATGCGTTCATGGCACGGTTTCATCCGAGTGCGCCCCGTGGGGCGTACCGACGCGCGCAGCAGGTAAAAGAGGTCGCAGGTTCGACGGCTCTACTGGCGGGGGGAGAGTATCCACTCCGGGCGGACGGCGGTCGCGGGGGTGTGGCCGACCGATCCTCAGCCTTTGGTCAGGAACGCCTCGGTCGTCACGTAGCTCCAGGCCGACGCGACTGGGCCACCGGGCTGCATCCAGTGGCGAGGCGAGCGGTTCGTGTAGTCCACGATCACGATGCCGCCGTCGGGCCGCTGGCACCAGCCGGAGTAGCCGCTGTCGACGCTGCGGTCCAGCAGCACCACGCGGTCGCGCTGGAACTGGTCAGGGTAGATGCCGTCGGCGGCCTGCCAGGACCAGTCGATCGACACGTCGCCGGCCCGGGCGCACAGGGCTGCCGCCGTGCCGGCGCCTGACGCATGGCCATGCACTGCGCCTGCACGCGCAACTTCTACCGACGATTCCTTCAGTGCACCGGCCTGAGTCCTTCCGACTACCGCGCAGCACAGGGGCCCGCAACCCGGCCAAAGGGGGGTGAACAGGTGTGAGCAGGCCGGGCAGCGGATCGTGACTCGATGGGACTGGTCATCTCTGCTTCTTTTCTGCAGCCTTCTGAGCGGCCGGTTGGCATCCCTGGCCGCTCGCTGGCAGGCCGATGCTACGACCATGGCGGTGGCCCGGCAGCACCGGTTCCAGGGCCATTGCCGCAGTTAGCCGCCCGTCGTTCGATCATGAACCGCGAAGACCCGTGCACCCATCAAGTGCAACCGTAGCGATATGGTTCGGCCGGCCAGGTTGGCGGTAGTCTGGTCGCCCCATTGCAGGAGCGTGCCCAGACTGTCGGCACCGACCAGTCTGCAACGCTTCGCCTCGAAGCCAGGAATCACCCGCTGGGACTCGTCGCGCACCTCCACCCATAGAGACCCAGCGGCGTTCAGCCGCAGTGGGGCCTCTGGAGCGATGAACGCCGGCGTGGAGCAGGCCGCCCCGTCCTGGCCATGAAGGCCGACGATGCGGTCCAGGGGCAGGCTGTAGAGTTCCAGGTTCTGTCCTTCGGCCGCCCCGCCCTCGGGAGGCAGGTTGTACAGCTGGTTGCCCGTCAGGAAGAGCAGGCGGTCGTGCAGCCGCATGGGGGCGTTGCCGAAGTAGATCCGCCAATCGTGCGAGGCCGGGCAGTCGCGGAACGGCCGCTCCCAGTGGTGCAGGTCATCGCTGAAGACCCACTCCACGCTCGAGTGCGGGCCGTGGCGCGAGCCCTGGGAGCCCTGGTCGTAGGGGAAGGCGTCGACGAAGTTGTACGGCGCCGCCGCCACGGTCATGAACAGCCCCGCCCACCGCCGGCCGTACGGGAAGATGTCCAGCCAGTAGCACTCCAGGTCTTCGGGGTCGTCGCGGTCGGGAGCCAGAGCGTGGTGTTCAGGAGCCAACCAGGTGCCAGGGCCGCTGACGATCACGTCCTGGTCGGGCGTCCAGCGCAGGCCGTCCGGGCTGGTCCGACGGGCGAAGACGCGGCGGCAGCGGTTGTCCAGCCGCGAGCCGGCCAGGTTGTCGGTGTACCGCCGCGGGGCCAGCCGGGCCTGCATCGTCAACTGCATGGCCACGTACTCGCCGCGATTGGGGTCCCAGGTTACTTCCAGCCCGTCGAAGTCGGCAAAGACCTTGCCCAGGCTCTCGAACCGCAGCCCATCCCGCGACCGGTGCACCAGCCACCGGCTGGGGCCGAACTTCCGCTCGAAGGCCAGATACTCCCCCCGCTCAGGACTGTAGGTCATGTCCATGAAGTGCTGCGGGTGCATCTCGGACTCGACCGGCGTAACGTCATAGTACTCGATGCCGTCGCGCGTTTTCGCCCGGTAGAGGGTGCCCTCCCCGCGCGAGCTGCCCCAGACCCAGTGCTCGTCGCCCACGCGGCGGTTGAAGACGGTCATGGACTTGTGCGTGGTCGGCAGACCCCGCGTGGTGGCGTAGTACTGGAGCTTGCGGGGCTCGAACCGGATATCCCCCACCGACTGGCGAATGTCGCGTGGCGTGCAGAAGGTCAGAAGCAGCGTATTCTCGCCCATCGCAGGCAAGGCGGGCCGCAACGTGAGGGCGACAGGGTTGGACTCAACCGCTCCCTCGGGCCGCTCGATGCGTGCCTGGAGCCGGGCTTGGGCCGGGGCGGCCACTTCCGCCGGCACCGACAGCCGACCGCTGTGGAGGTCGAGCTTGTCCAGCCGCACATCCAGCACATCTGCCTCCACCCGCATGTCGATCGGAAGCTTGTCGAGACAGACGGCCTGGCCGCTGGCCGATCGACCGACCAGATGGAACCCGCTCGTATCCCATGCCGCCAGTTCCGGCCGATCAACCGCCAGCTCAAGCTGGTCCAACGGCTCGGAAGTGAAAGGCCGATCGTGGATCCCATACAGCCGGGCCGCGCGGAAGAGCAGCAGCAGGCTCACCACCTGCCCAGCCAGGGCGTCGGAGGTTCGGCCGTCCCACTGCAGCAGCAGGTCCAGGCCGTTCGCGTCAGCGATCAGGCACGACGCCCGCCCGAAAGCGGGCAGGATGCGGTCCCGCGCGTCGAGCACTTCGACCATCAGGTACGCCCCCGCCGTGAGGGCCGCGGTTCCGTGCAGAGCATCCACGTTCACCCGCAACGGCCGATCCGGCATCACGAAGGGTTGCGTGAGCACTTCGGTGTGGGTCAGACCGGTCAAGGCCGGGCCGCGCCAGAACGGCTCAGGCTGGTCGGTGCCCCACGACCCTCGCGCCAGCGGGGCGGTTGACGGCTTGCCGTGCAGCACCGCCCGAACGGCGGGGCTGGCAGGTCCGCTCAGCGGAAGCTGGAAAGGCTGGCCGGGCTCCGCGGCCTGGGGAATATCACTGTGCATGGTACAACTCCGATGGCATCGAGGTCGCTCGTGCGACTACAAGGTTGGTACGGACTCCATCAGATTGTCCTCCCGCGGCTCTAGGATAGCTTCGGCCTCCCGGAGGCGTTGCTGCAGGGCGCCCACGGGCACATCGTGCACCGAAAGCCTCCCGGCCGCCGCCATCGCCGCGGCGATGCCAGCGGCCTCCCCAGTGGCCATGCTGATGGGGATGACGCGCGTGGAGGCGTAGGCCGCGTGCGTGGCCGAGAGCAACCGGCCTGCCACCAGCAGGTTCTCCAGAGCCGGCACGCGCAGGCTCCGGTAGGGAATCTGATAGCTCGGGGGCTGCTGCGAGACAACCCCGCCGTGGTCAGGGCTGTGCACGTCAATGTGGTAGCCGCCGGCAGCGATGGCATCTTCAAAGCGCCGGCCGGCCATCAGGTCTTCGCGGTCCAGCACGTGGCAGCCGCGGACATGGTAGCTCTCACGGATGCCGATCGTCGCCGGCGTGCCCGACAGCCGGGCGCGTTCACAGCCCGGCACGTACCCCCGCAGGAACTCCAGCCACCGCCGCGCCTGGGCCATGCCTTCGCGTTCGGCCCGGCCCAGCGAGAGCGAGTCGGCCGGGTCGACGTTCTCCACTCGCACGCCGACGGTGACAATCTCGCCCCGCGGCGGAAAGGCGATGCCCGGCATCACGTCCCGCGGCAGGGCCAACCCGTCCCGGCGGGCCTGGGCAATGGCGGCACGGAACGAGCCCATCACAAAGGCTTCCGCCTGCTCCATCTGCCGCAACAGCCCCTGCACGTCCGGCAAGGGGAAGGGGCGAATCTCATCGGGGGCCCGTCGGTAGTAGGCCAGCAGTCCGGCAAAGTCGATGCCGCCCACCGTAAAGGTCCAGGAAGCGACCTGGGCTTTGCCGTCCTCGCCTCGACCATAGGTGAGCTGTGCCCCGGCCGGCCGGGCCACGGCGGCTGTGTCGCTGCAATCGACCACCACACGGGCCCCAAGGCTGCGTTCACCGGCCCGCGTGTGGACCGGCAGACGCTCAATGGAACGGCCATTGCCATCCAACGACGCCCCCGTCACCTCGGTGTGCAGGTACACGGCCACACCGGCGGCCTCGGCCAGTTCGCTGGCCAGCAGCTTCACGCCATGCATGTTGACGCCGACGAGACTGCCGCAGATCGGGTCGCGATAGCAGGGCGTGGCCTCGCCGCGGGCCTGCAGCATCCGCACCATCTCCTCGGCAATGCCCGCGACAGTCTGGGCGCCCTGGAGGTCGTGGAAGCCCAGCCAGGCGGGAATGGCCACCGCGTTGCCACCCAGATAACCGCCGCATTCCACAATGGCCGTGCGCGCGCCCTGCCGGGCCGCCGCCAAGGCGGCCGCCAACCCCGTGGTGCCGCCGCCGACCACCAGCACGTCATACGTATCTTCCCATGGGCTCGATTGGCCAGGCATGTGCAAGTACTCCAGTGTCCAGGTCAAACCGAGGATCTACAGTACCCTCGAACCTTTCAACGTGCAATAAACCCGGGTAGACCCTTGGCTGCGACCTCCGGGTTGTCAGACCGTACGTCCTCACCACGAAAGTGCTGCACTCCGCTACATTCACAGGTTCTGCAAATTCTTACATACCATGGGCGCGCCGTACCATGCTTCGCAGGTAGACCATGTCTTTCACGCCATGGGGTACACCGTAGGGCACAAATGCACGCTCTGAATGTGAACCCCGGCCCATTAGGACTCAGGGGCCCGCGGGTCAGGAGCGGTCCTTGCCAGCCACCCAGATGGCTCTGCGGTCCACCGGGGCCCGCGGCCCGCAACACTCCGACCAGCAGGCCCTGCTCTACGGCTCCGATCTCTTGTGGCAGAGCTGGTGTCGCGCGGGGTCGTAGACCTCGCTCGCGCCGGGCTGGACCACCGGCAGCACGATCCGCGAGGGGTACTCGGGCGCGATGTGGATCCGGTTGTGGGCCGTCAGCGCCTCGGCGTAGGAGGCGGTCGGCTCCCAGCGGTTGGGGTGCACCTGGAACCGGCCGTACTCGCTGTTGGTGATGTAGACGCCGAGCCGGTGCCCCGCCGCCAGCACGATGGCCGTGCTCCACAGGTCGATCGCAAGCTCGTACACCTTCCCGGCCTCCATCGGGGTGGGCCGGTCGAACCCGTCGCGGTAGCGCGCCATGATCGCCCCGTGCGCGATCATCGCCTCGTAGCCGTCGGGGTAGATGTCCAGGAACTTCACCATAAAGGTCGTGTCCGGCACGTCGGTGCTGATGTGCAGGTGGGCCCGGAGGCGCCCGGTGATCTCCAGCGGCTCGGTGAGCGGCTCGGAGGTGAAGTAGACCACGTCGTCGCGGTCGCGCTTGGCGCGCTGGTCCACCGGCCCCTCGGCCACGAGGCTGCGCCACTCGATGTCCGCCCGCGCGTTGGGCTGCTGCGGGTCGTAGGCGTAATCGATGGCCGCCTCGGCCTTGGGCGGCTCGGGCGACAGTCCGTTCTCGCCGGTCAGGTAGTAGCTGCGTTCCTCGTGCGGCACGGGCCAGTCGTGCGTGACGCGCCACTCGTTGCCGGGCGCTTCGGGGTCGGTGAAGTCGCCCATGAGGAAGTAGTAGAGCACCGACTTGACCGACGACTCATCCACGGTCCCCTTGAGCAGGTCGAAGCCCGGCACGTCGGGCCAGAAGATGTCGGCGTCGCAGTAGTCCGGTGGCCGACGGCTGGGCCGGGGCAGCGCCCCGTGCGCCCCGCCGCCGATGATCAGCACGGCCCGGCCCGACTCGCGCCACGCCAGCCAATCGTCGATCGCGCCCTGCAGGAAGATGTCGAACCAGCCCGAGAAGTCCGTCTTGAAAATCTCGACCTGGTCGGCCGCCCTCAGCGGCGTGAGCCCGACACGGCCCGCCGGCGGGTCGCCGGGCTCCCAGGGCGTCTGGGGGTTGAAGGTCCGCTCGCGGCTGGTCCGCACGCCGCCGCGCAGGCTGGAGATGGCTTTGCGGTCGGCCGTCGTGATGTGCGTCACCGCCGCCGTCAGTTGCGGCGGGCGGCTCTCCAGCACCGGCAGTGTGGCCAGCCCGCCGGCGGAGTAGCCGAACAGGCCGATCTTCCCATTGCACCACGCCTGCTGCGCCACCCAGTCCAGCAGGATGGCCGTGTCGGAGGCCGTGTCCCGTCGCACCCGGGCCCGCCCGCCGTGCATGCCGGCCGAGAGCTCCTGGCCCTCGGGGACCAGGTCCTGCGAGACGGCGGCGTAGCCCTGGCCCAGGTACCAGTGCGCGCCGTCCATCTGGCCCCCCAGACGGACGCCCCGGCCCACGAGCACCGGGAAGGGCCCCTCGCCGGCGGGCAGGTAGACCTCCGTGCCGAGCACCGCCCCGTCGGCCATGGTGAGCGACTCCTTCCAGTGGCTCACGTCGCGGGGCATGTACCGCAGGTCGGGCGCCCCCGGCGTGAGCACCGGCACCCGCGCCACGTGCCACCGAACCGCCTGCTCGGCCGAGATCTGCCCGCGGCCGGTCGGGTCGGCCTGGGGGAACTGGGCGAGCAGCCGATCCAGCCAGCGCGGGTCGTCGTAGAGGTCGATGAACAGCTCCGCGAGGTCGAGCTGCCCTTCCAGCCAGCCGTGGGCGATCAGCAGCTGATCGCGGTTCCACGCTCCGTAGTATTCCATGCCGCACCTCCCTTTGGGTTTGCGTGACCTGCCTTCGCCCTTTGTACCGAGTCGAGAGACCGGCGGCCAGCATCAAGCCGCAGATCGAGATCCACGCTCTGCAGGATGAGTGGATGGCCCCGTTCCAGCGGAGTTCCTGCGGAGATCCTCGGTTCACCTCGACTTTCCCGCTTCTTGCCTATGGCTGAGCCTTCCGCTGCTGCACCCGACAGCGGTAGTCCTTTACGAACGACTCGACGACCCGCGCGAACGACAGGTCGGGCATCGGCCCCGGCCGCCAGTCGACAGATACGCGTGTGGTGCCTGCCGGCAGCGGCCAGTCTTTGGCAGCCCGGGCGACCGGCACGCCATCGGCACGAACCGACACGTCCTGCAGGAACGGCGGCAGGTGCAGCGCCAAGCCCCGACAGTCGGGTCGGCCCTGGTGGTCGATCCGCAGGTCCAGGCCATCCTCCCGCACGTCGGCGTGCAGGCTGATCGGGCCCAGTTCGGTCGGCGCGTCGCTGATGCTCAGCCGCTCCCCGGCCCCCAGCCAGGCCGGCGACAGACAGCCCAGCAGATGCAACCGGTCGTCGCCGCCCTCGTAGACCAGCAGGTCGCGGACGAACCGCACCAGCTTTCCGCTGAACCAGTTATGCGGCGTGCAGTCGAGGTCCTGCCGCCCGGCCGTGTCGATGACCTCGCCCGAGGCGTGCGTCGAGCCGGTGTGCAGCAGCACGCCGTAGAGGTCGCGGAGCGTCTCGGCCCAGTCGCCGCGGCGCAGCCAGGCCTCCGAGAGGTTCATCGTGTTGTAGTTGTGCGCCCAGTAGTACTTGCCGCGGAAGGGGTAGGGCACGATGCCCTCGAGGTACACGTGCCGCCACCGCCGCAGGGAGCTGTCGATCCAGGGGTGGTCCGGCGGCAGCAGCTCGGTCGGGAAGACGGCCCCCATGTTGTGCCAGTCGATCCCGCCGCTGGGGCCGTAGGAACCCTCGCACGACTCCTCGTCGTACCCGGCGAAGCCCGGCGTGATGACGCCACCGGTGCCGGCGACCGTCCGGCCCATTGCCCGCAGCACGGCCGAGCGGAACTGCCGGTGGAACGCCCCCCACTGGCAGGCCAGGGCCTCCCGGCCGGCGGCCTCGGCGAGCAGGGCGGCGTAGCGGGCGCCGGCGACGGCGTACATGTGGTAGGAGACGTAGTGGCCCTTGATCCGCTCATTGTCGCCCGCGCTGGTGATGGGCAGCAGGCCGTCATTCTCCTCCCGGCTGCCGGCCCAGCAGCGGACCAGCCAGGACATGCGGCGGATCACCTCGGGCATCATCTCGGCCAGCCAGTCCCGGTCGCGCGTCAGGCGGTAGTGCTTGCCCAGCAGCCAAAGGATCATGCCGCTGGACTCCTGGTCGACCTCGCGGAGCCAGTAGTGGCGCATCATCGCCCGGGCCGAGGCGACGTCGCCGACGATGTCGTAGGCGTGGATCATGTCGACGGCGTCGCGGTCGAAGAAGCGGTGGTAGCCGCCGCTGGGGCCCGGCGTGGGGAAGACCGACTCGTCCAGCGTCACCAGGCACATGTCCAGGTGGTTCATGGCCTGATGGAAGGCCGACTCCACCTTCGCCTCCGGCAGGGCCAGCTGCAGGCCGACCCGGCGCCGCTGATCCCAGGCGGAGGCGGCCCGGTCGTCGAGGGTCTCGCTGGATGCGCCGAGCAGGCAGGCGTCCTCGGCGGCCGGCATCGGCAGGCCCGCGATGCGCCACTCCACGAGGGCCTCGCCCCCGCCCGGCTCGGCCGAGAGGGCCAGCTCGGCCCAGCCGTCGCGTTGCGGGCTCCGCGGCGTGGCCGGCGGCCAGTGGTCGATCGCGCGGGGGGCCTCGCTCGCCGAGCAGTTCCGCAGCATCAGGACGCCCAGCGTGTAGGCCGTGCCCTCGTGGTCGGCCAGCAGCCGAAGGAAGCCCCCGCCCAGCGCGTCCCACCGCAGGTTCGTCCAGGGCGGCGCGTAGAGGCCGCCGGAACCGGGGCACCCCGCGCATCGCGCGGGGGCCTGCGAGAACCCCGTGTGCAGGATCACGCCGTCGGCCGGTCCGTCCACGCGGCAGCGCATCACGTAGAACAGGTTCCGCCCGCGGGGCTGGGCGCTGCCGGCCCATTCGTACGAGGGGTTGCCCGCGGCCGGGTAGTCCACCGGCGGGGCCTCGTCGAGTCGAACGGCCGACCAGGTGAAGCGGTAGGTCCGCCCGGCGTGGGTCGTCTCGGCCCAGCAGTCGGGCCGGTGCGAGGCAACCAGCCGCTTGGCCCGCAGCCGAGGCGGGGCAGCTCCCTCGCCCAGGCCGAAGGCCCACGCCCCGGTGAACATCCGCAGCGTGCCGAACAGGTCCACGATGCCGCATTCCGGCCCGCCGGGCACGCCCAGGCCGGCCCGGCCGTTGATGTAGTAGTCGAACGGCGCGCCGGCATCGTCCACGGGCCAGTCGATCGGCTCGGTCGTCGAGCCGCCGTGCCAGTCGCGATCCAGCTCCGCCAGCAGGGTCGTCGGCAGGGGGTTGCGGTAGTCGAAGGGCCGACACGCCAGGTTCCGCGGCCCGTCGTCGACCACGCGGTACGGGTCAGTCGGCGCGTCCGCCTGCGGCCGAAGGGGCTCTGGCAGGCCGCGCAGGATGTCCTGGGAAGGCTGAGAGTGCTTCTCGCTGCGGCTCATAGCGTGCGCTCCACTGGAAGTCAGGCCTGTCCCGGCGCGATCCCACGGCCAGGGATTCCTCACCGTCACTATGCAGACTTCGGCCGGGGCGTCAACCCTCCCACCGGCGTACCAGTGGAACCCACCCGAGGCCGTCTTCACCTACCCGGGCAATTGGTGTTGGTGTGACTTACTCCGGGATCACTCAACTCGCCCGAGCCGCAGGGCAGAGCCACACAATGCCTGAGCTTACATCGGAACAGCGAACAGCAGGCGAATGTGGGGCCGCTCTCCGCTGCACGCCAGCCATCTGATCGGGCTACCACTGCTCGAGCGGCTTGACGGCAGGGGCCGGCCCTTCGCGTGTGCCTGGGGCCAGCAGCACCACCAGGCGATGTTCGCTGGTTGGGGGCAGGTGGACCGTGAAGCCGACCATGCGGGTGCCGGGGTTGGGCTGGTCGTGCTCGTCCGGCGGGGGCTCGGTAGCGTAGACCTCCAGCTGCGCGCCCGTGGGCTCCAGGACGCGCAGGGTGAGGTGCTGACCATCCTGGCAGAGTGTGGCGGCGTCGGGGGCGGTGATCTCGACCTCGGCTGCCGTCATCATGGCCCAGCGGACCTGCGTGTCGCGGTTGTGGTCGAGGGTCTCGATCTCGTCCTGCACCACCACGCCGACGCCGTCGGGCAGGGCTGCGCCTCGGCGGGCGCGGGCGAGGTAGGCTCGCAGGGCCCCCAGAAAAGCAAGCCACAGCAAGACCCGGGCGCGTTGGTGCCGCACCCAGGACGAGACAGGCAAGAGACGAAGGTCATCCATCAGCGTCCTCGCCGGGAGAAGGTCCCCGACCACGGGAAGCTGTCCTCATCGCGCCAGGGCGGCCGCCAGAATCGCTTCTCCACGGTCTGGCCGTTCGCCCAGTTGATGGCGATGTTGACGCGGAACACGTCCCATCGAGCCGGGATGGCGACGGTCGTCTGGTAACCGCCGTCGACCGGCACGCACGTGACGCGTGTGCCGTCGGGCAGGCTGTCCTGGCGGTAGAGGGCCCCGTGCGGCTCGCCCGCGCTGGCGGGGCTCACTCAGATCGGAAGGATGTCCGCGAACTCGATCTCGCCGTCGGAGAAGAAGCGTTCCCGGTCGCTTCGCCCGTCGAAGCGGATCTCGACGCTGTCCTGCTCCCAGGGGGTCCGGGCGGGGTCGGTGAAGAGCTTGCTCTTGGCCACGTGGAGACCCAGGTAGGTGTGCGTGTCGTCCTGGCATACGCCGAAGCGCGCTTCGGGCCCGATGGCCAGCGGCATCCTCCCGTCCCAGAACCCTGCGGACCCGTCGGGCGTGCCCTCGGGGCAAGTGAACGGCTGCTCCGGGGCGACGCTCAGCGACCAGCGCTGCCGGACGTCGCCATAGGCGGACTGCCAGTCCATCCGGAAGGGAACGGGGTTACTCAGCCCCCAGCCGCCCTCCTTGCTGAACATCGCGCTACAGGTCACCGTCTCGCCCGGCGGGACGGTCTGGTCGATGGCGGCCGGCTCCATCTCCACTCCCGCCCCGTCGGCCGGCCGGCCCTGCACGCGGCAGGGCTCGTCGCCCCGGTTGCGGACCGAGAAGTGCAGCTCGAACGCGTCAACATGCTCACCGACGCAGGCGGGGTGGGCGTAGGTCACCTCTGCCCAGTCGACCGGGCAGGACGAGAGCCCCATCCGGTCCCAGCGACGCCGATGCCGGATCAGCCGGTTCCGCAGGTCCGCAAGGTCCCGTGTCCCTGCATCGCTCCAGGCCCGCTCGGCCACCGCGCACAGGCGTGGCAGCAGGTGCTGCTCCCGCTGGGCCTTGTCCTGCATCCATCCCCACAGGCAGGCCTCCACGCCCAGGACCCGTGCAGCCTGGTCGGGACTCAGCCCCTCAGGGATGGGGTCATACGCGTAGACCTCCTCCAACGGCAGCCGCCGGGGGGAGTAGTTGAGGTACACGCCGGCCTGGTTGCTCGCGACCACCTCATGGCCCAGCCGGGCCGCCGCCTTCGTGCCGGACGGGTCGCGCCACGAATGGATCACCGTGTCGCCCCTGCGCCGGTCCTGCTCGGGTGTGGCGGGGTAGGTCACCGCGACTTCATGCCCGATCCCCTCGGCACGTAGCTCCAGCACCTCGTCCCAGCCGACCATCCGCTTGCCGAGGCCGTGGATGATGGCCTCGACCCGGCCCACGAAGGAATGCTCCAGGGCCTTGAGATCCTCCAGCCCGTCCTCGGCCATCCGCTGACGGCAGTGGGGGCAGGTGCTCCAGTGCTCCTTGACCGTCTCATCCCCGCCGATGTGGATGAAGGACCCCGGGAAGAGGCGGGCGCACTCGGCCAGAACCTGGGCGATGAAGTCGTAGACGCGGTCCTGGCCGGGGCAGAGGATGTCAGCGTAGTTGCCCGCCCGCGTCGGCCGGGTGATGGGCTCGCCTCGGCAGCTGAGTTCCGGGTAGGCGCACACCGCGGCCGAGGTGTGGCCGGGCATGTCGATCTCCGGAACGATCAGGATGTGCCGCTGCTGCGCGTAGGCGACGAGCTCCCGCACGTCCGCCTGTGTGTAATGCTCCTGATCGGCCGTCAGCTTCGGCCAGGCCGGGATCGCCAGACGCCAGCCTTGGTCGTCGCTCAGGTGCAGGTGCAGGCGGTTGAGGCCGTAGAGCGCCATCAGGTCGATGGCGCCCTTGACCGCCTCGACGGGCAGGAACTGCCGGGCGGGGTCGAGCATCAGGCCGCGCCAGGCGAACCGCGGCCGGTCCTCGATCACCACGGCCGGGACCGTCCACGCGATGCCGGCTATCGGGGTTCTCGATTCGATCTCCGGGGGCAGCAGCTGCCGCAGGGCCCGGCAGCCGCCGAACAACCCCTCAGCGCACGAGGCCGTGATGGTGATCCGCTCCCGCGTGACTTCTAGCCGGTAGCCGCCCGGAGCCAGCCCCTGGACGAGCTTAAGGGCGATTGTGTTCTCCGTCCGGTCGTAGTCTGCTGGGAGAGCGAACCCCGTCGCACCACGCAGCAGACCCGCGAGGAACCCCGCCGGACCCTCACAGCCCTCGCCGGGGGCCATCGCGGTCTGGTCATCCAGGACGAAAACACCGTCGCGCCATTCCATGGACACGGGCTTGGGGATCAGACGGGACAGACGGCTCATGGCATCCCTTCCTCTCTGATGAACAGGCTACTGGACCGCCCCCGACGATACCACACGCCCGGGCCGATGGCGAGCCGGCACTGCGCCCGGCCGCCCCGCCGGGCTTGGCCCTTGCGTCCGGAGGGGCCATGCCCGATAGTCCCCCGCTGGCCACTTCGATGGGAGGTCCACCCGATGCAGACCGAGCCGGCCGAGGCGTTACGGGAGCGGTTCAAGGCGATTCCACAGGATCTGCGCGATGCGCATCAGCCCTTCAGCATCCGCGTGTGGCGGGGGCTGAGCTGGCTGGAGCGGGCCGAGGGGGCGGGCGATGTGGAGGGGCGGTTCATCTCGCTGTGGATCGCCTTCAACGCCATCTACGGCCGGCTGGACGACGACGGCCGGGGGGCGGCCGACCGCGTGACGTGGCAGGCCTTCGTGGCCCGCGTGGTCGAGCACGACGCCGACGACCGGCTGGGGCACATCGTGCGCCAGTGCCAGGCGGCCGTCCTGTCGATCATCGACAGCCAGCACCTCTTTCGGCCCTTCTGGGTGGGCGACGGGCCGTGGGAGGCCAAGCTCGCCGCCGCCCGCCGACGGGCCCTGCTGGACTGCCACCACGGCAACACGCTCTCGCTGCTCCAGGAGCTCTTCGAGCGGCTCTACGTGATGCGCTCACAGGTCTTCCACGGAGCCGCCACCAGCGGCAGCAAGCTCAACCGGGGAATGCTGGCCCGCTGCACCGACTGCCTGGGCCACATCGTCCCGGCGATGGTGGCCATCCTCATCGAGGCCGGGCCGCAGGTCGAGTGGGGCGAGGTATGCTACCCGCCGGTGTAGGTGACCCAAGATGAAGACGAAGGAGCAGGTCGAAGATCGCTCCCCGACCTGCTCCTCTGCGTGTTGCTTGCCTCTTCAGATAGCCGGTGACCATGGGGCTGGGCCGCTACGGTTACACACAGCCAAGGCCCTTCCCGGCCGCCGTGGGCCAGCCTACTCCGCTGCGGCCTCCTCGGCTAGCCGGTCCGCCAGGATCTCAACATCCTCGGCATCCATCACGCCGTTCTCGTTGAAATCCTGCAGAGCCATGGAGGCGGCCTCTTCACCACTGACACCGGCACCCCAGTTGGACAGCAGGATGTTGAGGTCCGAATCGTTCACAGCTCCATCGCCGTTGAAGTCGCCGTCGGCCCAGGTGGCTCCCGTCATCATCGCCCAGTGCGCCAGCAGAATGTTGAGGTCGGCATCATCCACCCGATTGTCCAGGTTCGCGTCCCCCACGTAGGTCTCGCGGGCCCGCAGCTCCGTGGTCGTGTACGTCAGAAGCCAGCGGAGCGGGAAGTCCTTGCCATCTTCCGTGATCGTGTGGTCCTGCATCGCAACGGACGCAAAAGCCCCCGTCAGCACGCCATTGGCGTCCAGGTCCGAATCAGCCTGCACCAGCAGAAGATCCCGCCCGGGCACAGGCGCGTCGATGACGATGTCCAACGTGCCTCCCAGGGTGATCTCCCCCTTCGCCCTGAGCGGCGTCACGCAATCGTCGGCGGCATCGTGCACGAAGTATTGAACGGCCCCTGTAGAGTTCACCTGGATGTCGGGAGCCGTCGTCGAGTCGGCCGTGGCCTCGACCGCGCCAGCATCGCCGTCAATCACCAGCACACCCGAGCCGTCCACCCCACCGATGACGATGGTCGCGGCCCCCACCGTGCCGCCGGATAGCGTATAGGTGCCATCGGAGGCGGCCAGGTCCCCGCCGATCCACAAGCTACCATCCGCAGTGACACTGCCTCCGACTTGCGTGATGGTTCCTTTGCCCTCCTGCCCGACGGCAATGCTGCTGCTAGAGCATAGCTGTGCCGTACCGCTGACTTGAACTGTGGCCGTCTCCTCGTCCGTCCCCACGGGCACCCCTACGGTCACCGAGGAGGCTGTGATGGACCCACCCTCCAGACTGCAGATGGCGATAGACGTGGGAGCAGTGCCACCGACTTTCATCGCGCCCCCAACCGCCACGTTACCCGCTCTCTGGCTGAATTGGCCTCTTCCAGTATGACCCACGACCAGGTCCGCTACGACAGTGAGTGTCGAAGGCCCGTAGATCTCGTACTTGACCTCCTTATCCGTATCGGTGGTCCCATAGGTGTTGATCTGCAACCCAGCGGCTCCATTTACATGGACCGCTCCCCCTCTCTGGCTGAATGTGGTTGACGTTCCTTGGCTAGCACACAGGTCAATGCCTCCGGCAACAATCAGCTCCCCGCTGGTGAGAATGTAGAGGCTGTTGGGACCCGTGCTCCCACCAACACGGATCCCGGTCCCCACATCCAGGTATCCTCTGTGCTCCATTCCCGCATTGCGCACGCAAAGGCTTGCGCAGCCCCATCGGGTACCGTTGGGGTTGGAGCCAAGGATAGGCACCGTATCAGCTCTGTCGTCGATCTCCACATGGTCCTCCCAGGTAGGGAGCCGAAGGGGGTAATCCATCTTTGGATAGCTCCGCGCCCAGTTGTCGAGGACATGCCATTGGCGATCATAATCGCTGTAACCTGTCCCCTCCCAATGCAGGTAACACACAACTCCGTGAACCGGTGCTGGGAAAGCGCACATGATGGCAAGAACCACGCAGACGACGATTGGCTTGTACATATACATAGCATTCTCCTCAGTTGTACTCAGGCGGGCTACGGAACTGGAAGGGACATATCTTTGAGCTACCCAAGGCCGGGCTACTGGCACACGCTGCTGCCCCGAAATGCTACCCCAGTCGGGGCCGGGAACTAGACCGCTTCAGCATGTCCCGTGCGTCTCCGGAGGGACCTGCTGCCCAGGACCAGCAGCAGCAGAGCGGTCGGCTCCGGTACATGGTCGTAGTAGATATGCGCCCCCGGGTTGTTCGCCTCGATAATCGGCAGCTCGACGGCGTAGGCCTCGGCATCCAGGGGGTTGCCGCGCAGGTCCAGCCACCTGAGGTTCCTCAACCCCAGCAGTGGCGACAGATCGGCGATGTGGTTGTCCGCCAGTTTCAGCGTCTGCAGTTGGTCCATGCCGGAAACGAACGAGGCGCTCGCGATCGCATTGCCGTTGAGCGACAGGCTCCACATGTCGCGCATGCCCGCCAGGGGACCGGCGTCGACGATGTCATTGCCGTCAAGAGCCAGCCGACGCAGCCCCGTCAGCCCAGCCAATGCCGTGACGTCGTCGATTCCTGCGTAGTGGAGTTCCAGTTCCTCAAGGGCGGCCAGCCCGGCAATCGGGCGGATGTCACTGATCGGGCTGAAGCCCAGCACCAGGCTTCGCAGGCCGGACAGGCCGCGTAGAGGCGTCACATCTGAGACGGGGTTGTAGGCGAGGGCAAGCGTCTCCAGGTGGGCCATCCCCGACAGCGGCGAAAGGTCAGTGATGGCGTTATGGTTGAGCCACAGGTGGCGGAGCGATGCCAGCGAGCGCAGAGGCTCCAACGAGGCAACGCGGTTGTCCAGGAGGCTCAGAGAGTCCAGCGAGTGCAGACTGGCCAGGGGCGTCAGATCCGAGATTTGGTTACCCCACAGATCCAGCGAGGTGAGATGAGACAGGCCGCTCAGCGGGCCCAAATCAGTCAGTGTACCATTGAAGTAGCCGGCCCTGAGGTTCACCGCCGCCTCGAGGCCCGACAGGTTTGCTACAGGCCCCGCCGTGACCATCGAGAGCGAGGCCATATCCTCCTCGGTCACCGCCTGCCCGGCCGGCAGGCCCAGGGAGTCGCGCACGGCCGAGGCCAAGACAGGGTCGGCGAAGTCCACCGTCTCGGCCAGCGTCGGGAAGGTGCATGTCAACAGAGACAAGGCCGCCAGCGTCGCAGAAATCCATTTCCGCTCCATTGCGCTTTCTCCATAAAGTAGGACTGGTGGTCAGAACTCCCCACAGATCGCAGTATGCTTGTGATGTCGGGCGTTGTCAAGCGCACGCTGCAGGAGATTCCGGCGTTACGTATTAATGCAGGAGAGAGCCAGGGACAGTGTTGCCCATCCTCAAGAGGGCCGCGGGCCTTGCGGTCGGCGGCGAGGTGCTGGAACTGCCCGCCATGCGGACAGGGCCCGCCCCCGTGCTCGGGGTGGTTGCAGGCGTCGGGCCGCTCGGTGTCGGGCATCTGCCAGTGGGTGTCGCCGAGCCAGAAGAACGGCTGCCCGTCGGCATGGCCGAAGTGGCGGCGGTTGTCGCTGATGCGGAGGAAGCCATGGCGGTAGACGGGGTTGTCCCCGTCGTACGCCCCGGCCTCGATCTGACCGCTCACGCCATGCAGGCCGGCATCGTTCGCTTGGCTGCACGTGCTCCGCCATCGCCAGGGGCCGATGGCCGTGGGGGCGAAGCGGACCTTCCACGAGGCCCCGCCGTCCCAGAACGCTGGCCGGAGGATCCTCTCTCCCCCTGGACCCGCGAACTCCACGGTCACGTCCACGTCGGCATAGGGGTTCGCGTAGCGGCCAGCACTGGTCAGGTCGATCTCGGTGCGGCACCAGAGGGGGACGGAGACCATCGCTTCACCTCGACTTGCCTGTGTTCCCTCAGCGAATCCGATCGAGCCAACGCAAAGGCAGCTCATCCAGGACGCCGGCCGGCACGCGGGTGCCCTGGCTGCGCGTGCAGTTATCCCGTCGCCCGGAACAGCCGTCAAGCCTGAAGCCGCTGCCGGGGATCGTCGGCATCACCAGCTCGTCCACCCCCCAGCCGATGCGGGTGGGCACGCCGTAGTAGCGCTGGCCGGTGCAGCGGCTCTCCCTCGCCCTCCAGGCGGCCGATGGGGTGGATCGCCTCGGGGTAGTCCGCCAGCAGCCGCTCGTTGCCGGGGGCAGCTCTTGAGGTTGGCCAGCATCGCCAGGGCGAGCCTCCTGGGCGCTGGCGATCAGGCAGACGAACTCGTGCTGGCCCGACAGGATCGCCCACAGCACGGCCGAGAGGCACAGCGTGGTCTTGCCGCTGCCGCGTGGCAAGGCCACCGCCAGCGTCTCGCGGTGGCGGACGTCGCAGTCGCCCTGAGCGTATACACTGCAGCCGCCCCAGCCGGGCTCGACCGGCTTGCTCTCCAGGTACACGGCCGGGCCGGCCGGGCCCTCGATGGCCAGGTCCAGCGAGGTCGACTGGCCGTAGTTCTCGTTGAAGACCGTGCGGTCCTCGACCTCGAAGCGACCCCGCAACTCGCCCGCCGGCCACGCCATGCCCTTGGACTCCAACAGTTGCCGCAGTAGCCCTTGGCCCCGAGCCAGTTGGCCGCCACCTGGCGGAGGTCCCGCTCGAGGGCGGCGTGGCGGGGGTAGGGCCAACTGCGGGCCCGGCGGATGCTCTGGGAGCCGTCCATGTCCGACGTCCTCCATTCGAGAGGCGCAGATCTTCCGGTCTGCGGTAGGCACTCACCTGGCAGGACGCCTACGGCTATGGAATCTCGCCTGTGTCCCACGTTGTCGGGAGAGCTCTTTCACCACCCGCTCACACGCGCGGACAGCTTACTCCCTAGGTACGGTGGCTGGCCAAACGACCACGGTTGACTTCCCTCAACACTGCCGAGCACAGTGTCTGCCGACCCCCGCATTCTCTCGCGGGGCAACGGCATACATCAGGCGCACCTCCCTGAGGTAGCTGATCACTTCCTGTTGATGCCAGTTCATCCAGCCGGCAAGGGCCACCACGAGAAATTGCCATGGTGCCCAGATCATGCTGGGGATGGCAGCCGGGCGTCGCGCCGGGCACAAGCGGACTTCTGGCGGGTCGGATGGAACCTGGAGGGCTCGGCGATATCCCAGCCGGTGAGCGTGCCGACGGCGTCCGGCTCGCGCGTTCCCGGGCAGAGCATCGCCTTGGTGAAGACCAAGTCGCCATTGAGGTACCGCGAGGTCCGCACGACCAAGGGGGCGCCTGTGCCGGCCTTGAGGGCGTCGGCCTGATGCCCGATGCCGCGCAGGTCGCCGTAGGGGCGGTTCTGGCGATCCTGGCACTGGTCGGCCCTATGCGATGGGCCTTGCCGATCAGGCCGGCCTTTTATCCCCATGAACTCAACGGGTTCAGTCGCTATACTGGCCCCGACGGAGTTTGTACGCCCCCGCCTTGGTACCGCGTCGCCGGGGTGCCAACTGGGGACGCCGTGAAAGTGGAGCAGACGTGGCCAAGCTACAGGAACAGTCGCGCGTGGGGTGGATGGTGTGTGCGGCGGTGTGCAGCCTGGCGAGCCTGAGCGCGTCGGCCCGGGCGTGCGACATCCCCGTCTTCATGTACGCCCTGGAGTTCTGGCCGGCGGACCCCTACCAGGTGGTCGTGTTCCACCGCGGCGGGCTGGACGAGCCGGCCGGCAGGGCGCTGGAACGCCTCCGCGAGGGGACCGCGCGGGCCAATCTGGATCTGCATGAGGTCGATCTGGACGGTGCCCCGAGCCCCCTGGCGCACCTCTACCGGCCTGAGCCAGCCGACGCGGCGCCGTGGATGGTCGTGCGCTATCCCCTGGTGGCAGGGCCCCGGCCGGTGCTGTGGGCGGGCCCGCTGACCGAGCCGGCCGTCGAGAGTTGGCTGGACTCGCCGGCCCGTCGGCGGATCGTCGAGCGGCTGCTGGAGCGTGACTCGGCCGTCTGGGTGCTGCTGACCAGCGGCGACGCCCGCAAGGACCAGGCCGCCCAGCAGAGCCTTCAAACCCACCTCAGCCGGCTGGAACGCACGCTTCGGCCGGCCTCGCCTGATCATGCCACCGAGGTGGCGGTGCGGTTCGGCGTCATCAAGGTCGATGGCGAGGACCCCGCCGAAGCCGCCCTGGTGGCGATGCTGCGGGCGAGCGAGCCCGACCTGGCGGGCCGGGCCGACGAGCCGATGGTGTTTCCGCTCTACGGGCGGGGGCTGGTCCTGTACGCCCTGGTCGGCGAGGGCATTAATGAGTGGACCCTCACCGAGGCGGCCGAGTTCCTGGTCGGGCCCTGCTCCTGCCAAGCCAAGGCGCTCAACCCGGGCCTGGACCTGCTGCTGTCGGTCGATTGGAACGCCCATGTGGAGGTGACGGCCTGGGCGGCGCCGGCTCCGCTGGTCGGCGCCGGCGAATTCGCCGCTCGCGCCCAGCAGGCCCAGGAATGGCTGAGCGATGCTCCGGCCCAGGCGGATAGGCCGGCCGCTGCCTCGACAACCATGTCCGAGTTGGCCAGCCCCCCCGGGGCCGACGTGGGCAGCCCCGCCGCCGAGGCCAGCCAACCCGACCGGATGCTGCGGAACCTGCTGTTCATGCTGACCGGCGGGGTCGTCGGTCTGGTGGGGGTGACGGTCGTGCGCTTTCGCCGGCGGGCCCGGGGGACGAGGTGAACCGACGATGACTCTCTGGCGACTGGTAGTGGGTGAGATCGGCCATCGGCGGCTCAACTTCCTGCTGGGCTGCGTCTCGGTGGCGTTGGCGGCCGGCGGGGTGGTCGGCTCGGCCGGCCTGCTCCGCGGGCACGACCTGCGCACCGACCGGCTCGTCGAGGAAAAGGAAGCCCGGACCCGCCAGGAGATGGCCCGGATGGAGGACGACTACCGCCGGATCATGCGGCGGATGGGCTACAACGTGCTGGTGATCCACCGCGACCAGGACATCGGCGAGTTGCACACCCTGGGCCATCCCACCGTCGCGATGCCCGAGGGCCACGCCCACCTGCTGGCTGGGGCCCGTCTGACGACGCTCAACCACCTGCTGCCGATCCTGCAGCATCGCATGGTCTGGCCGGAGATCGGCCGGGAGGTCGTGCTGACGGGCGTGCGGGGCCAGGTGATGACCGAGGGGCGTTCGCCGATCATGCCGCCCGTGCCCCAGGGCCACCTCGTGCTGGGCGAGGTGCTGGCCGAGAGCCTGGGCGCGCGGGCCGGCTCGACGGTGGCGCTGATGGGCGAGGAGTTCCGCGTCGATCGGGTGCACGCTGCCCGCGGCTCGGCCGACGACATGGGCGTGTGGGTCCCGCTGGACAAGGCCCAGCAGTGGCTGGACCAGCCGGGGCGGATCAACGGCATTCTGGCGTTGGAGTGCGTCTGCGAGCCCGACTCGCTGGGGCGGATCACCGCGGAGGTGGCGGGCGTTCTGCCGGAGGTGCGGGTGTTGGAGTTCAGTTCGATGGTTCGCAGCCGGGCCGAGGCACGCCAGCGGGCGGCCGAGACGCACCGAAAGGCCGTGGCCGCCGAGCGGGTCCACCGCACATCGCTGCGGCGGGAGCGGGAGCGGCTGGCCGGCGTGCTGGTGCCGCTGGGCGTCGGCGTGGCTGGGCTGTGGGTGGGTCTGCTGGCGTACGGCAACGCGCGCGATCGCCGGGGGGAGATCGGCATTCTCCGCGCCATCGGTGTGGGCGGGGGGCTGATCCTGCGGGCGTTTCTGCTCAAGGCGGCCCTGATGGGGCTGCTGGGGGGCCTGGCGGGGTTGGCCGGCGGGGCGGGCCTGGCGTGGGCGGCGTTGGGCGAGGGGTTGGCCGGGCAGTGGGGCCGAGTGCTCGACCCGACCGCCCTGGTCGTCGCGGTGGCGCTGGGGCCGGTCCTGGCGTGCGGGGCGGCCTGGCTGCCGGCGATGTCGGCCGCCCAGCAGGACCCCGCCGCGGTCCTGCGAGAGGAGTAGAGCTTATGCTGGAGCTGCGCGACCTCAGCAAGACCTACGCGGGCCCCGATGGCCCCGTCGCGGCGATGCGGAATCTGTCGCTGCGCATCGAGCCGGGCGCGTTCCTGGCCGTGCAGGGGCCCAGCGGGTGCGGCAAGAGCACCCTGCTGCTGACGGCCGGCGGCCTGCTGGCGCCCGACGGCGGGCAGGTGTTCTGGGACGGTCAGTCGATCTATGATCTGTCGCCCGAGCGGCGGGCCCGCCTGCGGGCGGGGATGGTGGGCTTCGTGTTCCAGCAGTTCCACCTGGTGCCCTACCTCAACGTGCTGGACAACGTCCTGGCGGCCGCCTTGGCGATGCCCCACGACGACGCGCCCGCCCGCGCGGCGCAGCTCATCGATCAACTCGGCCTGGGCCCGCGCCGCCGGCACCGCCCGGCCGAGCTGAGCACCGGCGAGCGCCAGCGCACCGCCCTGGCACGGGCCCTGATGAACCGCCCGCGCCTGCTGTTGGCCGACGAGCCCACCGGCAACCTCGACGCCCGCAACGGGCAGGTGGTGATGGACGCCCTGGCCGGCTTCGCCGGGGCGGGCGGGGCGGTGTTGATGGTCAGTCACGATATGAACGCAGCCGGACGCGCCCAGTGCGTCTGGCACATGCAGGAGGGCTCGTTGGCGACGTGCCAGCCGGCCCAGCCCGAGACCAAAGGAGTGCATCGGTGAGAAAGCCAGGCGTGCGGCGTGCCTTCGAGGCGACGATGTGGGTAGTGACGGTAGCGGTCCTGACGGTCGGCTGCCGGTCGGCTGAAGAGCCTCAGGAGCAAACCGCCACCGAGGCCGGCGGCGAGGCGGCCGTCCTGGCGACGCAGGTCCAGGCGCCGGCCGCACCGGGGCACGGTTGGCCCATGTGGCGCTACGACGCCCAGCGGCGCGCCGCCACCCCCATGCCGCTGGCCGAGACGCTGCACCTGCAGTGGGTTCGCGAGCTGCCCGCGCCCCAACGCGCCTGGCCGGCCCAGGGCGAGAACCGCGAGAAGCTCGAGTTCGACCTGTCCTACAGCCCCGTCGTGGCCGGGCGGATGCTGCTGGTGGCCTCGATGGTCAACGACAGCCTGACCGCCTATGACACCCGCACCGGCGAACAGCAGTGGCGCTTCTACACCGACGGGCCCATTCGCCTGGCCCCGGCCGTCTTCGAGGGCCGGGTCTACTTCGGCTCCGATGACGGGCGGCTCTACTGCCTGGACGCTCAGACCGGCCAGGAGCACTGGCGGATCCGCGGCGGCCCGGCCGACCGGCGGCTGCTGGGCAACGGGCGGCTGATCAGCATGTGGCCCGTTCGCGGCGGGCCGGCGATCCGCGACGGCGTGCTCTACTACGCCGCGAGCATTTGGCCGCTGATGGGTACCTTCATCCACGCCATCGATGCCCGCTCCGGACAGGAAATCTGGTGCAACAGCGGCTCGGGCGCGACCTACGACCTGCACCAGCATGGCGGGGCGCACGCCTTCGGCGGCGTCGCGCCGCAAGGCTACCTCGCCGTCACCGACACGCAGGTCCTCGTTTCAGGCGGGCGGACCGTGCCGGCCGTTTACGACCGCCAGACCGGGCGATTCCAGTACTTCCGCCAGGCGACGCACATGATCGGCAAGGGCGCCGGCGGCTACCGCGTGGCCAGCCAGGGCGAGTGGTTCTACAACCACGGGCAGATGTACAGCCTGTTCGACGGTGCCCAGTTGGACAGCCTCAACGCCGACGTGCTGACCGACCAGGCCGTCTACCAGGTCCATGACGGTGCGATCCAGGCCTACGCCCCTGAGCCGGACGTCGAAGAGGTCGAGGTCCAGGACCGCCTCGGGCGCGGCAAGCTGCGCGAGCGCTACACCAACCGCCAGTTGTGGGAGGCCCAGGTCGAGCCCGCCATCCAACGGCTGCACCTGCGGGCGGGCGATCGGCTCTACGGGGTGGCCGCCGACGGCCAGGTCGTGGCCGTGGACCTGCCCGCCTCCGAGGACGCCCCGGCCCGCGTGAGCTGGCAGGGGGCCGTCGAGGGCACCGTCTGGGAGATGCTCGCCGCCGACGACCGGCTGTTCGTGGTGACCACCGAGGGCCAGGTCTACTGCTTTGGCCCCCAGGCCGTGGACGCGCTGCGCTACCCCCACGCCCCTCAGGCGATCCCGAGCGCCCCGGACGGTTGGGCCGAACAGGCCAGGAAAATCCTCGCCACCACCGGCGTGCGCGAGGGCTATGCCCTGATGCTTGGCGTGGGCACCGGGCGGCTGTTGGGCGAACTGCTCGCCCAGTCGGACCTGCACATCATCGCCGTGGATGCCGACCCCGCCCGCGTTGAGGCGCTGCGCCTGCGGCTGGACGCAGCGGGGCTCTACGGCACGCGGGCGGCCGTACACGTGGGCGACCCGCTGACGTTCCCCTTCCCGCCGTACGTGGCGAGCCTGATGGTTTCCGAGGATCTGCAGGCCGATGACCCGATGGCGGGCCTCGCCATCGCGGAGCGGCTGTTCCAGTCGCTTCGGCCCTATGGCGGCGTGGCCGTGCTGCCGGTACCGCCGGAGCGGCACGAGGCCGTGACGGCGAACCTGCGGCAGGCGAATCTGCCCGGCGCTCAGGTCAGCTCGGCCGGCGGCCTGGTGCGGGTGACCCGCGAAGGTCCGATGGCGGGTGCGGGGCAGTGGACGCATCAGTACGCCTCGGCATCCAACACCACCTTCTCGCCCGACCAGCTCGTAAAGGCCCCGCTGGGCGTGCTGTGGTTCGGCGGCCCCTCCAACGAAAACGCCCTGCCGCGCCACGGCAACGGCCCGGTGCCCCAAGCGGTGGGGGGCCGGCTGTTCCTGGTGGGCATGGACAGCGTCAGTGCCCGCGACGTCTACACCGGCCGGGAGCTGTGGGTCCGTCAGCTGCCCGGCGTGGGCCATGCCTACACCAATCTGGAGCACGAAGAGATCTACTGGTCCGGCCGAGACGTCTATATGCAGAACCGCCCGGGCGCCAACTTCATCGGCAGCAACATCGTCAGCCTGTTTGACAGCGTGTACGTGGTGCTCGACGACGTGTGCCTGCGCCTGGACGCGGCCACCGGCCAGACGCTCGCCGAGTTGCGTCTGCCGGCCGACGGGCAGGGCCAGGTGCCCGGCTGGGGCCATCTGAGCGTCTGGGAAGACCTGCTGATCGCCGGGGCCGAGCCGCACATCTTCGACGAGGGCGGGATCGGCGAGGAGAACTGGAACGCCACCTCCAGCGCCCGCCTGGTGGTGATGGACCGCCACGCCGGCGAGGTGCTGTGGACGCGCGACGCCGAGATCGGCTTCCGGCATAACGCGATCGTGACCGGCGGCGGGCGGGTGTTCGTGATCGACGGGCTCAGCGAGAAGGCGATGGAACTGGCGGGCCGGCGCGGCGAGGACGCCGCCGATCAGCCCCGCCCGCGCCTGCTGGCGTTGGACGCCCGCACCGGTGAGCCGCTGTGGAGCTGCGACGAGGGGATCTTCGGCACCTGGCTGGGCTACTCGCAGGCGCATGACATCCTCATCCAGGCCGGACGTCGCGGCGGGCGGGGCACCCCCAGCGACGAACCCGCCGACCGCATCGTCGCCTACCGCGGGCGCGGCGGCGAGACCCTCTGGACCTACCAGGGCCGGTACAGCGGGCCCCTGGCGATCCACGACGACAAGATCACCGGCGGCACCGACACGCCCGCGTTGGACCTGCACACCGGTGAGCGCCTCAATCGCCGCCATCCCCTGACCGGGCTCGAGACCCCCTGGAGCTTCACCCGCACCTATGGCTGCGGCACGCAGAACGCCAGCACCCACATGCTGACCTTCCGCTCCGGGGCGGCCGGCTTCACGGATCTGCCCCGCGACGCGGGCACCGGCAACCTCAGCGGGTTCCGCTCGGGCTGCACGAACAGCCTCATCGCCGCCGACGGCGTGCTCAACGCGCCCGACTACACCCGCACGTGCAGCTGTGCGTACCAGAACCAGACCTCCCTGGCCCTGATCCACATGCCCGAGGTCGAGATGTGGACCTACACCCCCGTCGAGCGGGGTGGCGGCGTGATCCGCCGGTTGGGCGTGAACCTGGCGGCCCCGGGCAACTACCTGGCCGAGAACGACACGCTGTGGCTCAACCACCCCAGCGTCGGCGGCCGAAGCCCCGACGTGCCCGTGCAGATCCAGCCGGCCGATGCCGACTGGTTCCGCGCCCACGCCTCGCTGGTCCGCAATCAGCCCGAGGGGCCCGCGATGGTGGCCGGCTCGGGCATGGTGGGCCTGGAGCGGGTGAGCATTGCCCTGGTGCCGGAGGATGAGGTCAACGGGGAGCACACGTACACGGTTCGGCTGGTCTTCGCCGAGCCCGAGACCGTGGAGGTCGGCGCCCGCGTCTTCGACGTGCGGGTGCAGGGCGAGGTCGTCGCCCAGGGCGTGGACCTGACCGCCCGTACCGGCGGCCGTTACCGAAGCCTGGTGGTGGCTGTGCCCGACGTGCGGGTCCGCGATGTGCTGACGGTCGAGCTGCAGCCCGCCAACGGCTCGGCCCTGCCGCCGGTCCTCAGCGGAATCGAAGCCGTCCTGCAGCCGTAGACCCGTAGTGGCCCGTCCAGCCTGGGATGGGCTGCGGGAGGCCGAAGGCTCAGCCGCCCGGAGCCGTGGGCTTACGGTCGTCTGTTTGTGGGCACGCCCGCAGGCCCGGCTGGCAGACGGTCGGGCAGGGGCGGGCCCGACCCGCCGACGGGTCGCTGGTATTCGCGGAGCAGGAACGCAGTATGAACAGTAGACAGACGATCCGCCGCCTGGCAGTACCGGTGGCGGCGGTGCTGGCGGTCGTGACGGCCTTGGCGGCGCTGGCCTGGCGGCCTGGCGGCGGCGAGGCGGAGGACGGCATCGTGCTGTTCTGCGGGGCTGCCCTGCGCCCGCCGATGGACGAGATCATCGGCGCCTTCCAGCGACGCACCCGTGTGCGGGTGCGGACCCACTACGGGCCGTCCAACCTGCTGCTGGGGCAGTTGCGGTTGGCGCCCGATGCGTGCGACCTGTTCCTGCCCGGCGATGAGTTCTACATCGACGAGGCGCGGGCCCTGGGACTGGTTGCCCAGGCCCATCCGGTGGCCTGGCTGGTGCCGGTCCTGCTGGTGGCGCCGGGCAACCCCCACAACATCACGGTCCTGGCCGACCTGGCCCGCCCGGGCCTGCGGGTGGGGCTGGCCGATGAGCGATCGGCCGCCGTCGGACGCATCGCCCCCACGGCCCTGGCCAAGGCGGGCCTGGCCATGGAGGCCGTCCGACCCAACGTGGTCTTCTCGGCCGGCACAGCCCCCGAGCTGGGTACCGCCGTGGCGATGGGGCACATCGACGCCACGCTCGTCTGGGAGACCGTCGCCCGCCGGCACGCCCCGGCCGAGGTGGTTGAGATCCCGCCCGAGGTCAACCACATCGTGCCGCTGGTGATCGGCCTGTCGCCGCGAGGCGCCGCCAAGCCGGCCGCACGGGAATTCGCCGAGTTCCTGAACACCGACATCGCCCGCGAGATCCTGCGGGCGCACTTCCTGGCCGTCGAAGCACCGGCCGAGGCCCTTTCGGAGGACCTGTAGCATGAAGATCGCACCGTGGATCGCGTTGGCGCTGGCGTTCGGGGCCGTGCTGGTCCTAGCCTGGACGGGCCTGCCGGGCGGGGCGAGCCCCGCAGACCCCGCCCCCGGAGCCGACGCCCTCACCGGCGCCACGACGGTCCTGGACGGCGAGGACTTCGTCACCCTCGACGCTGCCGCCCGCGAGATCGTGATCCACTGCGGCACCTCGATGAGGCCGGCCGCCGAGCGGATCGCCCGCTACTTCCAGCAGCGCCACAATATCGCCGTTCGGTTTAACTTCGGCGGCTCGTCCGAGCTGCTGGCGGGCATCGAACTGGGGCGCATCGGCGACCTGTACATCTGCCACGACCCCTACGCCGACCGCATCGACGAGAAGGGCCTGCTCGCCCGCGCCGCCACGGTGGGCTACCTCGAACCGGTCATCATCGTGCCCCCGGGCAACCCCGGAGCGATTGCCGGGCTGGCTGACCTGGCCCGCCCGGGCCTCAAGGTGGGCCTGCCCGACGCGCGATTCGCCACGGCGGGCCGGCTCATTCAGCAGGCCCTTGGTGAGATGGGCATCGAGCCGGACGTCCGCGCCAACCTCCGCCTGGAGACGCGAGGCCACAACGATATGGCCCTGGCGCTGACCAGCGGGCACATCGACGTGGGCATGGCGTGGAACTTCATCGCCTTCTACTACGCGGGCCGGCTCGAGCAGGTGCCCGCGGGCGTGGCGTTCCCCGAGACCCGCGTCACCGTCTGCCTGCTCACCAGCGCGCAGGACGTGGAGGCGGCCGAGCTGTTCATGGCGATGGCCCAGTCCCCCCAAGGTGTGGCTGTATTCGAGGAGATGGGCTACCGCCGAAGCACCCCAGCCCACCTCGGCGGGCATGTGCACGGCGAACACTGTCAGCACTAGGAGGCCCAGGGCCATGACTGAACCCGCTGGGGGGCAGGACGTGGAGCCGGTTGCCCGACCGGCTGCGCCACCGGCGGTCGGCATGCCCGCCTCCGGGCCGACTGCGCCCAGTCGGGCGGGGGGGCGGGCCTGGCCCCGACCCTCGCTGCTGCAGGTGGGCGCCACCGGAACGCTGCTGGCGTACACGGGGCTGCTGCTGGCGCTGCTGGGCGCGAACCTCGCCTACATGGAGGCCGGCAGCTTCGCGGAGATCTTCCGCAGCGAGGACCTGCGGTTTGCGCTGCGTCTGAGCCTGCTGACGTCGACGCTCTCGGCCGCCCTGTCGCTGCTGGTGGCGGTGCCGGCCGCCTACGCCCTGAGCCGGGTGCCCCTGCCCGGCCGGTCGCTGCTGGATGCGCTGGTGGACGTGCCGATCGTCCTGCCGCCGCTGGTGATGGGCGTGAGCCTGCTGGTGTTCTTCCGCACGCCGTTGGGTCAGGCGATCGAGGCCAGCGGGCTGCGGTTCGTCTACACGCCGGCCGGCATCGTGCTGGCGCAGTTCCTGGTGGTCTCGCCCTACGCGGTGCGGACGATCAAGGCGGCGCTGGACGCGATCGACCCGCGCCTGGAGAACGTCGCCCGCACACTGGGCTGGTCGCCGTTGCAAGTGTTCGGGCGGGTGACGCTGCCGATGATCCGGGGGGGCATCGTGGCCGGCGGCGTCCTGACGTGGGCCCAGGCGATGGGGCTGTTCGGGCCGATGATGGTCTTCGCCGGCACGACCCGCCAGCGGACCGAGGTGCTGGCGACGTCGATCTACCTGGAGTTGTCAATCGGGCGCATCCAGATGGCGCTGGCGATCTCGATGCTGATGGTGGGAATGGCGCTGGCGGCGCTGTGGATCTTCAAGCGGCTTGCGGGGCCGGGGCGGACATCATGAGCGGCGACACGGCCCTTTCGGTGCGTGGCGCGGGCCTGCGGGCCGGCGCGTTCCGCCTGCGCGACGTGTCGCTGGAGGTGGCGTCGGGCGAATGCCTGGTGCTGCTGGGGCCCACCGGTGCGGGCAAGTCGCTGCTGGTCGAACTGCTCTGTGGCCTGCGGACCTGCCAGGCCGGCAGCGTGCACATCGGCCCACGCGACGTGACGCACCTGGACCCCGCCCACCGGGGCATCGGCTACGTGCCCCAGGACTACGCCCTGATGCCCTTCCAGACCGTGCGCGAGAACGTCGCCTTCGGCCTGCGGGCGCGAAAGCTACCCGCCCGCCAGCGCGATGCCCGCGTAGCCGAGATGCTCGCCCTGCTGCGGATCGAGCACCTGGCCGACCGCTGGCCGCGACACCTGTCCGGCGGGGAGCGCCAGCGCGTCGCCCTGGGCCGGGCCCTGGTCACCCGGCCCGACGTGCTGCTGCTGGACGAGCCGTTCAGCGCCCTGGACGAGGGCACCGCCGGCGACCTGATGGACGAACTGCTCCGCCTGCGCCGCCGGTTCGCCATCACCACCGTACACATCTGCCACGTCCTGGAGGAGGCCCTGCGCCTGGGCGACCGCCTGGCCCTGATGCGCCAGGGCAGCATCGTGCAGACCGGCACCCCTGCCGAGCTGTTCGCCCGCCCGCGCGACCTGTTCGTCGCCCACCTGCTGCGGATGCGCACGCTGCTGGCCGGGCAGGTGCGCCAGGAGGCCGGCCAGCGCTGGTTCTGCGTCGGCTCGCGGAGGCTCGCCCGCACCGACCTGCCGGCCGGGGTTGCCCACGGCGTGGTCGAGCCCCAGCGGATCAGCGTCACCCACACGCCCCCGCCGGCCGACGAGGCCCGGGCGGTCTTCCGCGCGACGGTCCTGCCCAACCCCTGCGCGCTGCTGCGGTCCGAGCTGTGCCTCGGCGGCGAGCTGACGTTGACCGTGCCGGGCGCGTTCCCCGCCAACCGCTGGCCCGCGGGCAAGCAGGTGTACGTCGCCTTCCCCCTCGCCGCTGTCCATGCCATCGCCGCCGACGACGCCGTCCCTGCGGACTCCGGGTTATGAGAGCTTTAAGGCCTCACAAAAGAAGTGCTGAAATACGATACATTTACATTTTTCACAAAGGCTTACATCCCCTGGACGCGTCGTACCATGTTTCGCATGTACATCATGTGTTTCACGCCATGGGGTACAACATGGCGTACATTTCTTAGGTCCCAAAGGCAAGCCCCGATCACTGGGAGTCAGAGGCTGGAGGTCGCAGGCCGGTCGCTTCTGGCCCTCATGCATCGAAGGCATTCCGGAGGAACTGCTGGTAGACGCCGATCCGGGCGGGGCTCTGCCAGTCGGCCCAGCCTATGCCGATCAGGCCCAGGCAGCGAGCCATGAAGCGGAGACGCCGCTCGGACGACTCATTCAGCCTCCGGCCGGCGGCGGCGAGGGCGGCTTGAGCGAAGCCCCACCCCTGCCAGACGCAGAGCCCCACGTAGTCGACGGTGGGCTCGGCGATGGCCACGTCGCCAAAGTCAATGAGGCCGCACACCCGGCCCGCACCGTCCAGCAGGACGTGCTCGGCCTGCAGGTCGCTGTGGGTCAGGCAGCGCGGGCCGGTATGGGGCGGCGGGCGTTCGACGGTGCCCTCCAGGAACGGCTCACACGCCTGGCGAAGCGCCGCCGGCAGGCGAGGCTCGATCTTCTCCGCCAGGCTCTGGACCTCGTCGAGCAAGTCCTCGGCATGGTCGCCCGAAGTCGGCTCGGCGGGCACGCCCAGCGCCTCGGCCCGATCGGCGGGGAACGCGTGCAGCGCCGCCAGGAACTCCCCCATTCGCTGCGCGTTGGCCTCCTGGAGCCGGGGCGGCATCTCCGCCTCCAGGCCCGGCGTGCCCGGCAGCAGGGCGTAGCCGACGAAGTGGAATGGGAACCGCTCATCGGGCCGGCCCCAATGCGTCGGCTGGGGCACCGGTAGCGGCAGCCGGCCCTGCAGTTCGTCCAGCAGCCGCATGGACACCAGCAGCAGCGGCTCCCTCTCGCGGCGCTTGGGGAAGAGGAAGACCCATCGCCCATCGACCAGGAAGGCGAAGCTGTCAAACCCTTCGTTCAGGAACTCGGCCGTCTGGACCCCCAGGTCCGGGAACTGCCCGCCGACCCGAGCCCGCACGTCCTCGGGCGTCAGCGTGACCTCGGCTTTCCAGGGAATGTGTTCCATCGGAGATCCTGATTGTCCGCCATGGTGCGGTGAAGTACAAGGCCGTTCCTGACCCGCTGCTTAGCCCCCCGCTTGACAGGCTCCAGGCAGCCGTCGTAGGTTTGGCCATGGACGCTCCTGTCGCCGGCGAGCCGTGGGCCGGGCGAGGGCTGGGAACGGCGCAGGCGCAAGCAGCACCGGCTTCCTTCAGACACTCAGGGCGCGTACCCCGACACAGAGGCCGATTCCCCCGTACCAGAGGGCAAGCCCGATGGCCCTGACAGACGACATCATCGAGGGCGAGGTTCGCTTTCCCCGCCGCTTCGCCTGCGTCGAGCCGCGAGACTACGGCCTGCTCTACCACACGCCCGAGATCCCCGACTCGCACGATGGCAACCACGCATGCATTCTGCACGCCCGGGACATCCCAGCCGCGATTGCCGACGTGGAGGATTTCTACTGCGCAAAGGGCCTCAAGCCTCGCGTGAAGCACCATTGTCGGGCGGGCGAGGGGCAGACTCTGCGGGCGGCGCTTCAGGCGGCCGGCTACCAGGTCTGGGATGAAGACCAACGCAGGACCACCTTCTATGTCCGTCGCCGGCCGTCGCGGATCAGGCCCAACCCGGAGCTGGCCATCCACCGTGTACGGACGGCCTCGCCGGAGCTGCTGGCCATGGTCGCACAGTCCAACTGCGAACGGGCCGCCAAGGTGATCCGCCGCAGTCTCCAGTGCCCTGACTACCATCTCCTGGTCGGCTTCCTCGACGGTCGGCCGGTTGCCAAGGCGGCCGTGGAGCCCGCAGGCCCCGCCTGCCGGGTGGACAACGTTCTCACGCACAAGCCCTTCCGCGGCCGAGGCTATTGCCGAGCCCTCATGCACGAGTTGGTCGCCTACCACGCACGGGTTCTGGGCGGCGTCTTGAATCTCTACACTGACAACCCCATAGCCGCGCACATCTACGAAGAGGCCGGCTTCGTTCCGCTGGACGAGCCCATTGAGTTCTGGTCGGCCGTCCGGGAGTCCTGCGAGACTCAGGCATGACAGCCGCTGATGGCCGGACCTCTCGCGTCAAGGAGCCGCCGCATGGATGATGGCCGAGAACGACACGATCCGCTATAAGGCTACAGCCCGGACTGGCTCTCGACGCCCCAAAGCGGTGAAGCGAGGGCCGACAAGCTGTTTACGTGGACGCGTGCTCAGGGCTATGCTGTCGTTCAGAACCGGAAGAACAGAAGGAGAGCCACTCCATGCCCCCCACCCAACCCGACATCGGAATCGCCAACCTGCTGGCTTTCGACCGCCTGCCGTTCCTCAAGGACGGCGTACAGGTCCATTACGAGGGCAGCATCGACAAGACAGGCGGAAACTACGACTGCGACTGGTGGCTCTACCGCGACCAGCGCGGCGAGTGGGTGCTGCTGGACGTGGACGGGCCCGGCTGCCTCTACAACTTCGTCCAACATCGCTACCCGACCAGCCCCGAGCCGACCTTCCGCTTCTACTTCGACGGCGAGGCCGAGCCCCGCTTCGAGATCACGCCCAAGGAGTTCGGCTGCAAGCATCCCTTCGTCGAGCCGCTGGCGGGCATCTTCGTCGGCGACACCGATCCGCCCCGAGGGCTGGGGCCGATCTGGGTGGTCCGCAGCTTCGTGCCCATGCCGTTCGCCCGCAGTTGCCGCGTGACCAGCACGGTGAAGCTCCAGGGGCCCGAGAAGCGGCTGGGCGAGGGCGGCTGGGGGCACATCATGTACCACAGCTACACCACGGCCGAGGGCGTGACGACCTTCACCGGTCAGGAGGACTACGGGCCGCTGCTGACGATGTGGAAGGACCTCGGCGAGGACCCCAAGGGCCCCGAGGGCAACGTGGAGGTGGCGACGCAGGCGACGGTCGAGCCCGGCACGGCCGCGGTGCTGCTGGAGCACGAGGGCGAGGGCTCGGTCTCGGCGATCCGGCTGGAGGTGGAGGGCTTCCAGCGCCGCCACCTGCACGAGCTCTGGCTGCGGCTGACGTGGGACGACCAGAGAGCCCCGGCCGTGCTGGCCCCGCTGGGGGCCTTCTTCGGCAACGAGCTGGGCCATCGGCCCACGCGGTACCTCTCGCACGGCATGACGCCGGAGGGACGCTTCTACTGCTATTGGCCGATGCCTTTTTGGAAGTCGGCCCGCATCGAGCTGACCAACGATGGCGAGGAGCCGGTGGCCATCCGGGCCAGCATCGCCCATCGGCCCTCGTCCGCCATCCGCTACCCGGCCGGCCGCTGCGGCTACTTCCGCTCGACGCCGTACTACCCGTCCACCGTGGTGACGCCGGGACAGGACACAATCCTCGGTGAGCCCGCCGGCCAGGGCCACGTGGTGGCCGGGCTGGTCACGGGCACGCCGCACGTGCGGCGGTACGTCAGCTGCGAGGGCGACGTGCGGGTCCACATCGACTCCATCGCCACCCCGCAGGTCGAGAGCGACGGCTCGGAGAGCTGGGCCTGCTACGGCTGGGGCTTCGTGTCGCCCGGCTCGGCCAACCCCGTCAGCGGCTACGACGGCAGCGGCGAGCCGCACGGCAGCTTTTCGATGACCCGGCTGTGCCTGGGCGACTGGTACCCGTTCCGCACGCACCTGCGGTTCGGCATCGAGGCCGGCGGGCGCAACGACCACCCCATGCGGCACTCGGGGCTGATCCTCTACTACGGCACCGAGCAGGTCGGCATGCGGCTGACCGACGAGCTGCCCCTGGGCGACGCCGACGCCGAGCGGGCCCACGACTACACCGCCACCGGCGTGGTCGATGAAGGCTACCTGCGGGCCTACGACGAGAGCGGCACGACGGGCCGGTGGGGCAAGGGCTACGTCCGCACCGTGGCCGGTGCCAGCGAGTTCACCCTCCGCATCGACCCGGACAACGCCGGCGTGCGCCTCCGCCGCCGTAGCGACCAGCAGCACGGCCGCCAGCGGGCGCGGGTGTACGTTGACGGCCAGCCAGTCACCGAGCGCACCTGGTACGTCGCCGACCGCAACCCCTACCGCCGCTGGCTGGAGGACGAGTTCGAGATTCCGCCCGCCCACACGGCCGGCAAGGAGAGCATCCGCCTCCGCCTGGAGTTCATCCCCTCCGGCGACGCGCCCGGCTGGAGCGAGGCCCACTACTGGGCCTTCAGCCACCTGCCGGCGTGGGAGGCGTAGACGCTGGCCGCGCTGACGCCTACGATGAGGGCAGCTCTTCGCGCCACCGCCGAGGTGTACTGAACAGGAGACAGGCATGGGCTTCGTCGCACCGATTCCACCGATGAGCGCCTACACGTTCGGCACGATGACCATCGGCAAGGACGTCTCGCGCATCGACGAGGACATCGCCCTGGTCCACCAGGTCGTCGATGAGGGCCTCTGGCTGCACACCGCCCGCGGGTACACCTCGGTGAGCAACTACAACCTCCTGGGCCGGGCTCTGCGCAGTGCGACCAAGCCGGCGGCCGGGGTGATGGCGAAGATCCGCTGCTACAACGCCGACATCCTCCGCATCGACGTGGAGGACACGCTGGCCCTGCTGGGCATCGAGCGGCTGGACATCGCCCAGCTCTCCCAGAGCTCCGGCGAGTCCAAGCGGGCCCTCGTGGACGACTTCCTCTGCGGCGGTCCCGTGTACGAGGCCTGCTGTGAGCTTCGCGATGCGGGCAAGGTCGGCTCGTTCGTCGTGGAGCTGTTCATCTCCTGCACGCCCGAGGCCCTGGAGGCAGTGGAGGCCGACCTGTTCGACGGCTACGCCACCCGCTTCAGCGTCATCGACCGGGAGCTGAGCAATTCCGTCTGGCAGGCGATCGCGGCCAAGCAGGTCCCGCTGATCTCGATCCGCTCGATCGGCGGCGGCCTGATCCTGCCCGGCCCGGCCGCGAGGTTGCGGGCCGAGCAGCCCAACCACTACTACCTGCCCCGCCTGGCGGGCCTGGAGCCGATCTTCGAGCGTTCGGGCTGCAGCGACTGGCACGAGTTCGCCTTTCGCTACTTCGCCGCCCACTCGTTCGTGCCCAGCACCGTCGGCGGCACGGCCAACCCCGAGCACTTCCGCCAACTGCTGAACGCCTCGCGGAAGCACACCGAGCCGCTGCCGGCGGAGATCGTCGCGGAGATCCACGCCCTGCAGACCGAGTGGATGGCCCCGTTCTAGCGGAGTCCCTGCTGATGGCTTGTCACACGTCGACCCCTTCACGACGGGCGTTGCGCAGCAGGGGACTGCCACCGTGGTCGTAGTCGTCCACGCTAACGAACATGCAACTCAGCACCACGTCCTGGGCCAGCGATAGGTCTGCCACGATGCGGATCGTCCGGCGGATTTCCTCGGCAGGCTTCACCGGCCCGGCCAGCACGACCAGCACGTCGATGTCCGACCCGGCCTGAGCGTCCCCAGCGTAGTCGAGGTACATCGTGACGATCCGGTTCAGCTCCGTGAGCTCCGCCTCGTTGAGGTAGTTCTTGGCGACGACAACGTCGGCCCGGCGAATCTTGCCGTCCGGGGCGTTCTTCCACGTGGCCAGCCCCATGTTCGGCTGGCGGGGATCGGCACGGTCGGCGATCAGCTCGGCCGCCGTGTGGCCGGTGATGACCCAGTGCAGCTTGTTCTGGACCGTGGCGAAGAGCCGGTCTGGACGACCAGCGGCGGGCTGGCCTCGGCGGGGGCCTGCAGAAGCGACTCGTCGATCCGCAGGAAGTCGCCCGGCCGCCAGGCGCGGCCGCACTTAGGGTCGCGGTGGCAGTTGCTCGACCAGAACGACCAGGCTGTCAGCGGGGATCTCGACCCGCCCCTCGGTGGCCCGGCCCAGGCTGTTGAGTTCGTTGAGCAGCGTCGGGCATTGGACGTAGTCGCCCGCGCGGCGGGGATCGAAGATCCAGGCGTCCCAATTCCCCGCAGCGCCGCCTGATTTCAGGTGCACGGTTACGGCCTCGCCGCGGCGATTCAGCACCGCTACGCGTCGCAGGCCGTCGCTGCGCTGCTTCACGGCCAGCACACGCAGGCCCTCGGGGGCCTCGGTGGTCAGCACGTCGGCCGGGCCGCGGAAGAAGCGGGTCATCAGGCCCACGGCGAAGTAGACCGGGCGGGGCGAACACTCCTCGTCCCAGCGGATGACGCCCCACTTGTTGGCGTAGTTCTGCGAGTAGGCGTCGGGGAAGTCGGCGAAGGTCCAGTAGCCGATGGCGTCGGCCCCGCCGTTGACCGCCGCGATGACCGCCTCGACGGTCTGCACGGCGGCGACGGGTTCCTCGGGGGTGTCGAAGTACGCGCAGCCGTCCCACCGCTGAAAGCCGTAGCGTTCGCCGCGATGCTGTTTGGGACCGAACTCGCCGATGATGAAAGGCTTGCCCTGGCCGTGCGCCAGCGAGGCCAGGGGCTTCACCTGGTCACGGAACCAACCGTAGAAGGCCCCGTCGTCCAGCGCATGGTCGTTGATGTAGTGGTGGCCGCCGTAGGCTTCGCTCACGTCGGCCATGTGCTCGGCGGCCCAGGCGATGGTGGGCCAGTGGGCCGTGGGAGAGGCGTCGCTGGCCAGCAGGCCCACATTCACATCCCGCCTGTCGAGCGCGGCATGGATCGCCCGATGGTAGGCCTCGAAGCGGGGCATGTCCGAACACAGGGCCCCCCATTGCCTCGGCAGCGACAACTCGTTGGTCATGCAGTACCAGCGGATGTGGTCGAGCTTTTCCTCTCGCGTCAGGCGTTCGAGCATCGCGGCGCATCTGTCGCCGTAGGCTCTCAGGGCCTCGGGTTCGCTGAGGTCCTCGGGGTTCCAGGTCGTCAGGTAGACTTGCGTGCCGGTCTGGGCCATAAAGCGAAGCTGCCGCACGGCGAAGGGCTCGTTCCAGCCCCACTTGTGCGTGACACGGACGAAGGAGGGGCTCAGGTCGCGCCAGCGTCGGTGCAGCTCGCGCTCGATCTGCGGCGTGACGCGCCCGGCATGCACCGGAAAGAAGGCATGGAACCCCACGCCGATGAAGGCGGTGGGGCGCGTGTCGATGTCCAGCAGCCTGATGTCCACGTCGGGGGTCTCCTGTGCGGAAAGGGATGTGAGGGACTACGTCCGGGCCGTAAGCACCGCAGGCAAAGGTGGACCGGGCATGTGTCGGATCATCAGACGCTCCGTTGCGACCTGAAGAGGGCCGCCCCATCCTGGTCGGGTGCGGGCAGCCCACATTCTATCCGGCCGGGGGCCGAGGTTACACCGGGCACTTCTGGCGATGCGGGTAGGGCTTCATCTCCGCGGCCATATCCTTGTAGCCCTCACGGTCCATGGGGGCGAAGGTCGCCTTCTTGCCCAGTACGGCGGAGGTTGCCCGTTCCAGTCCCCTCTTCCGGGGCCGGGCGAACATGCGACCTGCAATACATGGGCAAACGCCCGGAGGTCATCCGTTGGGTACCGGGGACATGTCACTCGTTGCACTTCATTGCACTCGATCTCATACGAGCGCGTCTATACGGCCGTATCCCGGGAAAAGCCAAAATCACAAGTGATTGCAGAATAATGACTTGTATAGGTTGCTGCTAACTCATGACTTCCTTGTTATGAGGCGCCAATCTGCCCAATCTCGCGAGGCGCGCCCTTCGGGCGGCGAAATCCGTAACCCGTTAGGGCACACTGAGCAACATCCCGCCAAACAGTGCGAGGGAGTTCTGTGCGTTCATTGCACTCAGTTCATCCCGTTGCGTACGCGCGCATGTAACTACGCGCGTAGAGCGCATGGGAGGTCGTGGGTTAGGAGGATCTACTCGCAGAGGAAGAGTATCTACTCTGGCCGGATTCGCAGACTGGGCCATGGCGGGAACCTTACCCGCCATGGCCCAGTCCGGCGTCGGCTTGCATCAGAACTGGCGTCGCCGGCTACATCGCACCAGCCGTCGCCAGGATGTTCACGAGGTCGTCTGGCCACTCCTGAAGGAGTTGGGGGTCAGCCCATCCCCCGGCCTTTGCAGACGCATCGGAGGCAAGCAGCTCCTCATCGTCACCTTCCTGGACTTCCGACGTCGCCATCGGTGCCAGGCTTGGCGCCACAGGGGACGGCGCAGAGCCTGCCAATAGCAGGCTCAAGTCCCGGTCGTCCACCACCCCATCGCCTGTGAGATCGCCCTCTGCCACCGTTGCATCGGAATGCCCCCAACTGACCAGCAGCACATCCACCGTCGGCTCGGCCGGCTCCTGAGCCAGGGCAGCTTCCGAAACTGCCGCGGGTGGGACCAGCAGCTCCGTTCCCCAATTGCTAAGCAGCACGCTCAGGTCCCGGTCATCGACAGTGCCGTCCAGAAGGGCATCGCCGTCATTGAGTCCAACGTCGGCATCCCCCCAGTGGCTCAGGAGGATGCTCAGATCTCGGTCCTCGACGCTGCCATCTCCATCTAAATCACCCGCCAGGTTGCCGAAGCGGAATGTCTGGGGTCCGACCAGCCCAAGACTGGTGTGGGCGGTGATCTCCAGCCAACAGTCGCGGATCACCCCGTCCGGCCAGATGAGCGTGACGCGGTCGCTTTCCCCAACGCCGGCCCCGCGGCGCACCTCAACGGTCGGCGAGGGGCCCGGCTGCCAGATCAGCCCGTCGGTGCACACATGGACGGTGAAGTCGCAGCTGCCGACTTCCTGGCCCAGCAGGTTGGCCAGGTCAAGCATCAATCCGTTCAGCCCGCCGGCGTAGCCGCTGATGTGGGCAGGCGTCGGCGTCTCGCCCGGGCTTAGCAGACGCTTGGCCGGATCAATGGCTGCATCGTCGCCCGCATTGACAGCAGGATCGTTGCCATCGGCGCTGCTACCGTTGTAGAACACGTGCCCAGCCAACACGCGAGGAGCGGGCTGGGTTCCCTGGTACTCGAAGGCTCCAACGTCTACTACGATGATCCCGTCACTATCCCCATCGCTCCAGGGCCAGCCGCGCTGGTCGGTTACGAGGCCGGCTTCAAGGGCACGGGAATAGCTTCCCGCATCGACGGCCGGGCTTCCCGCCGATGAAGCGTGGGTCCACGTTGCCCCCCCATTGTTAGCCAGGGGCGCCAGATGCGCGTCCGATGGCCAGGCAGATTGGCCGATCCGATTGCCGTTGACGCCGTCGGTGAGGCCTACCTGTCCCTCAACGCTACGAATGATGTTGTGAGAACTGCCGGCCAGGCACAGGCCGGCCAGGTCGCTGCGGTAGAGACCGGGCTTCCAGTTATCGACGATCAGCGTGTTGTGTAGCGTCAGCCAGCCGTGCAGGGCGAACAGCCCTGCCCCGGACACCTTGTAACCGTTGCTGGTGTTGTCGGTGACGGTTACGTTCGTCAGTGTCAGCGTACCGTTGCTCAAGTAGACCCCGGCGCCGTTGCCGTTCGTCGCCTCATTGCCGCTGACGGTCACGTTGGCCAGTGCCATGCTGTGGTAGGCGGTGCTTCTGGCGCCGAAGTAAATCCCCCCACCGACGGAGGCGATGTTGCCATGGACGCTGGAGTCTCTGAACGTCAGAGATCCGTCGTATGCGTAGATCCCACCCCCGTGCGAGCCGTGGTTGTCGCTGAACGTGACCCGGGTCACGGACACGGTGCCAGCCTGAGTGAACAGACCCCCACCCCCCCCGTACGCATCCCCGTACGCATCGTTGCCGGTCAGGTTGGAGTCGAGGATGGACAGCGTGCCGCCATCATTGTAGATGCCACCCCCCCCGAAACCTTCGCTGCTTGTGCCGCTCCGGTTGGAGACCACAGCCCCCTGCACCAGCGTCAGAGC
>JAWLCG010000003.1:22091-40468 GCA_041687295.1 Phycisphaerae bacterium | reverse complement strand
CGGGGCGGTGCTGGCGAGCGTGAGGTTCTGCATCGGCCCGATGGCGGCCGAGATGACCCCGCCGCCGGCGGCGTTGATGCGGTCCAGCACGTCCTGGACGCGGTCGCAGCCGGCCAGGTCGACCTCCACGCGGCTGGTGCCGTCCTCGATGACCAGCGTGCCGGTCGACACGCCGTCGCCGGTGGCCCCGCGCAGCTCGCTCAGGCGGGTCTGGCCCGTCAGGCGGGGCTCGAGGCTGGCGATGCCCTGAACCTCGCTGGCCATGGCCCCGAAGACCTCGTCGCCGGTCAGGCCCAACGCCGTCGGGCGCGAGCCGCCCAGCAGGCCCAGCGTGGCCTGGTTCTGGCCGACGTAGCGGATGCCGCCGCCCTCGTTGAGGAACGGAGCGGCCGTGTTGGCCGTGCCGCCGAAGATGTACACCTCGCCGTTGCGGGTGTTGCCCAGGTTGAGCATCCGCTGGCTCAGCTCGTTGACCAGCATGGCGGCCGCGTCACGCTCGTCCTGCGTCACGCCCGTGCCGATCGCGCCCGAGGCGATCGACTGGGCCTCCAGAAGCAGCGTGCCGGCGTCGCCCAGGGCCGAGTCGGTCAGGTTGAAGGTGGTGGCGGCCGAGTTGAGGTTCGCCAGCGTCTGGGCCTGGGTCTCCAGGATCCGCTGCAGGCTCAGCGCGCCGGCGGCGGCGGCCGGGTCGTCACTGGGCGCCAGCAGGCGGTTGCCCGTGGCCAACTGCTGCTGGGCCTGGCCCAGCCGCAGGTTGGTGTCGCGCAGGCCGCCCAGCAGCGTCGTCAGCCGCCAGGTGTCGCTCACTCGGTTCATGCCACCCATCAGTGCCATAATCTAGGTCTCGCTCTCCTACGCGATCGACAGCAGGGTCTCGAGCAACTCGTTCACGACCGACAGGAACCGCGCCGAGCCCTGGAAGGCCCGCTGGAAGCGGATGAGGTTGACAGCCTCCTCGTCCATGCTGACGCCGCTGACGGCCTCGCGCTGGGCCGCGAGGCTCTGCTGGACGACCGCCTGGGCCGAGGCCGCGTCCGCCGCCGAGGCCGTCAGCACCGCCACGTCGGCCGTCAGACGCTGGTGGAACTGCGGCAGGCTCAGCCCGTTGAGCCCCGCGACGGGCGCACTGGCCAGCCTGGCCAGGGCGGCCGCGTTCGTGCCGTCGCCCGCGTTGCCCGATCGGCCCGCGGCGATCCGCCCGCCATCGGCGGCGACCGCGTCGGCCAGCCGAATCGTCGTGGCGTCGTAGCCGGCGAAGAAGCTGTTCATCCCCAGCGCCGCCAGCACGCCGGAGCTGTCCTCGGCGAAGTCCACCTGCTGGTCGGACCCGCCGGCCTGGACGGTCAGCCGCCCGGCCGAGTCGATGAAGGCCATCACCCCGCCCATGCTGGAGATCTGGCCCACGATGTCGTTGAGCGTCGTGCCGCCCGGCGTGCCGTCGAGGTTCACGTTGATCTGCTTCTGCGTCGTCGCGCCGGTCACCGTGTCGGTCACCGTCACCAGGAAGCTGCCGTGACCGGGCGTGTAAGACAGGCCGGCCGCGGCGCTGTCCAGGGCGACGGCCGGGTCGGTGACGGCGTTGGCGGCCTCGACGAGTTGCTGGCCCGTCAGGGCCGTGCCGGCCGAGTGCAGGCGGTTCACCTGCCAGATCAGCTCGCCCGCCAGGCGGTCGACGTGGCCGATGATGCCGGCGACCTCGCCGTCGCGCGTGGCCTGCAGGCCGGCAATCCGCCCGCCCTCCAGCGTGGCCCGTCCCTCGTTGTCGGCGAAGGCGACCACCTGCTGCAACGCCCCGTCAACCTCGCGGCTGGTCAGCTGCAGGCCCCGGCTCGTGCCGCCGTAGACCAGCGGCTCGGAGCCCAGGAACACCTGCACGGCCCCGGCGGGGTCCTCGTTGGTGTGGATGGCCACGAGCTGGCTGAGCTGGCTGAGCATCGCGTCGCGCTGGTCGCGGAGACTGGCCGCGGTGGCGCCGCCGGCCTCGGCCGAAACGATCTTGACGTTGAGGTCGGCAATGGCGCCGGCGAGACGGTCAGCCTCCTGGACGCTGCTGGCCAGCTGCGCCGTCAGGTCGCTGCGGACCTCCTCGAGCCCGTTGCGGATGTACTGGAACCGATCGGCCACTGTGGCCGCCCGCTGCTGCACCACGCCGCGCAGAGCGTGGTCCTGCGGCGACTGGGCCAGGGCCGAGAAGCTGTTGAACAGCGCAGTCAGCGCCGACGAGAGATCCGTATCGGTCATCTCGTTCATCAGCGCCTCGATGCGGGCGAGCGACTGGTGAGCGACCTCGAACTGGGCGACCTGGCTCTGGGCGTCGCGGAGCCGGCCCTCGATGGCCTGGTCGACCATCCGCCGCACGTCTGTCAGCTGCACGCCGGCGCCGGTGAGCTGGCGGTTGCCCACCGTCGTCGTGCCGGTGGCCGAGAGCATGGGCATCTGGCGCGCGTAGCCGGGGGTGGCACTGTTGGCCATGTTGTTGCCCGTGACCTGCAGGGCCGCCTGCTGGGCCATGATGCCGCTGGCCCCGATGCGTAATGAATCGAACAGTCCCATGGTCTATGCCACCGCGTCGATCATAAAGGCCTGGCCGCCGCTATTGGCTGCGCCGGCCGATCCGTACCCGCCGCTCTTGCCGGCCGAGGCCAGCATCCGGTACACCGCGTGAAAGTGGTTGAGCATGTTCCGCACCGCGGCCTGGTTGACGCGGTGCATCGAGGCGATCTGCTCGGCGAGCTTCCGCAGCCCTGCCGAAAGGGCGACCAGGCGGCTCTGCTGGGGCTCGGGGGCCCCGGCCGCCAGCTCGCTGACCTTGACGCCCGCCCCGGTGAGCTGCTGGCGGGCGGCGTCGAGTTCGAGGATCCGCTGGCCCAGCAGGTCGCAACGGTCGCGCAGGGCCTCCAAGCGGCCCGCGTCGCAGCGGCGGATCGCCTGCTGCTGCTCGCGGAGCACGCCCAGCAGCTCCTCGTGGGCCTCGTAGAGCCGCAGGAGCATCGCGTAGAGCTTGTCGGCCGTCTGTGCATTCATGGTCAACCTCTCAGGTCCAGCTGCCCGCCGGCCGGGGCCGGGCCCAGGGCAGGGGCCAAGTGGCGGTACAGGGCCTCGCCCACCCCGCCGACGCTGCGTCCGCTGGCCCGCTGCATCAGCACGTCGTCCAGCTGCGACTGGAAGATCCGCTGGGCGGGGCTTTCCATCAGGCCGCTGTTGAGGCAGCTCTGTCGGCTGTTCTTGAGCAGCTGGCCGAACAGGGCCATGCCGGCGAACTCGTCGCACGCCTGCCGCAGCCGTGCGTGCGGCGTGCCGGCGGTCGGTGCGCTATCCAGTTGCAGGGCGATGGCGGCCATGGCTACTCCTCGATCACCTTGGCGTGCAGCCGTCCGCTCCGCTCGAGCTGACGGATGATGTCGATGCGGTCCTTCATGGGCACCGCGAGCAGCTCGAAGGCCTGCAGCAGGCTCTGGAGCTTCGCCCCGCCGGTGCCCTGGGGGTCCATCGGCACGAAGGTCTGCACGTCGATCCGCGGGTTGCCCGGCGTGGCCGGCAGCTGAGGGCTGACGCTGGTGATGGTCAGGCCGGCATGACTGATGATGACCGGGTCGATGGTGACGTCCTGGGTGATGATGATCGTGCCGGTGCGGGCGTTGATGACGATGCGGGCCTGCTGGTCGGGCATGAGCACCGGCAGGCCGAGCACCTCGGCGATGAACGGGGCCGGGTCGCGCATCTCGACGGCGGGCACGCGGACGACGACGTTGGCCGGGTTCAGAGCGGTGGCGATGGCGGTGCCCGGCTCGGCCAGGGCCTCGTTGATCACGCGGGCCAGCGACGAGGCCATCGCCCAGCTGGCGTGGTCGGCGTCGAGCACCAGCGTGATCCGCCCGTCGGCGAGGTACTCGGGGATAACGTCGCGTTCCATCAGCGCCCCGCCCTGGATCCGCCCGACGGTGGGCTGGAGCGGGTCCTCCACGCCGACGGGCCCGCTGGCCAGGGCGTACATCGTCGTCAGCGTGGGCCCGAGGACCTGGCACTGAATGAGTCGGCCGCCGCGAAGGCTCTTGGCCCCGTTGAAGGCGGCCAGGTGCACGTCGAGCCGGTCGCCCTCGCGGGCACCGCTGGAGGGCACGACGACCTCGAGCGTCACCAGGGCGACGTTGTTGGCGTTGATGTCGCCGAGGTCCTGCACGTTGTGGTCGAACCGCAACAGCATCTGCGCCAGCGACCGCAGGGCCTGCACGTTCCGCGTGCCGTCGCCGGTGCCCGGCAGGCCCACGACCAGCCCGACGCTCAGCAGCCGGTTCTCGCGGGCGCCCTGCAGGCGGACGATGTCGCGGATCCGCGCCTGCCCGTAGGCCGGGCTCGCCAGCAGCAGGCCCGCCAGGGTCAGGATCGCCAGGTTTTTCAGGGCTGCACGCATGGGCTCAGGGTTCGCTCCGCGGGTTCGTGGTCTTGTCTAAAACAGGTTCAGCCAGTCCAGGATCATTCCGGCCGCACTCGGGGTATGGGCTTCGCCCCGCGGCTTTTTTGTCTCGTCTACAAAACGTTCAGCCAGTCTAAGACTTTGTGGATCACGCCGCGCTTGGTCGCGTCGCGGACCGAGCCGCTGGCGGTCTTGACCACCGTCAGCTCGGCCAGTTGCGTCGAGAGGATCGTGTTGTCGGGGGTCACGTCCTCGGTGCGGCATCGGCCGGTGACGGTGATGGTGTAGCGGTCCTCGTCGGTGACGACCTCCTTGGAGGCCTGGACGACGAGCGTGCCGTTGGGCTTGATGTCGATGATCTCGCCGGTGATGCGGGCGGTGAGGCTGTCGGTTCGGCTGATCGAGCCGGAGCCGTCGAAGTCGCGGTCGAGCCCGCCCTTGACGGCCGGCGGGGTCGCGCCCAGGTCGACCGACCGCAGGAACGGGGCGCTGCCGCGGATCGTGCTCCAGGCGTCCAGCGAACCGTCGATGTTGCTGCTCCGCTCGCTGCTGACATCACCGGCGGTGGCGTTGGTGGCCTGCTCGCGGATGATGATCGTCAGCAGGTCGTGGCGGGCGAAGGTGCGCGGCTTGGGCGCGGGCACGGCGATCAGCGAGAAGTTCGGCACCGCCGGCGCCGCCGACGCCTGGGCCGATCGCTGCAGTTCGCGCTGGAAGAGGCTCGAGCTCTGGCCAGCCGCCAGGCCGGTCAGCAGCAGCGTCGCCAGGATCAGGCTCGATGTGCAGCGTCTCATCGGCCTGCCTCCTCGTCGGCCACGACCGCCTGGCCCGGGCCGGTGACCACGGCGACGATCCGCCGGCGGTTGGTGGGGTTCTCCAGTTCGATCCGCTCGCCGGCGTGACCGTCGGCAAGGGCCTTGGCCTTCAGGGCCACCACCAGTGAGCCGGTGCGGTACTCCACAGCCACCGTCTGGCCGCGACGGACCAGCACGGGCCGGGCCAGGGCGTCGGCGGCGATGGGCTGGCCCGCCAACAGCGGGGCCGTCACCTGCTGGCCCACCACGTCGGCCGGGTCGGTCATCCAGCCGGCACCCGCGTCGGAGCGCTGGGCCCGCGTGACGTCGGCGGCGGTGAGCACCTCGCCGGCGCCCAGGGCGCGGGCGGCCACCACCACGTTGCGCCGCACGGCCACCGTGCCGGTGAGGTAGCGGCGCTGACGGCGATTGTGCTGGGTGATCTCCGCCCGCCAGTGCCGCCGGCCCAGCAGCTGGCGATCAGTGCTGGTGATGCTGACCAGGCCCTCGACCCGCAGCTCGGCCGAGTCGGCGCTGGCGGGGTCGAAGACCACTTCCAGCTCGTCGGCCCCGCAGTGCAGCTGGCTGGTGAGCAGTTCGATGACCCGCTCGCCCAGCGTCGGCACCTGCACCGGCGGGGCCGGGGCGGCCTGGTCGATGTTGGGGGTCTCGACAGGCGTCACCGGCGCTTCGCTGGCCGGGCGGGCCGGGGCGGGCTCGACTTCGGCGACCCGCTCGACGCGGCAGCGGGCGGCGCCACTGATCTGCACGGTCGCAACGTTCACGCCGGCCTGCCGCAGGGCGGCCTCCAGGGCGGTCCAGTCCACCGCGACGACCGAGCCGACCTGCTCCAGCGTGGCCAGCTCGGCGGCGCCAGCCTCGGCGGGCAGGCCCTGCAGCGTGGCCACGTCGGCCAGCCGCACGGCCCCGCCGGTCACCGTCGCCCGGCCACTCAGCCGAACGCTCGGTGCCCCAGCCGCCAGGGCGGCCAGGCTCAGCAAAATCAGGATGGTCAGCGTCAGTCGCGTCATGGTCGCTCAGGAAAGTCCTATTGCTTCAGGTGCGTGACGACCTGCAGCATCTCGTTGCTGGTGGTGATGACCTTGCTGTTGAGCTCGAAGGCCCGCTGGCTCTTGATCAGGTTGATCAGCTCCTTGACGGGGTCGACGTTGGAGCTCTCCAGGAAGTTGTTGAGGATCGTGCCGACGCCCTCGCTGCCAGGTTCGGCCTCGAAGGCCTCGCCGCTGGCGGCAGTGGGCACGTAGACGTTCTTGCCGATCTGCATGAGCCCTTCGGCGTTGGCGAAGCGGCTCAGTGTGATCTGCCCGACCTCGGTGATCTCGTCCTCGCCGGGCAGCAGGACGCTGACGACGCCGTCGCTGCTGACGGTGATCGAGTCGCGGATGGCGTTCTCGGGGATCTGGATGGGCGGGTCGAGGCGGAAGCCGTCGCTGTTGCCCAGGACCAGCTCGCCGTCGCGGTTGGTCGAGAAGTTGCCCGCCCGCGTGTAGCCGAAGCCGCCGCCGACGTCGTCGTAGATGCGGACGCGGAAGAAGCCCTCGCCGTTGATCGTCATGTCCAGGGCCCGGCCCGTCTCGATGGGGCTGCCCTGGCTGAAGAGGATCTGCGTGTTGCTGACCCGCGTGCCCAGGCCCACCTGCAGGCCGGCCGGCTGGGGCGCCCCGCCCGCGCCCGGCGTGCCGGGGGGGCGGCGCAGCTGGTAGAGCAGGTCCTCGAAGTTCACCCGGCTGCGTTTGAAGCCGGTGGTGTTGACGTTGGCCAGGTTGTTGGCCGTCACGTCGATTTCGGTGCTCAGGGCCTCCAGGCCCGTCGCGGCGGTGTGCATGGCAAGCACGGCCATGGGGACAGCTCCTTTATCCGATGCGGGCGATGTCGTTGACCGCCCGACCGAGCATTCCGTCGGTCATCTGAATCATCCGGGCCGAGGCCTCGTACGCCCGCTGCACGGTCAGCAGGTTCACCAGCGAGCGGGTGGGGTCGACGCCGCTGCCCTCGGTGGCCCGCTGGCGGACGGTGAGGGCGGCGGGCTGCTCGGCCATCGCCTCGGCGGGCCGATAGAGGTTGCCCCCCTCCTTCAGCAGGTTGGCGGGCTCCTCGAACCGCACCAGCCGAAGCTGCGTCGTCATGCCGCCGCTGCTCAGCGTGCCCTCGGGGCTGACGAACAGCTCGCCGCCGGGCGGCAGGGCGATGGTCTTGCCCGCGTCGTCGAGCACCGGGTGGTGGTCGGTCGCGGTGACCAGCAGCCCCTCGGTGCTGCGGGCGAGTCGGCCGTCGCGGGTGTAGCGGACGCCGTCGTCCGTCTGGACGGCCAGGAAGCCCTCGCCCTCCAGGGCCAGGTCGTACGGGTTGTCGCTGGTGAGGATGGGCCCCTGGGTGAAGTCGGTATAGCTGCCGCCGGTCCGCAGGCCCCCGGCGAGGCGGTCGAGCACGGGCTCGGCCATGCGCGGCGGCAGGTTCCACTCGGCGGCGGGGTTGGGCCGGCTGCGGATGATCGCCAGGTCCGGCTTGAAGGCCGTCGTATTCACGTTGGCCAGGTTGTTGGCCAGCACGTCCTGGTGCTGCTGGTTGGTGTGCAGGGCCGAGGCGGAGAGGTAGAGTCCGTAGTTCATGCCGCCTCCCCCTCGCGCATGACCGAAGCCGCGTCCGCCTGCTCGGCCGGCGCGGCTTCGGAAGTGTCGGGCCCCAGGGCGCGGGGGGACGCCGCCGTGTCGGCCGGGGCCGAACGGCGCATGTGCACGGCCGTGGCCAGCCGGGCCGCCATCACGACGGCCGACGCCCGCTGGCCGACGCGGCCGGCAGCGGCCTCCATTGCCGCCCTCAGCACCGCCTCCAGCGAACGATCCGCATTGCCCTGAGCCTGGGTCGCCATCGGGGAGATCCTCTCGCCCGTCCCCTTGCGGGGAGTCTTCGGTTCGGGCCCGCCGCCTCCGGCCACGGGCCCCGGCCAGGCCTCCATGCCCGACCGCTCTCTCGGACCGGATCCTCCGGCCCGCCTCTCCCTATGAAACCCCCGTGCCAGACCCCAATAACCCCGCAAGATTTTTCCGATATGACTCCACCACTCCAATTAAGGGTCTGTTGTGCAATATCTTACAGTGATTTCATTTTTATCGCCTCCCCCGGATAGCCCGCTGAGGGTCTCAGGCCCCCATGCAGAGCCCGCGCCCCTGGACGCGCATCTATTGCCGCCCCCCCGCGCAGATGTTGCCGATGGCGCAGACCGGATCCGGCGTCTTTCCTCTCCAAGCCCACGGATGGAGTCTCGCGCAGCGAGGCGCAATCCGTGGGGGTCCCGTCCGGGCACCAGGGGGGAGTCTGCGAGGACCCCGGGCAAGCCCGGGGCTATATACAGAGGAACTGCCTGGACTGCCCCCGCGTCCGACGGCGCCCCGCCCCCTGCCGTCGGGAGCGCTTTTGGAAGGCGGCGCGTGCATCGGGGGCGGGGGGTTGTATAGAATTGGCGTCATGATCGTACGTGCCGCCCGTATGCCCGACGCCGTCGCCATTTGCGACATCGTGAACTACCACGCCGAGCGAGGTCGGATGCTGCACACCCACCTCGAACGAGTCTACGACACGCTGCGCAACTTCCTGGTGGCCGAGGAGGACGGCGAGGTGCTGGGCTGCGTGGCCATCGACATCGCCTGGACGGACCTGGCCGAGGTGCGATCGCTGGCGGTTCGGCCAGGGCTGGTGGGCAAGGGCATCGGGCGCGCGCTGGTGGAGGCCTCCATCGCCGACGCCCGCCAGCTGGGGCTGCGTCGGCTGTTCGCGCTGACCTACGAGAAGGGGTTCTTCGAGCGGTGCGGGTTCCACGTCGTGGACAAGGATCGCCTGCCCAGCAAGGTCTGGAGCGACTGCGTCCTGTGCCCCAAACGCAAGTGCTGCGACGAGATCGCCATGGTGATGGACCTGCACGGGCCCGCCCCGGGCCCCTCGCCGACGCCGTAGGACGCCGCCCCGCATAATGAACGCCCAGCCCCCCATCATCCGCCTGGAGAACGTGCACAAGGCCTTTGGCCGGGTCGTCGTGCTGCGGGGGGTCACGCTGGACATCCCCCGGGGGCTGACGACGGTGGTCATCGGGCCCAGCGGCTCGGGCAAGAGCGTGCTGCTCAAGCACATGGTCGGCCTGATCGCGCCCGACCGCGGGCGGGTGCTCTTCGAGGGCCAGGACATCACCGCCATGGCCGAGCGCGACCTGGTGCCGATCCGCCGGCGCGTGGGGTTCCTGTTCCAGGGGTCGGCCCTGTTCGACTCGATGAGCGTCGAGGAAAACATCTGCTTTCCCCTGGCCGAGGCCAGCCCCCCTGTGCCCCGCGCCGAGCAGACCCAGCGCTGCCGCCGGGCCCTGTCGATCGTGGGCCTGGACAACGTGCAGGGCAAGTTCCCCGAGGCGCTCTCCGGCGGGCAGAAGAAACGCGTCGCCCTGGCCCGGGCGATCGTCCTGGAGCCCGAGGTGATCCTCTACGACGAGCCGACGACCGGCCTGGACCCCGTGCGAAGCGACCTGATCAACGAGCTGATCCTCAAGCTCCAGCGCGAGCTGCACACGACGGCCGTCGTCGTCACGCACGATATGGCCTCGGCCCGCAAGGTGGGCGACCGCATCGTCATGCTCAACGGCGGGCGGATCATCGCCGATGCCCCGCCCGACCAGCTCGAGCGGGTTGAGGACGAGACCGTCCAGCGCTTCGTCCAGGGCCGGGCCAGCGAGGATGAGCTCCGCGAGCTGCACGGGGGCGACCTCAACAGCCAGAAGACCAACGGCGGGAGTGGGACATGAGCGAGTACAAGCGAAACGTGGCGGTCGGCCTGACCCTGGCGGTAGCGCTGGGGGGGCTGGCCTTCATCATCCTGCTGTTCGGCGAGCTGCCGGCCTTCGTCGGCGGGGGCTACCCGGTGGAGCTGCGTTTCCCGGCCGCCGGCGGCATCGGCGAGGGCGCCGACGTCCTGCTCAACGGCACGCCCATCGGCTCGGTGACCGAGGTCGCCCTGATGCCCGACCCGCGCGAGGGCGTGCGGGTCCTGGCCCAGATCGACGATAAGGTGCGCATCCCGGCCAACGTCGAGGCCTACGTCTCCAGCCGAGGCCTGGCCGGCGGGGCGGTCGTGTCGCTCCACGTGCCCCCCGAAGCCCCCCCGGCGGAGTTCGTGCCGACCGATGGATCGACCGTCATCCGCGGCGGGATCGGCAACGGCCTGATCCCCCGGGAGGTCGCCGACGCCATCAGCGAGCTGGCCGAGGGGTTCCAGAAGATCGGCAACCTGGCCGAGACGCTCGACGCCCTGCTCCAGCCGGACCCCGCAACCGGCCCGGGCACCCAGCCGGCGACCGCTCCAGGCGAGGGCCTGGGCGAAACGCTCGCCCGGCTCAACGAGGCCCTCGACGCCATCGCCCAGCTGGGCAATGCCGAGAACCAGGAGAACCTCCGGGCCATGCTGGAGAACCTCCGCGCCGCCACCGAGCAGGCCGCCGAGACCATGGAGACCTTCCGCCAGTTCGCTGCCCGCGGCCAGCAGACCCTCGAGAGCATCGACACCACCTTCGCGGAGGTCGGCCAGACCGCCGCGGTCTCCTCCGAGCGGGTCCAGACGGTCAGCGATCGGCTCGTGGTGGTCACCGACCAGCTGGGCCGACTGCTCGAGCAGGCCAACCAGGTCACCGCCAGGATCAACCAGGGCGAGGGCACCGTCGGCGAGCTGATGAACAACCCCCGCCTGTACAACTCGCTGGTCGACACGACGGCCGAGCTCGACCGGACCCTCGCCGAGCTGCAGGTGCTCATCCGCGAATGGCGCGAGCAGGGCGTCCGCATGCGCCTGCGGTAGCAGCCCGTTGAAAACGGGCTGGTTGACGAACCTCGGCCACACAGACGCAGAGAGAAGAGCATAAGGGTCTGCTGGCGAACCGGCAAAGGCCCCAGCGCGGGCTTCGCCCGCAACCCAACCCGAGTCCGTAGCGCGGCCCGGCAGTCCAGAGGAGACAGCGCGGGGGCTCTGCCCCCACACCCCCGGGATTTATCGCTTTGGGGCCTCTGACATGGGATAGGCTCACGCCCCCCTGCCGGCCAGTCCGGGGGACCAACGGCTCGGATCCTCTGCCGGGGGCCCCGATGCGTAAAATCCCGGGGTCTGGGCCAGAGCCCCAGGGTGATCTCTCGGGCCAGCTTGTGATAGAGCGACAGGCGTCGCGGTCTGCCCACAATCCGCCCCTCCTGGCCGCGGGGCCCGATTGACTCGGCGAGAGGCCCGCTGTACTCTGGGGGGTTCTATCATCCGGACGTTGGCATTGATCCGAGAGAGGTATGTCCATGCTTCGAGCGACAGCAGCGATTCTGGTTCTGGCGGCCTTGCTGGCCGGCTGTGGCGGCGAGACGCCCCCGCAGGCCGCCCCGCCGGTGACGCCGGCCCCGGCGGTGGCCCCCCGGCCCGCGTCGATCGAGCCGGCGCCGTCGGCCGGTGCGGTGGCGGTACGCGTCAACGGCGAGCCGATCCCCCTGGAGGCCGTCACCAACCTCCTGCTGGCCAACGGCGGGCTGGACATCGCCCACCAGCTGATCGCCTCGGCCGTCGTCGACCAGGCCGCCCGCGCGAAGGGCATCACCGTCCTCGACGCCGACATCGCCGCCGAGCACGCCTCGGCCCTGGAGCAGCTCGGGCCCAACCTCACCCCCGAGCAGCAGCAGCGGGCCCTGGCCGAGCTGATGCGCCAGCAGGGCGTCAGCCAGCGGCTCTGGAACCTGATCATGCGCCGCAACGCCCTGCTCCGCAAGCTGGCGGACGATCGGCTGCAGATCACCGAGGCGATGGTCCAGGAGGAGTTCAACCGCCGTTACGGCGGCAAGGTGCAGGTGCGGCACATCCAGGTCAACAGCCTGGCCGACGCCCAGCAGGTGGCCGATCTGCTCGCGCACGGGGCGGACTTCGCCGAACTGGCGCGGAAGGTCTCGACCAACGCCGCCAGCGCCGCCGAGGGCGGCCTGATCGCCCCGTTCGCCCGCGAGACGCCCGACGTGCCCAAGGCGATCCGCAACGCCGCCTTCGCCCTGCAGGCCGGGCAGCTCAGCGACATCGTGCAGGATGACCGCTACTTCCACATCCTCAAGCACGAGCGGACCGTGCCGCCGGAGAACGTCGTCTTCGACGAGGTCCGCGAGCCCCTGCGGGCCCAACTCCGCCAGAGCACCCTCCGCCGCCTGCAGGTGGCCGTGCTGCAGGAGCTGATCCAGACCGCCGACGTGCAGTTCGTCAACCCGATCCTCAAGGAGCAGGCCCGGACCCAGACCCCGGGCCCGATGACGCCGTGAGCAATACCGACTGGACCATCGACGTCGCCGACCGCATCCGCCGCCTGCCCCCCTACCTGTTCGGGCAGATCAACGCCCTGCGGGACGCCAAGCGGCGAGCCAACATCGACATCATCGACCTGGGCATGGGCAACCCCACCGACCCGCCGCCCGAGATGGTGCTCGACAAGCTGCGCGAGGCCGTCCTGGACCCCCGCAACAGCCGATACAGCGTCTCCAGCGGAGTCTACAACCTCCGCCGCGAGGTCGCCCAGCTCTACCAGCAGGTCTACAACGTGGATCTGGACCCGGCCAAGGAGGTCATCGCGACCATTGGCTCGAAGGAGGGCTTCAGCCACATGTGCCTGGCCCTGATGGGTCCGGGCGACACAGCCGTCGTGGGCGACCCGTACTTCCCCATCCACGTCTACGCGGTGGCGCTGGCGGGCGGCAACGTCATCAACGTGCCGCTGGGCAATGACCAGGCCTTCCTCGACCGCGTGGCCAACGTCGTCGAGCACCTGTTCCCCCGGCCCAAGCTGCTGATCCTGAACTACCCGCACAACCCCACGGCCATGACGGTGGACGACCTGGGCTTCTACGAGGCCGTCGTCGACCTGGCCAAGCGGTTCGGGCTCATGGTCATCCACGACTTCGCCTACGGGCGGACCTGCTTCGACGGCTACCAAGCGCCCTCGTTCATGCAGGTCAAGGGCGCCAAGGACGTGGGCGTCGAGTTCACGACCATGAGCAAGCCCTACAACATGGCCGGCTGGCGGATCGGCTACTGCGTGGGCAACCCCCAGATGATCCGCGCCCTGGCGACGATCAAGGGCTACTACGACTACGGCATCTTCCAGGCCGTCCAGATCGCCTCGATCATCGCCATGCGCCACGGCGAGCAGGCCATCGCCGAGCAGTGCCAGATCTACCAGGGCCGACGCGACGTCGTCGTCGACGGCCTGCGGGCGATGGGCTGGCAGGTCGAGAAGCCCCGCGGCTCGATGTTCGTCTGGGCCCGCGTCGCCGACGAGCACCTCGCCGGCCAGAGCACACTGGACTTCTCGCTGCGGATGATGGAGGAGGCCGAGGTCTCCCTCTCCCCCGGCCGAGGGTTCGGCGAGAACGGCGAGGGCTTCGTCCGCATCGCCCTGGTCGAAAACGAGCTGCGCCTCAAGCAGGCCGTCCGCCAGATGCGCCGCGCCCTGTGCGGCGGCGGATGATGTCCGGTTGATTGGTTGATTGGTTGACTGGTTGATCGGTGGACCCGTAGGCCGGGTCGAGCGCAGCGAGGCCCGGCAACGGTTCCGTGAACGCGCTATGCTTTGATGACGTTGCGCCGAGCAAGCGGCTCGACGTCCCCCGGGGCGCCTGGGCCCACGCCGGGCGCTGCCCCTGTTCCCAATTAACCTGTTAACGAGTCAACCGATTAACCCTCCCTCTCCCATCTCCGATCCCGTCGACTTCACCGCCGTGCCGTGGGTCTGGCCGGCGGGCCTGGACGGGCCCAACGCCTACGCGTGGTTCGCCCGGGATGTGGAGGTCGCCGGGCCCGTGCGGCGGGCCTGGCTGGCCCTGTCGGCCGATACGAGCTATCGTCTGTACGTCAACGGGCGGTTCGTGCTGATGGGCCCGATGCGGGAGGTGCCGGCCTTCTTCCACTACGACGCGATCGACCTGGCGCCGCTGCTGCGGCCCGGCCCCAATCGCCTCGTCCTGCTGGTGCACTACCAGGGCGTCAAGAGCCAGGCCTACGCCCCCGGCCAGGCCGGGCTGATCCTCACCGGACGGGTCGAGACCGAGGCCGATACGCTGGATCTGACCCCGCCGGCGGGCTGGCGCTGCCGGGCCGCCACGGCCTGGGCCCGCGACGCCCACCGCCTCAATGGCTGTCTGGGCTTCGCCGAGGTCCTCGACCTGGGAGTGGGCGAGTCGGCCTTTGCGGGCGGCGACTGGCCCGGCGAGCCGCCGGCCGTGGTGGCTGTCCACCCCGACACCGCCCGCCGCGAGCCGCTGCCCCGGGACTACCCCTTCTTTGCAGGCGAGACCTTCGCCCCCGTCCGCATCGAGCGCCGTGACGACGGCACGCTGCTGGACTTCGGCCAGGAGGTCTTCGGCTTCGTGGAGCTGACCGTCGAGGCCCCCGCGGCCACGACCTTCCACGTGGGCTACGCCGAGCAGCTCACGCAGGGCCAGGTGGACTGGGCCAAGGGCGGGCCCCGGGTGCAATACCGCGACCGCCTGAGCGTCCCGGCCGGCCGGCACGGCTGGAGCAGCTACGAGAAGCGGGCGATGCGCTTCGCCTGGGTCGACGACCCCGCCGTCGCCGTCGCCGCCGCAGCCATCCACGAGTACGGCTACCCCTACCGCGACGCCTGGACGCCGCCCCCGGGCGACACGCCCGAAGCCGCTACCGCCCGGCGGATTCTAGAGGTCTCGGCCCGCACGATCCGCCTGTGCAGCGACGACCTGCTCAACGACTGCCCCTGGCGCGAGCGGGCGCAGTACCTCGACCCCTACGCCTACTTCGGGGCCATGCAGGGGCTCTTCGGCACGCTCGAGCCGGTCCGCAAGTTCCTGCGCCAGTTCGCCCGCGGGGCCCGGGCCACGGGGCTGCTGCCAATGTGCTACCCCAGCGCCCCGGGCACGGGCGTGATCCCCGACTTCATCCTGACCTACGCCCTGGCCCTGCGGCGATACCTGCAGCTCTCGGGCGACCGCGACACGGTGGCCGACTGCTACGCCCCAGCCCGCGGGGCCGTTGATCGCCTGGCCCAGCACGCCGACGCGAAGGGCCTGCTGACCAGGGTGCCCGGGTGGGTCTACCTCGACAACAGTTTCGAGCTGATCCGCACGCCCCGCAGCAGCGGCCTGAATGCCCTGTACGCGGCCGCCCACGCGGCCCTGGCCGACCTCGCCGGGGCGTTGAACCGGCCTGGCGAGGCCGTCGAGCTGCGACGGCACTACGGGGCCCTGCGAACCGCCTGGCGGGGGCGCTTCCTCCACGGCGGCGAGGTGTTCGACAGCGATGCCGTCGGAACCTTTCGTGGCCGGGAGTACTGGAACTACCACTACCCCGCCGACCAGCTCAGCTGGGCCGGCGGCAGCTTCGTCCTGAGCGGGCCCGTCCGCTTCGCCCGCCCCGGGCCCCAACGGCTGTGGCTGAGCTTCTTCAACGGCTGTCGCGCCTGGCTGGATGGCCAGCCGATCCTCGAGTCGGCCTCCGGCGGCGGCTGGACCCGGCCGCCCCTGTTCCACCCCCAGCCCGTCGAGGCGACCGCCACCGGCGACTGGCAGACGCTGACGCTGGAGGTGCAGCACGCCTCGGCCGATTGGGAGGTCTACCTCGCCGCCGAGGCCGGCCTGCAGACGGGCCCGGCCCGCGTGGCTGTGCGCGAGGCCTTCGGCCAATACGACCCGGCCCGCGACGAGCATCTCCCCTGGCAGCCCACGCACTGGCGGCCCTACGCGGTGCCGGCCCGGTCGCAGGTGTCGGCCGGCCTGGCGACGATCAGCGGCATGCTGAGCCTGGACGAGGCCCGGCCCCTGCTGACCCGCTGCCTGCCCGAGGCCCACTGGGCCAACTTCCGCAAGCGGACCACACCCTTCTTCGTCCAGCTCACCGACGACCGCGGACGGCTGGCCGACAACGTCCTGCCCTGCAACACGCCCTGGAGCCTGCACTTCTTCTGCCAGGCCCTGCGGCAGGTCGGCCTGGGCCGGGCCGCCCGCGACCGCGTGCTGGCCATCTTTGGCCAGGAGCTCGACCTGGGCGCCACCAGCTGGTGGGAGGAATTCGGCGACGCCTCGAGCCTCTGCCACGCCTGGGGCGCCTTCGCCGCCGAGGTGCTGCTGGAGACGTAGGACGCCCTGGCGGCTCAGCAGCAGCCCTTGGCCGGGGCGGCGGCGTTCTTCAGGCCGGCCTCGTAGAACATCTTCACCGGGGCGCCGCCCATGGCGATGGCGCACCAGGCGGCCTCGTCGAGCTGGACCTGGGTCAGGCCCATCTTCTGGGCCTTGGCGATGTGCACCTCCAGACACGGATCGCACCGGGCCAGCAGGACCAGGGCGAAGTTGATCAGCTCCTTGGTCTTTGCGTCTATGGCGCCGTCGGCGCCGCTCGAGCGCATCAGGGCGCCGAAGGCCCGCAGCGACTCGGCCGACGTGCCGGTGCCGGTCTCCGCGGAGGCATCGGACTCCGATGAGCCGCCGCAGAACCCGCCGCTGCCGTCACCCCCGCAGCAACCGGACGATTGCGCCGGCTGGGCTGAGGCCTCGGACGTGTCACCGCAGCAGCAGTCGCTCGACGGCTGGGCCTTCGTCGCCGGCGCCGCAGCCGTCCCGGCCATCTGTGCCTGGCCGTTGCCCCCCTGCGTGGCCTCGCCGGCGACCAGCTCGATCCGCCCGTCCGACTCGCCGGTCACCTTGCCGACGGCCCACGCCTCGACGCCGCGGGCGGCCAGCGCAGTCAGCAGCGCGTCGCAACGATCCGCCGACACGGCGATCAGCAGGCCACCCGAGGTCTGGGCATCGAAGGCCAGGTGAACAGCCGACTCGTCGACCCCCTCGCCCACATCCAGGTCGTCGGCGACGTACTCGCGGTTGCGCTCGATGGCCCCGGGCACCACGCCGTCGGCCAGGGCCTCCAGGGCGCCGGGGAAGGCGGGCAGCGCCTCGGCCCACAGCCGAACCGTCACGCCGGAGTGGCGGACCATGCCCGCCAGGTGGCCCAGCAGGCCAAAGCCCGTCACGTCGGTGCAGGCGGACGCGCCGGCCTCGCGCATCGCCTCGGCAGCCAGCGCGTTCAGCATCGCCATCGACCGCTCCGCCGCCGCCAGCCCCTCGGGGTGGCCGCGGCCGATCTGCCGGGCGAAGTTCAGCACGCCGGTGCCCAGCGGCTTGGTCAGCACCAGCCGATCGCCTGCCTTCGCCGCGCCGCGCTCGATGGCCGACTTGGCCACCGTGCCGGTGATGGCGAAGCCCAGCTTGATCTCGTCATCCTTGATGCTGTGCCCGCCGATCAGGGCGACGTTGGCCTCGGCCAGGGCGTCCATCGCGCCGCGGAGCATCTCGTACATGATCTGCCCGTCGAGCGTCTCGGCCGGGAAGCCCAGGATGCTCAGGGCCGTGCGGGGCGTGCCCCCCATCGCGTAGATGTCCGACAGGCAGTTGGCGGCGCAGATTCGGCCAAAGGTGTACGGGTCATCCACGCAGGGGGTGAACACGTCGACGGTCTGGACGAGGGTCTGCCCGTTGAGGTCGTAGACGCCCGCGTCGTCGCCGGCGGCCAGGCCGCACAGCACGTGGGGGTCCTCAACGGCGGGCAGGCGGGCCAGCACGGCCTCCAGATCCCCCGGGGCGATCTTCGACGCGCAGCCGGCGTTGTGAACCAGTTCGGTGAGCCTGACGCTGCCGGCCGGCGCCGGGTCAGGCCGCTCGCCCGCGCAGGGGCAGATGCCCTGGTCGCGAAAGACGTCGCACGGGCAAGGCCGTTTGGGGTCGCAGATGCAGTGCCCCAGGGCCATCGACCGCTGCATGATCCGCCGGCGCTTGGCCAGATCCACCTTCGGCATGACGTGCACCTCCAGCCGGCCCCCCGTCGGGCCGGGGAGGCCGCTACGTGAACAGACGCTCGGCGCTGCGAGGCGTGGGGGGCGGCACCCGCCGTGAGTGCCCTCGGCCCCGGCCTCAGCCATAGGCCAGGCCCAGGACGAACGCGTCCCGGCCCGGCCGATGATTGAGAAGTTGTGTCAACCGTCGCAGCATCCTGAAAACCCTATGAAAGACAGGCCGCGATTATACCGCATCGGCCCAACCGCGCGAAATCCCCGTCGCCGTAGGCCGTACCGGTCAGCGTGG
>JAWLCG010000003.1:0-22081 GCA_041687295.1 Phycisphaerae bacterium | reverse complement strand
CGCCAGGCGACACGGCGTGGCCAGCCGCCACCGCGGCGGGCCATGCCCGCCCTACTTGCGGAAGAGGAAGTTGTGGCCCGTGGCCAGGTCGGCCTCGACGTCGCCGCTGGCGGGGCGGACCTCGTCGGCCTCGGTGATGATGGAGTAGCCGTAGCCCAGGCCGGCCAGCAGGTCGAAGACCTCGGCCGGGTGGTAGTCGAAGCGCTTCGCGCGGTGGACGGTCAGCTCGATCATGATCGTCGGGCCGAAGCGCTCCAGCAACCCCCGGGCGCCGCGGAGGGCGGGCAGCTCGGCCCCCTCGACGTCGCACTTGATCAGGTCGACGCGGGCCAGGCCCTTCTCGGCCACGTAGTCGTCCAGACGGATGCACAGCACGGTCTGCACGGGGCGGTTCGGCTCGCCGGTGACGATGTGGTTCTTGGGCCCGCGGTCGCAGGTGAAGCGCAGCTCGGTGGGCTCGTGCCACAGGCCGCGATTGTTGACCGTGACGTTGGCCAGCCCGTTGAGCGCGACGTTGCCCGCCAGCAGGCCGAAGGTGGCCGGCACCGGCTCGAAGGCGTGCACCCGCACCTCAGGGCTCGACCGACCGGCCGCCAGCGTGAACCAGCCGCAGTTGGCCCCGCAGTCCAGGAAGACCCCGTCGGCCGGCAGCTGCTCCAGCAGCAGTTCGGTGTAGCGGGGCTCCCATGTGTGATTGCGCTCGACGTCAATGGCCGAGCGGCGGATGGCCGGGTCGTACAGCAACTCGCTGCCGTTGTCGGCGCGGACGGTGATCCGCCCGTCGGGCGCGAACGTCATCGGCGCCAGGCCATGCCGCTGCACGAAGGCGGCGTTGCGGGCCGCCCAGCGGGCGATGCGGGCCTGCGTCCACCGCTGCTGCCGCCGGGCCAGCCAGCGTCCCAGCCGGCCCGGGCGAAGCTGCATGCTGTCTGCGATCATGGCGAAGTCTCCTCAGGTCCAGGCCGACAGGATACCGCAATCCCCCATCCCCGTCGAGCGCCGTTGGCCGGGTAGAACGCCGCAGGCCGGGTCGAGCCCCGTAGGCCGGGTCGAGCGCCAGCGAGGCCCGGCAACGATGGCGGCTTGCGCCCCGCAGGCTGGGCCGAGGCAACGATGGCGGCTTGCGCCCCGCAGGCTGGGCCGAGGCAACGACGGCGGCCCGCGCCCCCGCGGCCGCCGGGCCTCGCTCCGCTCGACCCGGCCTACAGGGGCGGCTGCACGGGCGCCTACGAGGCTTTGCGTCTGGCGAGGGGGCCCAGCAGCTCGGCCAGTTCGGGCGAGCGGAGCAGCCAGGCCGTCGCGGCGAAGACGGCCACGCCCACGCAGAAGCCGCCGGCCACCATCGGCACGGGCCGCCCCAGACCCAGGTGCGGCAGCAGTGTCAGAACGCCCACCATGGCCGCCCCCATCGCGATCGACGCCAGGACCGTTCGGCCCACGCCGGTCAGCAGGCTCCGCAGGCCCAGGCGGCCCAGGCGGCGGCGGAGGATCCACGACAGCAGGATCACGTTCACGGCGGCGGTGATCGAGCTGCTCAGACCGAACGCCCCGTGGCGCACGAACGGCACCCACACCAGCAGCAGGTTCAGCCCAAAGTTCAGCACCACCAGCACGCACGCGATCTTCAGCGGCGTGGTGGTGTCCTTCTGGGCGTAGAAGGCCCGCAGCAGGATCTGCTGGGCGCAGAACGCCCACATCCCCAACCCGTAGAACCGCACCACGTGGGCCGTGGCCGCGGCATCGGAGGCCGAGAACTCCCCCCCGCCGAAGATCGCCAACGACAGCGGCCCGGCCAGCAGCAGCAGGCCCACGCCGCTGGGCAGGCCCTCGAACACCGCCAGGCGCAGGGCGCGGTTGATGCTGTCGCGCAGGCCCTCAGTGTCGCCCCGGGCGGCGTACCGGCTGAACAGCGGAAACACCGCCGTCGCCAGCGCAATCGCCAGCACCCCCAGCGGGAACTGGTAGAGCCGCTCGCCGTAGCTCAGCCAGGTCACCGTGCCGACGGCCAGGGGTTTGCTCAGCTCCAGGCCCCCCAGCGACAGGGTCGGATCGGCAGGCAGGGCCGTCAGCAGTCGGGCGATCAGCTTGTCCAGCAGGGCGTTGAGCTGCAGCACGCCCAGCGGCAGCAGCATGGGCAGGAACAGCGTCACCATCCGCCGCAGGCCCGGGTGGATCGGCCAGAGCCTTGGCCGGATCGACAGGTTGTGCCGTCGCAGCAGCCAGCCCAGCCCCACCAGCTGCCCCACGCCGGCGGCCAGGACGCTCAGGGCGACCACGCGAAGCTGGTCGGCGTCCTGATCCCAATGGCTGGCGACCAGGACGGTGCCGCCGATGATGCACAGGTTCAGCAGGATCGGGGCGGCGGCCGGGTAGGCGAAGTGCCCTACGCACTGCAGGGCCGCCGAACCCAGCGCCAGCAGGCACACGGTGACCATGAAGGGCATCATCAGCACCGTGTAGCCCAGCAGCAGCTGGCGCGTCGCGTCACCCGGCGCCAGCCAGGCCGTCAACAGCAGGCCCGCCTGGATCAGCACGCACAGACCCGTCAGCCCCAACCCCGCCCAGCCCAGCACATTGGCCAGCAGGCTCGAGGCCTGCTCGGGGCCCTGGCGCTCGTGGATCTCGCTGAAGACCGGCACCAGGGCGGCCGACAGGGCCCCCTCGCCGAAGAGCCGCCGGAAGAGGTTGGGCACCATGAACGCCAGCCAGAAAGCATCGGTGACGGCCGACGCGCCAAACGACCGGCTAAGTACCATATCGCGCAGCAGGCCACCGACCCGGCTCAGCAGGGTCAGGGCGGCGATGAGTTTGGCAGCCCCGAAGAACCGCTCGCGTTCGGCCGGGGCGTCGGATTTGCTGGGCAGTGTAACGGGCACGGTGCGATTATGCCGCCTCGGGCCCCTTGGGGGCAAGAAGCGCACCAAGAACCTTTACGATTCCTGCAATCCCCTGTAGCCAAAGGCCCGTCGAACTCCTTATACTGAACATTGTTCTGCAGGGCTGCGCGTCGGGTGGACCGGAGAGGGACCGCCATGGCGCGAGGCGTGGAACGCCAGGCTGGGGCAGTCGGCGGGTCGTCTGACCGTGGCGCGATCTGCCTGAAGAGCTTGGCGTAACCAGGGGGGCCGGCACTGGGGGTGACCTTTCGCGGGTTCCTCAGTCCGGCGCGAGAATGTGTGGGTTCCTATCCGCGGAGAGCACGGCGTGCCTACAGAGACTTCAATCCGAATGACGCGTCAGCGCCAGGTGATCCTGGACGAACTGCGCAAGCTCACCTCGCACCCGACGGCCGATGAGGTCTACCAGCTCGTCCGGCGGCGGTTGCCCCACATCAGCCTGGGCACGGTCTACCGCAACCTCGAGATCCTGGCCCAGAACGACATGGTCCGCAAGCTCGAGTTCGGCGGCTCGCAGCGGCGTTTCGACGGCACGGTCGACAACCACTACCACGTCCGCTGCCGCCAGTGCGGGCGGATGGAGGACCTCAGCGTCGAGCCGCTGATCGACCTGAACGACGTGGCCGCTTCGCAGACCCGCTTCCATATCACGGGTCATCGCCTCGAGTTCATGGGCCTATGCCCTGACTGCCAGGCCCAGGCCGCCGAGTAGACCGGCGCCCGACCCGTCTGGCCAGCTTGCGGGACGCCCCCCGGCAGACGGTCAGCCCAGGAAAGGTCGGCCCCCAGCCGCTCGGCCCGGTCGAGACGCCCACGGAAGCATCCCGTGGGCCTGGAAGGAACCCATGCGGGCGCCTGCCGGGTCCTCCGGGGCAGCGAACACTCTCCAGGCAAGAGGGATCATCCGTCCCCGGCGGTGCGTAGTGTGCCCGCCATTGCCGGCCAGAATCAGCTACCCGCCAGTTGGGCCCGTGTGGTAGACTGGTTGCTCCGGTATGCAGCACTCCAAGGACGACAATTCGCTCCCGGCGCTCGTGCGGCGTCTGTGCGGCCAGGATGTGGCGGCGTGCTACCAGTGCGGCAAGTGCACGGCCGGCTGCCCGATGGCGGCGCAGATGGACCAGCCCCCCCACCGCGTGATGCGCCTGGTGCAGGCGGACGACGCCGACGCCCAGCTCACGCTGCTCAGCAGCCCGGCCATCTGGAGCTGCGCGGGGTGCCTCACCTGCACCCAGCGCTGCCCCAAGGGCCTCGACCCCGCCGCCGTCATGGACGCCCTGCGCGAGATGAGCTTCCAGCGCGGCCTGGTGAGCAAGGCCCAACGGCGGGTGCTGGCGTTCCACCGGTCCTTCCTGGCCACCATCCGCGCCCACGGGCGGATGGGCGAGTTCGGCCTGGTCCGCCGCTACAAGCTGGCCAGCCTGGACTTCTTCAGCGACCTGCTGGTCGCCCCGGCCATGTTGAAGCGCGGCAAGCTGCCGCTGCTGCCCCACCGCATCCGCGGGCGCGACGAGATCCGCCGCATTTTCCAGCGCACCGCACAGCGGACGCAGGAGGCCAGCCATGAGTGAGCTGGGCTACTATCCCGGCTGCTCGCTGTCGGGCGGCGGCATCGAGCTGGACCTGTCGGTGCGAGCCCTGGCCGAGCGGGCGGGGCTGGGCCTCCGCGAGATCGAAGACTGGAACTGCTGCGGGGCCAGCGTCGCCCACGCTGTCAACCACGAGCTGGCCGTCGCCCTGCCCTACCGCACGCTCGCCCTGGCGGCCGGGCAGGGCTTCGACGAGGTGCTGGCCCCCTGTGCCGCCTGCTTCAGCCGGCTCAAGGGGACGGCCGTCCGGCTGGGGCGCGACCCGGCGCTGGTCGCCCGCATGGCCGACGTCACCGGCCGGCAGTACAGCCGACCCGTGCGGGTGCTCAATGTCATCGAGTTCGTCGACCGCCTGCTGAGCAACTACGACCTGGCGGCCAAGCTGGGCCACCCGCTGGCCGGGCTGAAGGTGGCGCCCTACTACGGCTGCCTGCTCAGCCGGGGCGAGGGCATCGTCGCCGACGACCCCGAGCAGCCCTCGGCCATGGTCCGCGCGATCCACGCCGCCGGGGCCGAGCCGGTCGAGTGGAACTTCGCCACCGAGTGCTGCGGGGCGGGCTTCAGCCTCTCCAAGACCGAGGCCGTCATCGGCCTGGGCGACGCGATCCTCTCAGCCGCCGCCGAGGCCGGCGCCGAGGCCATCCTCACCGGCTGCCCCATGTGCCACAGCAACCTCGACATGCGCCAGCAGACCATCAACGCCGCCGGCCGGGGGCCCCACCGCATGCCCGTGCTGTACCTGACCGAGTTGCTGGGCCTGGCCGCCGGCCTGGCGCCCGAGACGCTGGGCCTGAACCGCCACTTCACCGACGCGACGGGCATCCGGGCGGGGAGGAGCTGACCATGGCCCGCGTCGGCGTGTTCATCTGTCACTGCGGCGAGAACATCGCCCGCACCGTCGACTGCGAGGCCGTCGCGGCGGCCGCGGCCGGCATGGCGGGCGTCGCCCACGCCGTCGACTACAAGTACATGTGCTCGGACCCGGGCCAGGGCCTCATCCGCTCGGCCATCGAGACCCACCGCCTCTCCGGCGTGGTGGTGGCCGCCTGCAGCCCGCGGATGCACGAGACCACCTTCCGCCGGGCGGCCGCCGCGGCCGGGCTCAACCCCTACCTGCTGGAGATGGCCAATATCCGCGAGCACTGCTCGTGGGTGCACGAGGACCGCACCGCCGCCACGGCCAAGGCCATCGACCTGGTCCGCATGATGGTCGAGAAGGTCCGCCGCAACACCCCCCTGCAGCCCATCGAGGTGCCCGTCGAGCCGACGGCCCTGGTCGTCGGCGGCGGCATCGCGGGCATCCAGGCCGCCCTGGATATCGCCAACGCTGGCAAGAAGGTCATCCTCGTCGAGAAGAGCCCCTCGCTCGGCGGGCACATGGCCCGGCTCAGCGAGACCTTCCCCACCCTCGACTGCTCCCAGTGCATCCTGACGCCCCGCATGGTCGAGGCCGCCAACCATCCCAACATCGCACTGAAAACCTACACCGAGGTTGAGAGCGTCGACGGCTTCGTCGGCAACTTTTCGGTCACACTGCGGGCCAAGGCACGCTATGTCGACCTCGACGCCTGCACCGGCTGCGGCGCCTGCACGCAGAAGTGCCCCAGCCGAAAGATCCCCAACGAGTTCGACGCCAACCTCGGCACGCGCACGGCCATCTACACGCCCTTCCCGCAGGCGGTGCCCAACAAGCCCGTCATCGACGCCGAGCACTGCACGCGCCTGACCCGCGGGGGCTGTGGCGTCTGCCAGAAGGTCTGCCCGCGCGACGCGATCCGCTTCGACGACCAGGACCGGCTCGAGACGGTGTCCGTCGGCGCGATCGTGGTGGCGACCGGCTACAAGCTGTGGGACCACTCGGCCCTGGGCGAGTACGGCGGGGGTCGGCTGGCCGACGTGATCGACGGCTTCGCGTTCGAGCGGCTCGCCTCGGCGTCCGGGCCCACCGGCGGGCGGATCCTGCGACCCAGCGACGGGGCCGAGCCCAAGACCGTCGCCTTCATCCAGTGCTGCGGCAGCCGCGACGAGCGGCACCTGAGCTACTGCTCGAAGATCTGCTGCATGTACACGGCCAAGCACGCGATGCTCTACCGCCACAAGGTGCACGACGGGCGGGCGGTGGTCTTCTACATGGACGTGCGGGCCGGCGGCAAGGGCTATGATGAATTCGTCCGCCGGGCCATCGAGGCCGACGGCGCCGAGTACGTCCGCGGGCGCGTCAGCCGGGTGTACCGACGGGGCGACGGCAAGCTCGTCGTCCGCGGCGCTGACACGCTGGCGGGCACGCCGCTGACCATCGAGGCGGACATGGTCGTCCTGGCCGACGCCGTCACGCCCCAGGCCGACGCAACCGACCTGGCACAGCGGCTGGGCATCGGCTACGACGAGCACGGCTTCTACAGCGAGGCGCACCCCAAGCTTCGGCCCGTCGAGACGGCGACGGCCGGCGTGCTGCTGGCCGGCGCCTGCCAGGGGCCCAAGGACATCCCCGAGACCGTCGCCCAGGCCTCGGCCGCCGCCGCCAAGGTGCTGGGGCTCTTCGCCCACCCGCAGCTGCAGCGCGAGCCGACCGTCGCGCGGGTCAACGAGGCCACCTGCGTCCACTGCCGCGCCTGCATCGCTGCCTGCCCCTACCGCGCGATCGACGACCGCGAGATCCGCACCCGCGCCGGCGAGCTGCTTCGCACCGTGTCGGCCGTCAACGAGGGCCTCTGCCAGGGCTGCGGCACCTGCGTGGCCGTGTGCCGCTCCAACAGCCTGGACATCGCGGGCTTCACCGACGAACAGGTGATGGCGCAGATCAAGGCGATCTGCGATTTTTGATTTCTGATTGCAGATTTTCGATTTTCCCCCATGGAGCGATCAACGCCTCCAGGGACACAATACAGGACAGGGCACGCACCGGCGCCTCTGCCCAAGCCCACGGAATGCCTTCCGTGGGCATCGGTGCGGGGCGCCCGACGGTGGCACGACCGGACAACGGGCACACCCGCGTGATCGATCGGTTGACCCATGACGCAGACGCAACACACCACCGAACCCGCACCGCAGGAGACCCCGCAGGCGTTTTCGCCGCGGATCACGGCCTTCGTGTGCAACTGGTGCACCTACGCCGGAGCCGACCTGGCCGGCACGAGCCGCCTGCAGTACCCCCCCCAGATGCGGATCGTCAAGCTGCCCTGCACCGGGCGGATCGACCCGCTGTTCGTGCTCAAGGCCTTCGAGGCCGGCTGTGACGGCGTGCTGGTCAGCGGCTGTCACCCCGGCGACTGCCACTACACCAGCGGCAACTACCACGCCCGCCGGCGCTGGGCCGTCTTCGGCCGGCTGCTGAGCTTCACCGGCATCGACGAGCGCCGGCTGCGGTTCAGCTGGGTCTCGGCCGCCGAGGGGCGCAAATTCGCCGACCTGGTCGCCGAGTTCACCGAGCAGCTCCGCCAGGCCGGCCCCTTCGGCCCCCACAACCCCGCCCGGAGGCAGCCATGAGCGACGCGCTGCACACGCTGGCCGCCGAGCTGCTGACCGCGGGCCGGGCGAAGATGGTCCTGGGCCTGCGCCGCCGCGAGGGCGGACTCGTGCCCGCCTTCGTCACCAACCCGGCCCGGGCCGACGCGCTCGAGCCGCCCACCGGCGTCGAGGCGAACCTGGCGGCCTACCTCAACAAGCCCGCCATCCGCAAGCAGTTCCCGGTGGCCATCGTGGTCGATCGGCCCGCCCTGCGGAGCCTGCTGGTGCTGGCCAGCGAGCACCAGCTGCCCGAGGCCTCCGTGACGGCCCTGCTCGTCGACGCCGGCCAGTGCGTCGGCGCGATGGACCTGGCCGAGGCGGCAGCCTGGCTGGCCGAGCATGGCCCAGCCCTGATCGAGCCCGACCCGGCCCTGGAGGCCCGCCGCGCCGAGCTGGCGGCCATGAGCAGCCAACAGCGGGCCGAGTTCTGGCGGCAGCAGTTTGCCCGCTGCACCCGCTGCTATGCCTGCCGGGCGGCCTGCCCGAGCTGCTACTGCACGCAGTGCATCGTCGAGCGCAACACGCCGCAGTGGATCAGCCCCTCAGCCCGCGGCCACGGCAACTACGCGTGGAACCTGATCCGCGCATTCCACCTGGCCGGCCGATGCTCCGCCTGCGGCAGCTGCCAGCGGGCCTGCCCCCAGGGCATCCCCCTGATGCTGCTCAACGCCGAGGCCCTGGCCGTCGTGCAGGAGGAGTTTGTCTACGCCGCCGGCACCGCCGCCGACGCCGAGCCCTTCATCGGCACCTGGAACGAGGACGACGCCGGCGAGTTCATCCGCTGACGGCCGTAGGCCGGGTCGAGCGCCGCGAGGCCGGGCGCCTTCCGAAGAAGATGGGCCACAGAGGCGCAGAGGACACAGAGAAAGAAGCACAGAGCTTTTCAGAGATTCAGAGAAGATGGACCGTCCGGGTGCCGTGGCTACGGTGTTTGTGGCCACGTCTTCGAGGCCCCAGCAGGGCGGGCGCTGCCTGCGGATCAAAGGTGCCAGGCCCATCCGTGTGTCCCTATATAGCCCCGGGCTTGCCCGGGGTCTTCGCAGGCGAAAGAGCGTGGCTGCAAACACCGCAGCCACGGCACCCGGACGGTGGGTGGCCCGGACGGTGAGTACAGGACGGTGGGTCGCCTTGCCGCCATCGTGTTCGACCCCTGAAGCAGGCGTCCCTACTAATCAAACATCTGCAATCAAAGATCAAGAATCCGAATGTTCATCGATAGCGACAAACTGGCGGACTTTTCGGCGAGGCTGGTCGAGGCGGGCTGGCGCGTGGTGGCGCCGCTGCGCGAGGGCGAGGTCGTCCGCCTGGCCGACTGGCGGCCCGGGGCGACGATCGACCTGCGGACCCACCCGGTCAACGCCGTCAAGGACGCGGTCATGCCGCCCAGCGAGACCGTCGCCCGCTATCGGCTGGAGGGGCCGGACTTCACGCCCGAGCCGCTCACCCCGCCGGCGCCGCGGACGCTGGTGCTGGGCGTGCGGCCCTGCGACCTGGCGATGCTGGCCACGCTGGACGCCGTGATGAACGACGCCGAGCCGGACCCCTTCTACGCCGCCCGCCGGGCACACCTGGCCTTGGCCGTGATCGTCTGCACCTCGGCCGATGAGGCCTGCTTCTGCACCAGCGTGGGCGGGGCCCCCGACGCGGTGGCCGGTGCCGACCTGGTGCTCCGCTGGGCCGACGCCGGCCGGCGGCTCGCCCTGGAGCCGGCCACGCCGCTGGGCGAAGGGCTGCTCGCCGCCGCCGGCGCCTTGGCCGGCCAGGCCGACGCGCCCCTCGACCCGCCGGCCGAGCTGCCCACCCGCTTCGACGTCAGCGCCGTCACCGACTGGTGCGCCGACAACTTCGACGACGACCACTGGCAGCGCTGGACTCTGGCCTGCCTGGGCTGCGGCGCCTGCGCCTACGCCTGCGGGGCGTGCCACTGCTTCGACCTGCAGGACGAGTCCACCCGCTCCCGCGCCGAGCGCCACCGCAACTGGGACGCCTGCGGCCTGGGCCTGTTCACACTGCACGCCAGCGGGCACAACCCCCGACCCGACCAGGCCGCCCGCTTCCGCCAGCGGGTGCTGCACAAGTTCCTCTATCTGCCCGAGCGGGTTGGCCAGCTCGGCTGCAGCGGCTGCGGGCGGTGCGAGCGGATCTGCCCGGCCGGCATGAGCATGCGTGAGGTCGCTGCCGCCATCGCCCACTTGGCTAGCCGACGGAAGGCCCATTCATGAGCACCGACCTTTACCAGCCCGCCCAGCTGCGAATCGCCGCCGCCCACGACGAGGCCCCCGACGTGCGGACGCTCCGCCTGGAGTTCGCCGACGGGCCCAGCCGTGAGGCCTTCTTCGCCCGCTACCGCGTGGGCATGTTCGGCGAGTACGGCCTGCCCGGCGAGGGCGAGAGCACCTTCTGCGTGGCCAGCCCCCCCACCCGCACCGACGCCATCGAGTGCACCTTCCGCCGCACCGGGCGGGTCACGGCGGCGCTGTTCGACCGCGAGGTCGGCCAGGCCATCAGCTTCCGCGGGCCTTACGGCAACAGCTTCCCGCTGGAGGACTGGCGGGGGCGCGACGTGCTGTTCGTCGCCGGCGGCATCGGCCTGGCGCCGGTCCGCAGCGTCATCTGGAACGTGCTGGACCGCCGGGAGGAGTTCGGCGCCGTCACCATCCTCTACGGCGCCCGCACCGTCGCCGACCGCATCTACAAGCATGAGCTGGCCGACTGGGCCGGCCGGGCGGACGTGACGCTCGTCGAGACCGTCGACCCCGGCGGCGAGGCCCAGGGCTGGGCTGGCCGCGTCGGCTTCGTGCCGGCCGTGCTGGAGGGGATGCCCCCCCCCGCCGCCGTGGCCGTGGCCGTGGTGTGCGGCCCGCCGATCATGATCAAGTTCGCCCTGCCGGTCCTCAAGGCCCAAGGCTTCGCACCCGCCGACGTCTACACCACGCTGGAGAACCGCATGAAGTGCGGCGTCGGCAAGTGCGGGCGATGCAACATCGGCGGCGTCTACGTCTGCAAGGATGGCCCGGTGTTCACCGTAGCGCAGCTGTCGGATCTGCCTGACGGGGACATGTAGACGCGCTCGCCCGGCCAGGACCCGCCGTGCCGATCTGCCCCGGCCAAGGGAGAGAGAGCCCTTCAGGAATCACTCTCAACTCTGAGGATTCCTGAAGTGTTATGTATTGTACTGCACAGAAGTAACGGGCTTAAGGACCAAGGGCATGCTTCGTGTGGCCGGGCAGCTTTTGTAATGATAATCAGATAAGACTTGACGCCGCCGGGGCCGGTTAGGACAGTTGGGGCCATGAAGATCGTTCACGTGATCACCCGGCTGATCGTGGGCGGGGCGATGGAGAACACGCTGCTGACCTGCGAGGGGCTCAGCGATCGCGGCCACGATGTGACGCTGATCACCGGCCCGCCCCTGGGACCGGAGGGCCAGTTGCTCGACCGGGCCCTGGCGGGGGGGTATCGAGTCATCGTGGCCCAGGCCCTGCGACGCGAGGTCCACCCGCTCCGCGACCAGGCGAGCTACCGATCGCTGCTCCGTTACTTCGCCCAGCTCGAACCCGACGTCGTGCACACGCACGCCAGCAAGGCGGGCATCCTGGGCCGACGGGCGGCCTGGCGACGGCACGTGCCGCTGGTGGTCCACACGATTCACGGCCTGCCGTTCCACCCCTTCCAGCCGTGGTGGGTCAACCAGCTCTACATCCGCCTCGAGCGGACCGCCGCCCGCCAGTGCCACGCCCTCATCAGCGTCGCCGACGCCATGACCGCCCAGGCCCTGGCCGCCGGCATCGGCGAGCCGAGCCAGTACACCACCATCCGCAGCGGCATGGAGGTGGAGCGCTTCCTGAAGCGTCCCCCGGCGGCGGACGCCTTCCGTCGAAGCCTCAACCTGCCGTCCGGGGCGGTGCTGTTCACGCAGGTGGCCCGGCTGGCGCCGCTGAAGGGGCACGAGTACATCCTGCGGGCCGCCCCGCGCCTGCCCGAACACATCCACCTGTGCTTCGTCGGCGACGGCGTGCTGCGTGAGGCCCTCGCCGCCGAGGTCGAGGCGATGGGCATGCAGAAGCGCATCCACTTCACCGGCCTGCTTACGCCCGACGAGATCCCCGCCGTCATGCACGCCAGCGATGCGGTGCTCCACTGCAGTCTGCACGAGGGCCTGCCCCGCACGCTGCCCCAGGCCCTGCTGGCCGGTCGACCGGTCATCACCTACGACCTCGACGGCGGGCCTGAGGTCGTCCAGGATGGCCAGACGGGCATCCTGCTGCCCCCGGCGGAGGTCGCCGGCCTGGCCGAGGCGATCATCCGCTTGGCCGACGACCCCGCCCTGCGCCAGCGGATGGGCGCCACCGGCCGGCAGAGCGTCCGCGAGGCCTATGCCGCCCAGACCATGGTCGAGCAGATCGACGCCCTCTACACCCGCCTCGCCCGCCAGCGTGACCTGCTCAAATAGGCCGGGGCATGCCCGAGGACCTTCGAAGAAGAAACAGCGGAGGTGGGCCACAGAGGCACAGAGGACACAGAGGAAGAGGCACAGAGGCTCTCTGAGATCCAGAGAGGAAGAAGCGTCCGGGTGCCGTGGCTACGGAGTTTGTAGCCACGTCTTGGGAGTGCCGAGGACGGAACACCGCCGGACACTGATGGACCCATGAAGCGTCTGGCCCCAGACGCACGCGCCGGGCGAGACCCCCACGGATTGCATCCGTGGGCTTGGGGAAAGGCGCCGGTGCCGAGAGGGGCCGGGGGATGTCCTGGCTCACGCCAGCTGGCGGAGGTCGTCGAGCGTGACGTCGGCGAGGCTGGTGACGACACGGTTGGCCCCGGCGAGCTGGTCGGGCTGGGTGCTGGTGGTGACGGCCAGCACGGCCAGGCCGGCCCCGCGGGCGGCGACGATGCCGGCCGGCGCGTCCTCGATGGCCACGCACGCCCCGTCAGGCAGCTCCTGGCCGAGCGTCTCGGCCAGGCGGCGCCGGGCGAGACGGTAGCCGGCGGGATCGGGCTTGCCGGCCGGCACGTCCTCGGCCGAGACGATCAGCTGCACGTGCTGCAGCGCCCCGACCGCGCGGGCGGCCAATTCGATCTCGTCCCGCAGCGCCCCCGAGCAGATCGCCACCGCCAGGCCCGCCTGCCGGGCCGAGGCCATCAGCTCCACCGCCCCGGGCAGGGCGCGGATGTCGCGGCGGAACATCTCGTGCACCAGGGCAGTCTTGGCCTCGATCAGCTCGGCGAGCGTCGCGGCGTCGAGATCGCGCCCGTGATCGCACAGGATGATGCCGAACGCCTCGGCGTCGGTGTAGGCGAGGTAACGCTCGTAGTAGTCGTTGAGCGTGATGTCGATGTCGTAGCGGTCCTTCAGGATGGCCTGGAACCCCGCGCAGTGCACGGGCTCGCTATCGACCACCACGCCGTCAAAGTCGAAGATCAACGCCTGCAGCACGAGCATTCTCCTGTTGCGGATGCACGTCGGAACCATTCGGCGCAGTATATCCCCCCGACCGGCCGATCGCCACCCGCGCGGGCGGGGGTTTGTCGGGTCGCCGACGGCGGGTAAGATGGGGGCATGAACTGGCCATGGATCCTGGCGGCGGTGTTGGCCCTGGCGGGCCTGGCGGCGGGGCAGACGGCGCCGGCCTCGGCACCGGCCGATGCGCTCGCCGAGGCACGCCCACTCGTCGAGCGGGGGCAGTACGATGAGGCCCTGGCCGCCCTGGTCTCGGCGGCTGACGACGACCCCGCCGCCCACGTCCTGCGGGCCGAGCTGCAGATGACCGTCGGGCGGCACGACGAGGCCCTCGCCTCGGCCGAGCGGGCCCTGGAGCTTCGGCCCGACTGGCCGCCGGGGATCCTGCTGGCCGGCCGGGCGCTGGAAACGCGGGGGCGGACCGACGACGCCCTCGCCCGCTACCGCGCCATCGAACGCGTCGCCACCCAGCCGGCCGTCCGGACCGATGCCGAGGCCCTGACGGCGACAGGCCTGGTGATGGATCGGCTGATGACGCTCACCGGCCAGCGGGCCAGCGACCAGGCCGGCGTCATCCTGCGCAACTACCTGCAGAGCGCCTACCTCGACGTCGACAGCCAGTACGTCCCCGCCCGCGTGGCGACGGGGCTGTTCCTGCTGCGCAAGCACCGCCAGCGCGAGGCCGCCGAGGAGCTCGCCAAGGCCCTAGAGATCAACCCGGACAACCCCGACGCCCTGGCGGGCCTGGCGACGATCGGGCTGGAGCAGTGGCAGTTCGAGCAGGTCGAGGGGCTCATCGACCGCGGCCTGGCCGGCAACGCCCGCCACGCGGGCCTGCTGCTGCTGCGGGCCCAGTTGCGGATGCAGCAGCGCAAGCTCGACGAGGCGGCCGAGCCCATCGAGGCCGCCCTCGCCGTCAACCCCGACCACCTGGAGGCCCTGAGCCTGCTGGCCGCCCTGCGCCTGCGCCAGGACGATGCGCCGGCCGCCGCCGAGGCCATCGCCCGCGTCGAGGCCGTCCACCAGGGCCCCTGGCCGGTGATGCACCGGATCATCGGCGAATGGCTGCTGGCGGCGCGGCAGTTCGGCCCCGCCCGCGAGCACCTCGAACGGGCCGTCGCGCTGGCCCCCCAGCTGGCCGCCAGCTGGACCGAGCTGGGCCTGCTCCACATGCAGCGCGGCGACGAGGATATGGCCCTGGCCGCCTTCGAGAAGGCCCACGCCATCGACAACTACCGCGCCGACGTCGTCAACTACATCAACCTGCTGCGACGCATGGAGCGCGACTTCGTCACCCACGAGACCGAGCATTTCTTTATCCGCGCCGACGGCAACCTCGACCGCGTCCTGCTGGAGCGGGCCGGCGAGTACCTCGAGAGCATCCACGAAGAGCTCTGCGCCACCTACGACCACGAGCCGCCCGAGAAGACGCTGGTGGAGTTCTTCCCCACACACACCGACTTTTCCCTTCGGCTGACCGGCAAGGCGTGGGTGGGCACCGTCGGGGCGTCGACCGGGCGGGTGATCGTGCTGGCCGCCCCCCACCCTCAGCGGTCGCAGATGGGCACCTTCCTCTGGCCGGCCGTGCTGCGACACGAGTACACCCACACCGTCACCCTCTCGGCCACGCGAAACCGCATCCCCCACTGGCTCACCGAGGCCCTGGCCGTCCACGAGCAGCCCGACCGGCGGGACTTCTCGGCCGTGCAGGCCCTGGTCGAGGCCGTCCGGGCCGATCGGCTGTTCACCGTCCGCGAGCTGGACTGGGGCTTCATCCGCCCCCGCCGCCGCGGCGACCGCAGCCTGGCCTACGCCCAGGCGCAGTGGATCATCGAGTACATCACCGAAACGCACGGCGACTCGGCCATGCGGGCGATGCTGGCGGGCTTCCGCGACGGGCTCAGCCAGGCCGCCATCTTCGAGCGGGTGCTGGGCACGACGGAGGAGGCCTTTGACTCGGCCTTCGCCGCCTGGGCCCGCCAGCAGGTGCAAGCGTGGGGGTTCGACCCGGCCGGTGCGCCCTCGCTCAACGAGGCCCGATCGGCCCTGCAGGAGAGCCCTGACAGCGCCGCCGCCCACGGCCAGCTCGCCCGGGCCCTGCTGGCCGCGGGGCAGCGCGAGCAGGCCGTCGCCGCCGCCGAGCGGGCCCTGACACTGGATGAGGACGCCGACGCCCTGACGGTGCTGGCCCTGTCCGCCCTGGAAGCCGACCAAGGGACCCGCGCCCTGGAGTACGCCGAGCGCCTGGAACGCGCCCGGCCCGGCGACCCGGTGGCGCCGCGGGTGCAGGCCCAGGTCTACCTCGGCCGCCAGGACGCCGTGCGGGCCATCCCCGCCCTGCAGACCCTCCAGCAGCGCCTGCCGCTGGACCCGTACAGCTACGAGCAACTGGCGCGACTCTACCAGCACCTGGGCCTGGACGCGCGGGCCCTGGAGCAGATCGAGGAGATCCACCGCCACAACATGACCGACCCGGCCTGGCCACGGCGGATCGCCGAGCTGCACCGCCAGCTGGGCCAGTCGGACCAGGCCGTCGCCGCCTACGAAGCCCTGCTGAGCCTCAACCCCTACGACACGAGCGTCTACCAGACGCTGGCCGCCCTGCACCTGCGGGCCGGCCGACCTGAGCAGGCCCTCCGCGCCGCCACCGACGCCACGCTGGCCGCCCCGGAGTTGGCCGAGGCGTGGGCGAATCTCGCCGCCGTCTGCTACCGCATCGGCCGGGCCAGCGGCGACCGGGAAACCCTCCGCCGTGGCCTCGACGCCGCCGATCGGGCCCTGAAGCTCGACCCCGCCAGCCCCGCCCAGCGCGTGCGGGAGGCGCTGGCGCAGCAATTGGGGGACGAGTAGCTTCTGCCTATATAGCCCCGGGCTTGCCCGGGGTCTTCGGGGGGGTGGACAGGGCCTGGGGGACACGCGCTTCATGCATCAACCGCTGTCCGGGGGCGTTGCGCGAGCAACGCAGTTGCTCGCCCTACCGGTTTATCCCCAGAGAAGCGTTTGTGCCACGCAGGCACCGCCCGGACGAGACCCCCGCGGATTGCGCGACTCCCCGCGGTCGCCGCTCCATCCGTGGGCTTGGGGAAAGGAACGGCGTCACCCGAAGGTGCGCCGGTCCCTGGTCTCCCCGCGCCGCCGGGCCTCGCTGGGCTCGACCCGGCCTACGGGCGTGGGCCACCGCCCTCAGCAGGTCACGTGGAGGATGAGGGCCTTTCGGCCCTGGGCGGCGTTGTAGGCGGTGACGGCCTCGGGGGTCGGCAGGAGTTTGCACTCGATGCCGCGGCGGCGGAGAAAGGTGGCGCCCGCCTCGGTCATCTCGGCGCGCCCGTCGTGGCCGGTGCCGACGATCAGAAGGGCCGGGCCGCCCTTGCAGACCTTCTCCAACTCGCCGACCGTCACGCTGTGGGCGGTCGCGTTGATCTTGGCCAGGGCCTTGTCGCGCTTCTTGACCTTGCCGTTAACGCGGATGTAGATGTCGCGGAGGTAGAGCTTGTCGCCCACGCGGACCTCGCCGAAGTCCACCGGCCCGACGGCGGGGTATTCACCGGCCTGGCGGGCGGTCTTCTTGAGGGGCCTGCGCCCGACGGCCTGCTGGGCCAGCACAACCGCCCCGAGCATCACCGCATCGTCGCCGAGGCTCGAGACCACCACTCGCCCGCCGGGCCGAGAGCCCTGCATGGGGTCGCACTCGAGAATCTTCTCGACGATCGGCAGGATGAAGAAGTCGCACGCCTCGACCAGGCCGCCGCCCAGGACGATCACCTCGGGGTCCAGCACGTGGCGGATGCTCAGGCAGGCCTGGGCGAGGATCTCCGAGGCGTTGCGCATCACCTGCGTGACGAGTTTGTCGTTCTGCTCGAGGGCCTTGCGGAGCGCACCGCTCTTGATCACCGACAGGTCCGGCCCGACCAGGTCGGTCAGGAGGGTCTTCTGGCCGGCCTGGACGGCCTGGCGGATGTCGCGGTCGATGGCGGTTCGGCTGGCCAGGGCCTCCAGGCAGCCCGTGTCGCCGCAGCCACAGACGGGCCCGTCGAGCTGGACCTTCATGTGCCCGATCTCGCCGGCGACGCCCCGGTAGCCGCGGACCTCCCGGCCCTGGAGGATCAGCCCGCCGCCGATGCCGGTGCCCACGAAGATGCCCACGGCACTGTCGGCGTAGCTGGCTGAGCCGAGCCACTTCTCGCCCAGGGCGCCGCAGTTGGCGTCGTTGCCCAGCGCGATCTCGACGCCGAACCGCTCGCGCAACGGTTCGACGATCTGCGTGCCGGTGAGGTTCATGTTGGGCGTGATGACGATGCGCCCGGCCTCGGGGTCGACCACGCCGGGAATCGCCAGGCCGATCGCCCGCAGGGCCTCGGCCGGCTGGCCGGCCTCGGTGAGCAGGTCGTCGATCAGGCCGGCGATGGCGTTGATCGTGTCGACAGGGGTGCCCTCGCGGGGCGTGGGCCGACGCTCGCGCGCCAGGACCCGCCCGGAGGGCCTGACCAGCGCCGCCAGCATCTTCGTGCCGCCCACGTCCACGCCCAGAAACAGTTTGCCCTCATCCTTCGCGTCGTCGCTCATGGGACCTCCTCGCCTGCCTGCGACCGCCGGCCCCGTCCCAGGGCCCGCCTTCCATAGTATGGCGCATGATCGGCCCCCATGCCAGAGACAGACGCAGACTTGGCTGCCCTACTCGGCCAGGCCGTGGCGGATGAGCAACTCCCGGTCGGCCAGGACCGCCGGGGCCGGCCCGACCGCGACGATTTGGCCGGCCTCCAGGACGGCCACCTGGTCGCACAGCTCGGCCACCATCTCCAGGTCGTGGCTGGCCAGCAGCAGGGCCTCGGGGCGATCGGACAGGATCTCGATGAGCCGCCGTCGGCTGCGGACGTCCAGGCCGGCCGTCGGCTCGTCCAGCAGCAGCAGCTGCACCTGCATCGACAGGAGCGTGGCCAGCGCGGCGTTGCGCTTCTGCCCGCCGGAGAGGTGGTGGGCGACCCGGCCCTGGAGCCCCTCCAGGGCGACGGCCTCGATGGCCGAGCGGGCCCGATCGGCCGATTCGGCGGGGCTGCAGCCCTGGTTGAGCGGGCCGAAGGCGACGTCCTCCAGCAGCGTCGGCATAAACAGCTGATCGTCGGCGTCCTGAAAGGCCAAGCCGCAGCGGTTGCGGACCGCGTCGGCGGTCCGCCGCGTCAGCTCGATGCCGTCCACCCGCACCGACCCGCCAAACCGCAGCCCCCCCATCACCGCCAGCAGCAGGCTGGTCTTGCCCGAGCCGTTGGGCCCGATCAGCCCCATCCGCCCGCCGGCCGGCACGGCCAGGCTCACACCGCGCAGGGCCTCGGTGCCGTCCGGGTAGTGCACGGACAGGTCAGTCAGTTCCAGAATGGCGTCGGGGGTGGGCATGGGAAGACGGTTAATTGATTAATTGGCGATTGGTTAATTGGTTAATTGGTTACAGAACCCGTTCGCAGGCCGGGTCGAGCGCTGCGAGGCCCGGCGATGGGTGACCCGTTACCAGACCCGGGACCAGGATACATTGTCAGGCGGTTGGGCGCAATGGTCAGCGCCTCGCATTTCTCAGTTAACCAATCCACCAGTTAACGGATTAACCCACTCCCCCAACGGCACGCCACCAGGTACAGGGCCACGAGGACGGCGAAGACCCCGTCGGCGCCATGCAGATGCGGGTGGGCCAGGGGGCGGGGTTCGCCGCGGTAGCCGCGGGCGGTCATCGCCAGGTGGACACGGTCGGCCCGGTCCAGCGAGCGGACGAACAGCTGGCCGATGATCGCTCCGACGGCCTGCAGGCGCCGGCGGGCGGGGGCGCGGGCGGCCCCGCGGAAGTCGCGCCCCCGGCGGACGCGCATCGCCTGGTCGACCAGCAGGAACAGGTAGCGGTACAGCAGCCCCAGCTGCATCACCAGCACTCGCGGACACCCCAGCCGACGCATCCCCGCCAGCAGTTGACCAAAGGGCGTCGTGCTCATCAGGGCCGTCAGCGCCAGCACGCCCAGCGTGAACCGCACTGCCACGGAGCCGGCCGTCAGCCAGCCACCGGCCGCTGCGCCCTGCCACGGGCCCAGGGCGATGGGCACGGGTTGGCGGTCGTACAGCGGCGCCAGGGCCGCCAGCGTCAGGATGAACGGGCTCAGCACCGCCGCCCGGCGCAGGGCGAACCGCACCGGCACGTCGCCCAGCCAGAGCATTCCCAACGGCAACACCGCCAGCGGCGCCAGCTCCAGCAGCGCGTACCGCCCGAAACTCACCAGCACGGCCGAGTAGGCCAGCACCGCTGCCAGCTTCACCCGCGCGTCCAACGCGTGGATGGCCGAGTGTCCCTGGGCGTAGCGGTCGATGTAGCTGTGGTGCATGGGGGGCAGTGGATGCGGGCCGGGGGCTGGACGGAGTCTCCTTCCCGACGGGGCCAGGCAGACTCGGCCCCGAGAGGACGGGGCATTCTAGCCCTCCCGCCGCCCCGGCACAAGGCGCCTCACCCGACGGCACATGGAACGGGCGGGGCCGAAGGTGTTTGTCCGGCCCCGCCCGCGGTCTGCATCAGGGGTCGCGCCTCGGCGGCGCGGGCCCTCTACGCCAGGGTGTCCACCATCAGGTGTGGTGGGCGTGGTGGCCGCCCCGGCGAACCAGGGCCAGCACCAGCACGACCAGGAACACCACCAGGAAGATGAAGAACAGCACCTGCGCAATCGCCGCCGCCCCGGACGCGATGCCGGTGAAGCCGAACAGCGCCGCGACGATGGCGATGATGAAAAAGACTAACGCCCAGTACAACATACCTCTACCCCCTTCTCGATATCGACCCGCCAACCGGGCGGGCCCTCGCGCCACCACCATCGACCTACAGGGCCATTGGGGCGACGACTTTGCCCGGAGGAACCTGTCCCCCGTTACGAGCATTATTCGCATCGACACGCGGCAATTTCCACCAGCAGGTATTTTGCCCGACGGGACTTGTCGTCAGTCCCCCTCCTATAATACCCCAAGCGAACAGGTCGCCCCGTGCGGGCGGCGGACCGAGAAAGGAGACAACTCATGCGTATCTCTCAGGCTTTGACGGCGTTACTGGTGGGGGCGGCCCTGGTGCTGCCGACGGCGGTCTTCGTGGGCTGCGAGGAGGAGTCGCCCATCGAGGAGCAGGCCGAGGACATCCGGGATCAGGCCGAGGAGGCTGGCCCGGCCGCCGAAGAGCAGGCCGAGCGGGCGGGCGAGCGGCTCGAGCGGCGCGGCGAGGAGATCCAGCAGGAGGCCGAGCGGCTCGAGCAGCGGGGTGAGGACATCGAGGAAGCCGGCGAGGAACTGCAGTAGCCGTAGGACGATCTGCCCGCCCCGCCGGCGCTGGGCGCGCCGGCGGCGGCCGGGCCCTTGGGGGGAGTTTTCATGTTCGGCCGAGCGATCAAGCTGTTCACGATCTTCGGCTTCGAGGTCCGCATGGACCTCAGCTGGACGATCATCCTGGTGCTGGTGGTCTGGAGCCTGGCCGGCGGGGTCTTCCCGACCCAGTACGCCGGCTACAGCCAGACCACCTACTGGATCATGGGCCTGGCGGGGGCTGCGGGGCTGTTCGTGTCGATCGTCTTCCACGAGATGTGGCACTCGATCATCGCCCAGCGGTACGGCCTGCCGATGAAGGGCATCACGCTGTTCCTGTTCGGCGGCGTGGCCGAGATGAGCGACGAGCCGCCCAGCCCCAAGGCGGAGTTTCTCATGGCCATCGCGGGCCCGATCTCCAGCGTGGTGCTGGGCTTGGCCTTTCTGGGCCTGGGCCTGCTGGCCGGGGCCGTCGGCTGGCCCACGCCGGTTGCCGGCGTGCTGATCTGGCTGGCGGTGCTCAACGGGATCCTGGTGGCGTTCAACCTGATTCCCGGCTTCCCCCTCGACGGCGGGCGGGTGCTGCGGTCGATCCTGTGGCACGTCAAGGGCAACCTGCGCTGGGCGACGCGGGTGGCCTCGCAGGTCGGGGCGATCTTCGGCCTGGTCCTGATCGGCCTGGGCGTGCTGAACCTGCTGGCCGGCGCCAACCCCATCGGCGGGCTGTGGTGGATTCTGATCGGCATGTTCATCCGCTCAGCCGCCAAGCAGGGCTACCAGCAGGTCCTCATCCGCCAGGCGCTGGCCGGCGAGCCGGTGCGGCGGTTCATGAACGACCAGCCCGTCGCCGTCAGCCCGGCCATGCCGCTCAGCAGTCTGGTCGAAGACTACGTCTATCGCTACCACTTCAAGATGTTCCCCGTCGTCCGCGACGACCAGCTCGTCGGCTGTGTCACCACCCGCGACATCCGCGAGGTGCCCCGCGAGCAGTGGGACCAGCAGACGGTGGGCGACGTCTCGCACAACTGCTCGGCCGACAACACCATCAGCGCCGACGAGGACGCCATGAATGCCCTCCAGAAGATGAACAGCCAAAAGGTCAGCCGGCTCATCGTCACCGACAACGGCCAGCTCGAGGGCATCCTGAGCCTCAAGGACCTGCTGCGCTTCCTCTCGCTCAAGATCGAACTGGAGGACGAGCCCCTCGGCCGGCGCCTCAGCCCTGACGGGCCCCAACCGTAGAAGACCCCGGGCCAGCCCGTAGGCCGGGTCGAACGCAGTGAGGCCCGGCAGCGACGGAGCACCCGGCTCCCCCG
>JAWLCG010000002.1:0-47115 GCA_041687295.1 Phycisphaerae bacterium | reverse complement strand
AGCAGCCGCTGCTCGCAGACGTGCACCTCGCCCCGCATCGTGTGCACCGGGGCCGGGTTGGGCAGCCACGGGCCGTACTTCTCGTTATGCCGCCGACGGTCGCCGCCGAGCACCCACCGCGGCTCGTCGGCCTGGGCGGCCCGGAAGTCCCAGTAGCAGTCCTCCTCCCCGCCGGTGGTCTCCAGCTCGATCACAACCACCGGCTCGGTGGCATGGGTGTAGTGGCGAAAGCGGATCGCCCCCCGGTCGGTGGTGAGCGTGCCGGTGAGTTCCGCCCGGTGCAGGTCCAGGCGCATGCGGCAGTCCGTGATCCGCCCGGCCGGGTGCAGGGCCAGGTAGCCGATCGGCAGCCGTGGGTGGCGGAAGTCGGGCAGCTCGGCCTGGCGGTGGTCGATGATGTCGGTCCGGCCAATGTGCCAGTTGAGCGCCTCGCCCGGCCGGTCGGCGTGCCGCCCCCAGCCGCCCGACTCGTCGGCGGCGTAGACCATCGCGCCCAGCAGCCCGTTGCCGGTGAAGGCCCCCTCCTCCCAGCCCAGCGGCAGGTGGTCCCAGGTCATGTCGTGCCGGGCCAGAAATGCCGGCCAGTCCACCGCCGCCTGCGGCCCCCGGGCCGTCACTTCGTTTGTCGTCATGCGCAGTACCTCCAGAACGCGTGCCGCTGGAAGAGTGGTAACAGATCAGGAATGGGTACGTTGTCATCAGACCAGAATCGCGGCCGCGCCGACAACTGACCTGATACACCATGCCCGACTCCACGATCCAGGACAGCAATCCCGTCCATCCAGGCCCAACCGTCAGGCGCGGTTCCGATTGTACCTGCAGCCGCTGGACCTGCAAAGGCTGTCCGACTGGCAGCACGTGCCGGTGCTGGACTGTCGCCCTCTGGACTCGCCTCGGCCGCAGGGGTACATTGCTGGCCGGAACATGACCGTTTGTCGAAAGGGGCACTGGCCGTACAGACGGCCCAGGGAGGGCGAGTATTGTGATCACTCGACGGGAGTTTCTGGTACAGGGTTCGGCTCTTGTGGCCGGGCTGCGCCTGCTGCCGGTCGGGGGCAAGATGCCCGGCGACGTCCTGGCACATGTGAAGCTCTTGGCCGGGACGGTTTCAAAGGCGGACCCCGAAACAGCCACCCACGCCGTCGTCCTGGCTCCGTGCGGCGGAGGCGAGCAGTTGCCCCCGCCCGACCTGCTGCAGAGGCCGACCGTGGACGCGTTCATCCGGACGACGCACGAGCAGTACCGCCGGTGGGTGGGCGATTCGTTCGGCTCGGACGTTCGCTACGTGTTCTGCGACGAGCCGCACCTGCACAACGCGAAGGAACTGCTCCCCTGTTCGCGGGATTTCCTGCGGGAGTTCCACCTCGACCACGGCTACCGACTAGAGTCGCGCATCGCCGAACTGTGCTTCAGCCAGGGCGCGTTCACTGAGGTACGGTTCGACTTCTGGAGGACGGTCGATCGGCTCTTCAACCGGAACTTCATGAAGCCCCTGTACGAGTGGTGCGAGGCCAACGGGCTGTCCGGCTGGTCAAAGTTCGAGACATACACGCCGCCCGACCCCGAGCAGACCGATGCCGACAGGCGGCGGTCTGGGCCGAGGCCCTGGCCGGTCTGCGCCGTGCACAAGAGAAGGGCTTTCTCGTTTGCCCCGGGCTCCTGCACGGCCATACGTTTCTGCGGCTCTGCGACCTGAGACGCTACCAGAACCTGCTGTTCGGCATAGTCGATGAAACGCCGCAACTGGAGCGGCTTGCCGTTGCAGCCCAGCCCGTCGTAGCGGAGCTGGTCGCAGTGGATCAGCAGGACGCTGGGGCGTACCCGTCGGGGGCATCGCCTCCGCTACCGCTCGATGAGGTAGTACAGCGTGTCGGGCTGCAGCGTGATGGCGTCGGCCGAGCCGGCGTCGCCGGCGGGGTAGCCGTTGGCGTCCAGGGCCGTCACCGTCATCGAGGCCGCGTCAGGCCGCTTGAGGCTCACCGTGCCGCTCATCTGCCGCACGACGACCGGCGGCTCGCCGACCGACTCAATGCGCTTCCAGTCGCCCTCCGGCCCGGTCTGCCAGCCGAAGTTGGACTCCTCGCTGAACACCTGTAGCAGCAGCCGGGCCGACTGGTCGATGGGCTGGCCGTCCAGCGGCACCAGCATGACGGCGGCGTACTCCATGTCGCTCTCCAGCCGAAGCTGCGACAGCTCGACCGGGCCGTTTTCCGCCAAGAACCCCGTCACCGCCTGGGCTGCCGGCGCGTCAACGGTGACCAGCCCGTCGCCCCAGTTCCACTGCAGCTGCCCCGTGGCGCTGGTGACGGTGCGGGCGTCGCGGTCGATGTGGCGGGCCAGGTCGGCCAGCCGCGCGGGGGCGTCCTGCTCGGCGATGTCGACGTGGACGGGCCCGACGAAGAACGCCAGCGCGTCGATGTGGCTGAGGTCCTCGACCTCCGCCGTGCCGCGGGCCTCGTCCGCGACAGCCTGCTGGAGGAAGTCGAGGCTCTCCGGCTGGGCGACGGGCATGCCCTTCAGGGCGAATACGTCGTCGCGGGCCAGCGTAACGCGGACGACGGGCTGGGCCTGCTCGACGAGCCCCTGGCGGAAGATGAGGGCGGCCGCGGGCCACTGGCCGATCTGCGACGGCACGTGGATGGGCCACATGCTGGTGATCTGGGGCTTCCAGGTCGAGCCCCCCGTGGCGAACCAGACCAACGCGTCGAGCCCCTGCAACGAGCCGTAGGCGGCCATCAGCAGCGGCTGCTCTGCGCGGAAGCGGTTGGGCAGCGTCCAGGCGGCTTCGCTGAGCATGTGCGGCTTGTCGTTCCAGACCAGGATGTTGGCCGGAATGCTGTAGCTGTGCTCGCGCCCGGCCTTGACGGCGCCGTCGTCGGGGTCGAAGCGGGTGGCGCTGCGGTCCATGTACAGGTCGTCGGGCCCGTAGCCGAAGGCGTTGTTCTTCTCCTGGAAGGGCTTGCCGAAGTAGCCGTGGTGGTCCATGAAGTCGGCGCCGAGGTTGGCCCACTTCTCGACCGGCTCGAGGAAGGTGTTGGCGGCCGTTTTCCAGTTGGTCGCCGTCACCAAGCCCTGGTAGCCCAACTGCTCGCGCAGGAACTGCTGCATGCCATCGAAGAAGGCCCGCTCGTCCTCGGCCAGGAAACGGGCGGCGTCCTGGTTGCGGGCGGTGCGGAGGTTGCCCATGGCCCAGGCGCTGGGCAGGCCCAGCCGGCCCTGCTCGGGGGCGTCCTCGTCACGCGGCTCGTCCCAGGCCTCCAGCGCCGCCTCGATCGAGCCGTGTCGCTCGGCCGCCCAGTCGCCGAAGCGCTTCTCCAGGATCGCCACCTGCGAGGGCGGCATCTTGGGCGGGTCGAAGGTGAAGAAGAAGTAGTTGTCCTCGTTGACCAGCTCGACGCCCATGACGGCCGGGTCGTCGGCCAGCGGCGTCCCCGAGTAGGGGCTCTTCGTCGTCAGCAGGTCGCGCCACCAGGAGCGGAGGATCTGCTGGAACTTCGGGTTGATCTGGTGCAGGGCGAAGGGTACCTGCCCCTGCTCATAGCCGTACTCGCCAAGGTAGGCACCGCCCTGGTCGTTCATGCGGTTCCACAGCGGGAAGTAGATCGACAGGTGGGTGTAGATGCCCTGCTTCTTGAAGGCCTCGATCATGTAGAACAGGTCGTCGATCCGCTGGGGGTCGGCCTGCGGGCTCGAGGCGTCGGTGAACAGCGGGCTGTGGTAGCGCACCAGGTTGACACCGTGCTTGGCGTAGGTGCGGGCGAGGTGGTCGATCTCGGCCCGGTCCATCTGGACGGTCGAGGCATTGACGTTGACGGCCCAGAATCGCACAGGCCGGCCCGTGTCGCCGTGGACGAAGCCGTCGCCCGCGACGGCGATGAAGCCCCCGCTGCCGGCCGTCGGCTCGTTGAGGCCCCGCAGGTCGATCGGCGAGTCGTTGAACGGGTCGCGGTCGGGCTCGAAGGCGAACCAGCCCTCAGGCGCCCGGCCATACCTGGCGCCGGGCTTGAGCTTGCCGCGGGGCGTGAATGGCTCGGCCGACAGCAGGAAGGCGTCGAACGCAGCCGCCCCGCTCTGTTCAGTCAGCTCGATCCGCACCTTGGTCGGCCCGGCCGACAGTTCGTGGTCGCCGGCGTGCACCCAGTTGGCGCCGAGGTGCGTACGGATGAAGACCTCGTCCATCAGCGTCACGTCGCGCCCGACCTGGTGCCAGGGTCCCTCGTTGAAGCGGTAGCGGAACGGCCCGTGCTTCCAGAACTTGCGGGCGTAGAACTTGTAGGTGCCGTCCGCGGGTACATTGACAGTGTACTCGGCGAAGATCGTCTCGCCGCGGTCGCGCCCGATGCCGATCCACTCACCGCCCGAGAGCACCTCGTGCCGGGGCGCGAAGGGGTGGTCGACGTCGAAGTTGTGCTCAGCGGAGTCCTCCGCCTCCCACCAGACCCAGCCGTCGCCGGCCGTCTCGGCCGCCGCTGGCAGGGCCAGCGTCAGACCGACCAGCAGGGCCGCCACCAGCGGCCGACGCAGACATGCGCCAGAGTTGCTTCTCGCCATGACTCACCTCTTCCGCCCAAGGGGCTGTCGTGAATGTGCGCAAAGACTCCGCCGGCCCGGCCACCTGGGCCGCCCGGCTGCCGACCTGTCGCCAAGCCTACTCGCCGATGCCTCCATTGCAACCGGCATCTGGTCCGAAGACAGAATTCCGCAAAAGGTTGGCCGCATCCCGACTGCCGACCCGGCGGGCCTCGCCCAGGAACACGATGAGGTTCTCGGGCTTCACGTCGTCGGGCAGCGTATGGCAGGGCGCGAGGACGTAGCCGCCGCCGGGCGCCAGGTGGGTCACCAGGTCGGCCACCAGGGCCCGGACCTCCTCGGCTGACCCGTAGGGCAGGACGTGCTGCAGAAGGTAGCAGCCGATCTCGAAGAGGCCCTGGCCGATCTGGGCGGCGCAGACGGCGTAGGGCGTCTGCTCGTGGAGGAACCTTGCCTCCTCGCGCAGGCCCTCGACCATGTCGTCGGTGGGCGTCGGCCAGGGCCAGCGGTCGATGTCGTCTATGGCCAGGTCGCGCATCGGGGCGTCCTCAATCCGCTGGAACCCCCACCGCCGCCGGCCGCGCGGGCGGATCTGCCGCAGGTCGCAGCCGAAGTGCTCCTGGATGCGGTTGTCAACGTACGCGAACCGTTCATCCCGGGGGCCCGCGAGCCCCAGGCGCTCGGCGATCCGACGCAATCGGGTGCATCTGCAAGTGACATGTCATGTATCCCTAACCGCAGGACCTGTCTCGGTCGACGGATGGATACCATCTGTAGTGGTGATCGCAGTTCATCGCCGGCTCGGGCAGCGCGGGCCGGACTCGTCGGGGGGACGGTTCACTATGCTCACGTGGTTTCCCGTGGCGACTCAATCAGGCCAACTCCACCTGCAGAGCGGTCGCCGCCAAGCCGTCGACGTTCAGGCATACGTAGCGGGAGGTTTCGATCGTGCCCAGCTCGAATGGCACCTCCACCCCGTCCCGACGGACCCGCGCGGGCTCTGCCCCCTCGGGCAGCAGCAGTTCGATCCGCCGCTGGTCGCCGCTGGCGGCCAGGTCCAGCCTGAGTTCGCCAGGCAACTGGGCGAACGTGTAGCGGACGTACCCGCCGCCCTCCACGTAGCGCAGGGCGACGGTCACCTGCTCAACCCCGGCGGCCGACCAACGCGGCGTCAGGCGGATGGCCTGCATGTTCCGGTCAGCGTCGTGGATGCCGGCCAGTCCCTCGGCCAAGGCGTACATGACGGCCCCCGCGCCCCAGGCCGGTGGGACGCCCCCGTCGGTCGGCTCGGGCATGAAGAACGGCGCGGCGTCGCTGGTCGTCAGGGCCACCACCAGCCACGCGGCCTTCTCGCGGCTGGCCCGCAGCTCCACATGCGACACCTTCCGGTCCGGGTGCGGATTCGCCAGACCGTGGGCGATCAGGCCCACGCGCCAGAACCGCTCATTGCCGCCGCACCAGCCCACGGCGGTGTCGCGGGTGGCCTGCCTCGTCTGATCCGGCGCCTGGGGATTCCAGAAGCCCGCCACGTGCCGGTTGTTGAGGATGTACTGCTCGTGGGCCGAGCCGTCCTCGTACACCAGCCGCAATTCGCCAACCACGTCGCCCTTGCCGCCGGCGGCGTGCAGCAGGTAGAGCGTCTCGAAGCGCCCTTCGACCGGGATGCGGGCCTGCTCGGCCCAGCCCTCCCGGCCGCGGGCCAGGCGAATGCACGCCCGCCCGTCGTTGGTCGGCGGCTCGATGACGTCGAAGGGCACCCCCTCGAACTCCCGGGCCCCGACCGGCAGCTCCCGCAGGTCGTTGCCGGGATCGCCCGTCCAGCCGTCGTGCTCTGGCGTGCACACCAGGTCGGCGTTGGCGACGGGCCGCAGGTCCAGCGGCGTGAAGCTCCGCTCGGGCGGCTCGGGCATCTTGCCGCGCAGGCCCGGCACGAAGGTGTCGCCGATCGGCCAGTACAGTTCCAGGCAGCGGGCCAGAACGTCGGCCCCGTAGGCCTCGAAGCCGTGCTCGAAGGCCCCGTGGGCCAGCTCGCCGGCCGTCATCGTGGTTACCGCACCGTTGGTGTAGGTCCACTCCGGCACGTGCCAGCCCTTGGGGAACGGCGGGTAGATGCCGAACCACTCGGCCGGGCTGGTGGCGGGCATCTCCTCGCGGAGCCGCTGGTACGTGCGGACGATGGCCGCCACCTTCTCATGGCCGATGCCGCGGTTGACGGCGTAGGCGTTGCTCAGCGAAACCTGCTGGGCCTCGTCCACGCCGAAGTCGCGCCGGAAGCTCGGGTCCTCACTCACGTGGTGGGTGTAGAACTCGCCGTTCCACGCCACAGTCTCGAGCTGCCGGAGCAGGTGCTCGGAGAACTCGCGGGCCTCGGCCGCCTCCTCGTGGCGGCTGACGCGGTCGAGAAGAATCGAGAGCTTGCGACAGGCGTCGGCCATGCCGGTGTTGTCGCCGTGGAAGATGCCGTAGACCGTCACGCCGGGCTTGGCGTCCATGATGTCGCCGTCCACGCGGGCGGCGTCGTAGTCGCTCTGGTAGTCCCACAGGTCGATGCAGTACGGCCGGCGGATGAGCTGGTACTTCTCGCTCCAGGTGTACGGGCTGGTCCGGGCAAAGCGCATGGCCGCCAGCGCGCTGTCGAGCTTGCCGGCCATCCAGTCGTCATCACCGGTGGCCTGCCAGCTGAGGTACACCCCGCCGATGTACATGTGCTCCAGGTCGTTCATCACCGGCTGGCGGGCGAAGATGACCTGGTCGCGGTTGATCCGCTTGCTGAACTGCTCGCCCCAGCGCCACTCGAAGTGGTACGGCACATCGCGCGGCACGGGCATGGAGAAGTCCCACACCATGCCATCCTCGCGTTGCTGGGCGGCGTGCAGGTCGATCACATCGCGGGCCTGGGCCGCGAAGTAAACGGCCCCCTTGAGGGCGTGGATGGTATCGCGGCTGGTGATGCTGTGCAGGCGGTAGACGCGCTCGCCGTCGCCCACGACATGCTTCGCGCTGGTCTGCGAAGCCAGCGTGTGCTCGACCATGTACAGCAGCCGTCGGAAGCGCCCGCCCTCATCGTCGATGGCGGTGCGGCAGTCGACGGCGAAGGTAGCCCGCTCCAACTCCACGCCTGCCTCGTCGTGTACGGACACCACGTGCGCGCCCAGAGCCCCCGAGGCCCGGAAGGCGAATGAAGGGCCCTTCCCGGCCTCATAGAGCCGGCCCGCTCCGTCCCAGACCCGGATCAGCCGACCGGCATCGCAGCGGACACGGACCTCCTCGAGCGGCTGGCACTGCCGGACGGATAGCTGAATCATTACGGTGCTCCTTCCTCGGATGACGGTTCCTCGCCGGCTGGGCCCGAAGAGCCCTCGGCATGCAGCACCAGGTACATCGTATCGGGTGGCAGCGTGACGGTGACGGCGCCGTCGGAGGCCTCCACGGGCACCTCCTCGGCCGTGAAGCCCATCGCGTCCAGTCGCACCGCGCGACGCAGGGCGGGGTTGGCCAGCGTGACCGTCGCGTCGGTGTCGCGGACCCGCCAGGGCATCGAGCCGGTCGAGACGATCTCCAGCCCGCCGAGCTTCTGGCCGGCCTTGTCCGTCCGCGTGGCGGGCTTCGTCTGCCAGCCCGTCGGCCGGGCCTGCGTGCCGACCTGCACCAGTACTCTGCGCGAGCGGCTCAGGGGCTGATCGTCCATCGACACCAGGACGATGCTGGCATACTCGTTGCCGCTGGTGATCGTCACATCCTCCAGCTCAAAGCGTCCGCCCGCCCGGGCCAGGAAGCCCGTCACGCCCTGCACGGCCGGCGCGTTGATCCGCCACAGGCCCTGCTGGGTATCCAGCGACAGTTGCCCGGTGGTCGTGCGGATCTCGCCGGTGGCTTCGTCGATGAAGGGCGACACATCCATCGCCCGGCTCTCGGCAGGGTCGCCGCCGAAGGCGACCTCCACCCGCCCCACCAGGTACGCCTCCGGCCGGACGGTCTGCATCAGGGGCCGCTTGGCCGGGGCGGCCTCGTCGGCGTGGTCGCCGGGCACGTAGTCCAGCGACTCGGTCAGCAGCGGCGCCCGACGGGCGAGCAGGCCCTCCATCGAGCGCACCTCGTGCACGACCGTCTCGGCCGGGGCCACCAGCCCCCGCCGGTACACCAGGGCGGCGGCCGGGAACTGCGACAGGAACCCCGGGTGCGACAGCGACCACTTGGGCATGGGGTGGCTGCCCTGGATGGTCGCCCAGCTCATGTACGGGCTCAGGTCGTAGGTCGGGGCGTTGGCGGCGAACCACAGCAGCCCGTCGATGCCGATCGCGGCGGCGTAGGCAGCCCCCATCATCGGGCCCTCGGCCGTGTAGTCGTCCGGCAGCAGCCAGACGGTGCTGGAGAGGATGAAGGGCATGCCGGCGACCTGCTTGCGGACCTCGGGGATGGCCGGGTCGAACACGGCCGAGCGCGGCTGGTAGAACTGCCCGGCCGAGATCCGCCAGGCGCTGCTGTTGCCCTGGTGAAGCCCGCCGTAGAACTGATTGAGCTCGATCACGTCGCCGGCCGTCCAGGCCCAGCGCTGCAGGTCGTCGAGACGGACGGCGTCGGCGGAGTGGAAGTTGCTGGGCCCGACGACCTGCCGAACGCCCAGCTCGTCCCGCAGGTAGCGCTTCATCTCGGCGTAGAAGTCGTGCTCGGTCCGGGCCAGGAAGGCCACCTGGTCCGCCAGCCGCTGCGGATGGCCCACGCCCGGCCACTGCGTCAGATTGTACAGGGGGTAGAGGCCCAGCCTGCCCTCGGCCGCCGCGTCGCCCTCGACCGCGGATCCGTTCCAGGCCTCCAGGGCCGCCGCGATCGAGCCGTGCTTGTCGGCGGCGAACCGGGCGAACTGCCGTTCCAGTTCCCGCCGCGGGCCGCCCTTGATCTTGTCCAGCCACCAGAACATCAGGCTGTCCTCGCTGACGATCTGCACGATCGCCAGGGCCGGCTCATCCTTCAGGGCCACGCCCGTGTAGGGGTTCGGCTCGGTCATCATCCGCTTCATCCAGGCCTTGTAGGCCTGCTGGAGGTGCGGCTCGAAGAACAGCAGCCCGTTGAGTGTGTCGCCGCTGGCGTAGCCCTCCAGGCCCCAGTCGGGGTTGATATACTTGATCGACCCGTGGTCCCAGAAGGGCGACAGGCGGGTGTAGATGCCCTCCTTCTTCATCGCTGCCACCGCCCGCCAGACCTCGTCCATGAAGGCCTCGTTGGGCTCATCCAGGGCGGCGTCTTGCTCCTGCGGCATCAGGCCGGGGTTGGCCCCTCCGATGCGGACCATGTTCACGCCCATCCGCGCCAGGAACCGCGCGTGCAGGGCCAGGTCGGCGTCGCTGACCTTGGCGTTGGTGTGGCCCGCGACGCCCCAGAAGCGGATGGGCTGGCCATCGCCGCGGACGAAGCCGTTGCTGTCGTCGCTGAGCCGCACGAAGCCGTGCTCGCCGGCCACCGGCTCGTTGAGGGTGCGGAGATCCAGTCGCCCCCCTTCGACCCGCTGGCCGGGCTCAAACGCCCACGTCCCCGGCCCGCTCCAGTCCCCCGTCGGCAGGGGAGGCTCCGCCGCCCTTGCGCTGCCCGCCAGCAGCCCCGCCAGGAGCGCCCCCGCCGCCATGAGTCCGAGCCGGTGCCCTACTGCCATGGATTCTCTCCCTTATCTCTCACGGTTCCTGGTCAGATGCCTGCACTGGGCCTTCGGGCGGAGCCCCGACACCACGTTACGGTTGCGGCTGGTGCTCGATCGCGCCGGCATCGCGTCGGCCGACGGGCGGCTGGCCGGCGAAGTCCCGCAGGTGCGGGCCGTCGAACTGCCAGGCATAGAGCTCACCGATCGTGGTGCGGGCGTCGGCGAGCGTGCCGCGGGCGACGCGGAGGAAGTCGATCGCCCCGGCGAAGCCCCGGCCGACGATGAAGTCGGCGTCGTTCCAGAGCGGCGTGTCCTCGTCCAGCCCGAGCCGCACCTCGGCGGCCGGCTGGCCGTCGATGTAGACCCGGCCCCTGTTGGCCCGGCGATCCACCTCGGCGATTACGTGGTGCCACTGGCCATCGTTGACCGGCTCGCGCGTGGCCAGCTCGGCCTGGCGCCCGCCAGCCTGCAGTTCCAGGATCACCCCGCCGACGTCGTTGAGCCGCAGCTCATAGCCGGCCCCCTCGCCCATCTTGCCGACCAGGACGCCGTCGGTCTGACCGGGCCGGCTGCGGAAGAAGATCTCGATCAGGAAGTTGTCCGCGCCGATGTCCACGGTCTTCTTGTCCCGCCCGGCAACGGTGCGCTGTTCCTCGTCCTTCTTCTCCACGCGGTAGTCGAAGGGCGCAGCGATGACCTCGTGGGTCAGCACGGCGTACTGGTCCTGGCCATTCAACTCCAGCGCCCCGTCCGTCCAGTCCTCCAGCGGCCCTTGAACGTAGTCGTCGGCGGTGACGTTCACGCCCGTCAGCGGATAGCGCGGGAGGGTGCGGTACATCGCCCGGTCGGTGGCGTAGGGCGTCTGGTACCAGTGCTCGTCCAGGATCACCGTCGGGTCGAGCTGGTTGCGGGTGAAGTTCCACTCCCCGACCATGCCCGAGAGCCCCCAGGGCACGAAGAACTTCACGCCGCGGTCGATGGCGGCGCTGCCCTCCACCGGCCGAAAGTCGCCGGCCTCCGGGTCGACCAGCACCGGGCCCTCAGCGACGATGCCCACATCAGCCTTCATCGCCCTCCGCTGCCGCATGGCCTCGACGAAGCCTTCCATCTCAGCGTAGGGCATGCCGTGGCTCTCGAACACGCCGACCTGCCCCTCGATGTCGTGCAGCACGTTGCTGGAGTAGGCGTTGGTCTCGTAGGGGAACAGCGCGTCCGTCTCGGGCACGTGGGCCTGGTTGGCCTCGTCGGGCGAGCCGGCGGGCTTCTGGTGCCAGAAGACCCACTCGCTGATGTCGTCGAAGATGTTCCCAAGGTACTTGTTCCGCCCGCCCTGCGGGGCCTGGCGCCGCGTGGCCTGCTCAAACTGCCAGACGGTGTTGTTGAACACGGTGTTCTGGAAGCTGATCATATCCTGGAACGCGGCGTGGTTGGCCAGGCGGTGGCCATGCTCGTTCTCGATGCCCGCGGCGATGTTGTTGAACAGGTAGCCCTTGTAGCCGCCGTCCATGTAGTAGGCGTAGCCCAGCCGCCGGCCGCGCCAGTTCATCTGCCCCACCGGGTTGATGGCGACGTTGTTGAACACGTACACCGGCCCGGAGTGGCTGGTGATGTAGAACGCCCCCCAGTCGCAGCTCTTGAGCAGGCAGTCCTCCACGCGGTTGTGGTGGATGACGTAGCGGCCTAGGGGCACGTCGGTGCCGTCGCCCTCCACATGCCCGCCGGAGACGCTGATGCCCCAGCCGGCGATGCGGTCCAGGAAGTTGCCCGCGACGTGGACGACCAGCGCGTCGACGCCGATCGCATGGCCATGGGCGCCGGCGAGGTTCCGCCAGCCGATCCGCTCCAGGCGGTTGCGCAGGACCACGACCTCCTCGGCGATGTTCCGCCCGTCCTCGGGCTGGGCCTTGACGTTCTTCACCCAGATGCCGCCGTGGTCGGTGTCACGCATCACGTTGTCGGTGATCACCACCATGCCGACCCGGCCGCCCGCGGACACCTCGATCCGCACGGGCATGTGCACGTGCTCGAAGGTGTTGTTGCGGAACGCCAGGCCGTCGCCGCTGCCCTGCAGCCGAAAGACGCCGGCCTTGAGGTCCGGGTGGGCCCACTGCGGGTGGTTGTAGTCCCAGTGGACGTTCGTGAAGCGGAAGGTCAGGCCGCTGATTTCGAAGTGGCTCAGCTCCGTCGCGTCGATCAGGTTGACGTGCCGCCCAGCCTCCAGTGTAACGGTGTTAGGGTCCACGTCGCCGGGCAGCCGCACGTACAGCCGGCCGCCCTCACCCCTCTTGTCGAACCAGAACTCGCCCGGCTCGTCCAGCCATTGGGGCAGGTCCTCGAGGTGGTAGCGATTGCCGGCGATGATCTTCTCGCTGGCCGTGTACACCCACGGGCCGCCAAAGGCGATCGCTTGCTGCTGCGGGTCGTACTGAAGGATCTGCGTGGGGTACGGGCTGCCCATGACGATGCCCCACTCCGTCCACACCGTGCCGCCCACGTAGTCCTCGGCCTGGCCGGTGAGTTGCTCGGGGTCGATGCCGAGGTGGTAGGTCTTGCCGTCGATCTCGGCTTTGTGCTCGCCGGTCCACCAGCGGGGGTTCTTCCAGGTGTACCACTCGCTCATGGGGTCCTGGGGGTCGCTCTCGGTCCAGTTGGGGTCGCGGGCCAGGGCGATGCGGGTGACGGTGTCACCGTCCACCATCCACAGCGTCCGCGGCGCGAAGTCCAGGTCGATGGCCCAGACCCTCTCCGGCTCGGGGATCCGCTCATGGTCCGCCCCCTGCGTCCAGCTGCCGGGGATGGGCTCGGAACCGTAGATTCGCGCCTCGCCCTCGCCCCACGACGGGTCGCGCGTAAGGCGGATGGGCTCGCCCGGTTGGCCGGATTCGTCAGGGCGGAGGACGCCGCGGTAGGTCACGCCGCCCCGAAAGACGTAGGTGGTCGGCCCCTCATGCCCGGCGGCGATGCCCGTGGCGGCCGGGTCCCACGGGTGGTGCTTCCAGGGCTGCTCGCGCGTGCCGGGGTTGGCGTCGTCGCCGCCGGCATAGTCGATGTAGCGGACGGTCCGGCCTGCCGCGAACTCGAACGGCTGCGGGGTCCACTCCAGGTCGCCCTGGGGCAGGACTCGGGCATGCGGCTGCTGCCAGTGAAACTCCGCCTGCTGAGCCCGGCTCGGCCCGACCAGGACAAGCCCGGTCACCACCAGCGCCATCCACGACCACCCGTTCGTCCTGGACATGTCAGTCTCCCTTTGCTGAAGATCGCGGCCCCGCATGCATCCCCCGGCCGCTTCTCCTGAAACACCGGCCGAGAGGCCAAGTTCTGGCAGCAACCGTCGGCTATACCGCCGCCAGCATCGCCTTCTTCCGCTCCATGTAGTAGCAGTAGTCGTCGAAGGTGCAGGTGGGCAGGTGGTGGTCGAGGTGCGGGATGAAGCCGCCGTCCTGCACCACCGGAAAGACGTGGTCGAGTTCGCGGTCGATGGCCTCGCGGCCCTGGCCGACGCAGAACTTGTCCACGCCGCCCCGCATGCTGAAGGCCTGGCCGTACTCGCCTCGCAGGGCCACCACGTCCATGCCGCTGAACGGCTCCAGGGGCCAGATGTGGTTGATGCCGCCCTTGAGCCAGCCGGGGATCAGCTTGCGGATGTCGCCGTCGGAGTCGACGGCCACGATCTCGCCGCCGCGGCTGCGGTACCAGTCGGCCAGCCGTTTGTAGCGCGGTGTCGCCAGCCGTTCGAACATCTCCGGCGAGAGGATCGGCCCGTTGCGGAACGCGCAGTCCTCCCAGAACCAGAGCATGTCGAAGTCCACCTCCGCGACCGCCTTGTCCAGGATCGCCAGCGCCAGCTGCGTGCGGGCCTCCATCACCTGCTCGACCATCTCCGGGTCGTCGTAGAGCTTCAGGGCGTAGTTCTCGAAGCCCAACTCCATCCGCAGATCGCCGACCATGCTGGGGCCTTCCAGGATCAGCACGTGCTCGTGGCCCTGCCAGTCCTGCTTGAGCTGCTCCCAGGTCTTCTTGCCCTTGGGGTCGCCATAGCGTTGCTCGATGTCGGGCTGGAAGTGGTCGCGGATGGCCTCCCAATCGCTGCGGTTCTGCAGGGCGCCGCGGACGATCGTGTGTGCATTGGAGGCGTAGCCGTCATCCAGCTCTTTCTTGTGCCACAGGCCCACGCGGCCCCAGGCATCCCGGCCGATGTGGAAGCCCTCCGGCGGCTCGGGCAGATTGCGGTCGCGGTCGGGCACGCCGGGGATGGGACCGTAGTCGATGCCGCGGAATGTCTCCGGCCGTTTGCGCGTGATGCCGAAGAAGTCCTGGTAGTCCACGTCGGCCGGCAGGCCCTGGCTGCGCCAGGCATGCAGCAGCTCCGGCGGCGCCTGCTCGTAGTTGGGGATGTAGTCGGCCTTCTGGAACAGGGCGATCCGGCGGTAGCACTCGCGTTCGGTCATCATGGCGTCTCTCCAGGTACGGGGGATGGGCGCAGCCTAACGGGCGAAGGCCTTGCCGGCCATAGGCCCGTTGGCTATACATGGGGAATCTGGGAAGAACCCATGGACGACTACACCGTACCCAAAAGGCTGTTCGGCCACCGCTGGGCCCATCGGCTGCTGCCGCGCCCCATGAATTGGGGCGTGATCGCCGCCGGCTTCGCCCTGCGGGAGCGACCGCGAAGCCCGGCCCGGCAGTCGGGCGGTCATCGCTTCAGCATGCACTACGTGCTCTCGGGGCGCATCCGCCACCTGGATGCCTCGGGCCGAACGCACCCCCTGGAGCCGGGCGACTTCTTCGTCTTCACCCCTGACCAGACGCACGGCCCCTACCCCGACGCCTCGGGCGACTTCCTCGAAGCGGTGCTGATCCTGGACCCGGACACCGCTCGTCAGTGTGCAGGCTTGGGCATGACCCTTGATGCGCCCGTGGGACGACCGGGGCTGCGAAGCGACTTGGTCGAGGCATTCGAGCACCTTCTGCGACGCATGGAGGAACCGGGGCCTGCATGGGAGGACTGGCCACTGCCACAGGCCCTGGCATGGATGGATCGCCTGGTCCGGCTGAGCCGCGCCCGGCAGACCCAGGTCCCGAACGAGCTGCTCCGGCGGGCCTGCCAACTGCTATCGGCGGACCTCGACCGCAAGCTGAGCCTGCCCCAGGTGGCGGAGGAACTGGGCGTGACCTACGAGTTTTTCCGCAAGTACTTCCGGGCCGAGCTGAATATCTCGCCCGGTCAGTACCGCATCCGGCAGCGTATCCAGGCAGCCTGCACGATGCTGGGCGAGGGGCTCAGGGTCCGCACGGTCGCCGAACAGCTGGGCTACTGCGACCCCTTCGTCTTCTCGCAGCAGTTCCGCCAGCAGATGGGCCTGTCGCCCCAGCAGTTCCGCCGGTTGCCGGTGGACCGCTGACGGGGCTGGCCACTGGGGCCCTCGCCACCGGTCAGAGGCGTGGCTCCCTGCCTACCGCCGCGGCTCAAATGCCTTCACTCGCCCGAGAACCGGCCGATTCTGCGTGAGGAGGCTCCACCCCCTGCTGAACCAGCGTCTCCTGCACCTCGCGGATGTCCAGGTCGTCCAGTCTGCAGCCTGTCTTCACCGCCATGGCCGCCGCGGTCCCCGCCCCCTGGCCCATGGCCATGCAGATCGGCATGACCCGGTAGTTGGAGTGGGCCAGGAAGGTCCCCGAGATGCATCGCCCGGCCAGCAGCAGATTGTCGGTCTTGGCCGGCCGAAGCGAGCGGAATGGGATCGTGTAGAGCTTGTCGTGGGGAAGCCGGCCGAATGGGCTCTGCCTGGACTTCTCCTGGCTGTCCCCTCCGATCGGGCCGTACAGGTTGTGCGTGCCCCAGACGTACTTGGCCTGCGACACCGCCCAGTCGTCGAAGACCCGGCCCTCGCTGATGTCCTTCTCGTTGAGGACGTAACGGCCCTTGATATGCCGACTGGACCGCACGCCGATCATGTCACCCGATCCGGCCACGTAGCAGTTTTCGAAGCCCTCGGCCTCATTCCGCAGGAACCTGACCAGCCCGGCGAGTTGCTTGCGGCACTGCATCTCTGCCGAGGTGAGGTCTTCGGACTTCGTGCCGTCCAGGTCGATCACGTTGGTGCAGTTGACCTTGATGTTGCCCTTGCCGCAGCCCTGGATGAGGATGACGTGGCCGGCGGGGTACGGCACGTCCCCGTGATGAACGTACTCCTGCAGCTTCGCCGATAGCGCTGCCCGCTTCTGGGGGTCCTTCGGGTTCCCGAACCGATCGGTGTCCACGCCTGCCACCGAGAACATCAGCGACATCGGCTGGAACTTGCCGTCGCCCTCGCGCCCCAGCGAGTACTCCTCGCCGGCAAACGCCGCCACGTCGCCGTCGCCGGTCGCGTCGATGTACACGTCGGCCGAGAGCTTGAGCATTCCCTCCTTCGCGTGAACCTGGAGGCGATCAATGGAGCCGTCACGTTTCTCGACGCCGGTGGCAAAGGCGGTCAGCAGAAGCGCCATGCCCGACTCCTCCACCTTGGCAAAGAGGAACTGCCGCATCTCCTCGATGTCGTACGCGACCTGCCCGAGCAGTCCCGGCGCCAGTCGCTGCCCGATTGTTTCGCAGATCTCCTTGTACAGGCCGCACGAGGCGTACCCGCAGAAGACGCCCATGTGGCCGGTAGTGAGCATCCCGCCCAGCGATCCATTCTTCTCCACCAGCAAGGTGTCCGCGCCGTTGCGGGCGGCGTAGTATGCGGCCGAGAATCCAGCGGGTCCCGATCCGCAAACGACCACGTCGAAGTGTTCTCTCACAGGTCTGCTCCCAGGCTGCCATGAGGGTTCTGCGCAACGGAGTCAGGAGTTCGCGCTACACCTTGGCCGACTCCACAATCCAGGATAGCACACCCCGCCGATCCTCACCAGAACGGGCATCGCATAACCGCCAGGCTCGGTTCCTATTATACCTGCAGCGGTTCGGTCTGCAATTGCCCCTCGACCGGCACCAAGCGCCGCTGCTGTACCAGGCAGTTCCCTCCCATGTGGGCCAGCAGGACGTTCGGGCCTGTCATCGTCATCAAGCGTACCACGACGATGGCGATCAGGCTAGGTGGCACGGTGCCGTAGAACGTAGGGCCGCACTCCGTCTGTCGGCGGCCCCGCTCAGGCCCGTACACAGAACGCCGACGCATGCGCGATGGCCGGCATCGACTGGAAGGCCGACTCCGCCTGGGCCGTCACGCTGAACCAGTGCTCGAACGGCGAGGTGAACGGCACGCTCAACTCCAGCTCGGCCGAGCGGGCGTGGTTCGGACACCTCTACGCCATGCTCAGGTCGACCACTCGGAACGCACCCGCTGGCACTGCCAATTCCACCCTTCGCTCATGCACGGGCACCGCTTCATTTGTCAGGACGTCCCGAGCCTGCCACAGGCCCGGCAGGTTGACCGTAAACGCCGCCTTCCGCTCGGCCGGGTCCAGCCAGCCGGGGTCGACGGCCACCAGCCGGTAGGCCCCGTCACCGAGCCGGAGCACCTGGTAGAAGACGTCCTCGCCCACCGACTGCAGGGGCAGAGCGTTTGCCGCCTTCTCCAGCGACTCCTGCAGGGCCTCTCCCGCGGCCGGGCCGATCAGCCTGGGCCCACCCTCCTGCCAGAGGCAGGTCCCGTCCGTGTGCCACCACTGGGTGACAACATCAACCCCACTGCGGTCGAAGTGGCACGGCAGCATCAGGATGTGCCCGTACGGCGTCGCCGGCACCATGCCGTCGAAGACGCGTTTCTTGTGGAAGGCTACCCGGGCGAAGGCGTGCTCCGGCAGCGGCGCGTGGCCCCAGCCGCAGTGCAGGCGCGGGTAGACGGCGTTGAGGGTCTCCTCGTCCTCGGTCGCCTCCCAGGGGCGGTGGTTGTTGTGCGCATTCCGCAGCCACTTCTCCGAGGGCGGGTGCATGACCAGTCCCACGGGGCAGATGTTGGCCATCTGCTCCGGGCGCGGCGGGAAGAGGATCCCTTTGCCCAGCAGGTGCAGGAACAACTCCGTGCTCTCCCGGCCCAGGCGGTTGTAGCGGCCCCGGTCGGGCCCGCCGGTGAGTTGGTCAGAGATGCCGAAGCGGTAGATCGAACACCCCGTCACCGCGTGGGCCACCAGCATCCGCAGGAACGGATGGCCGCTGCGGGGGTACTCGCACTCGTGGAAGCGGTTCGGTGCGAACATGTCCCGGATCACGCCAACGGACATTCTGCCGACGAGGCCCGCGTAGTACAGACCCAGCCGGCCCATGAGGTTGGTCTCGGACCACCGCGCGTTGGACGGCTCGGTGGTCGCAACTATCACCTGCCCTCGCGAACCCGCGAACAGGTTGTCGTAGACCCTCCGGTTGGCCGGGCCGTCCAGCCACCAGAGCACCTTGTTCTTGATCGCCACGTGCTTGTGGCCGTACTGGATGCACAGGTCGCACAGCGGCCCGATAAACTGCTCGACGTAGTCGCCAATCAACTCGTCGGAGACATCCTCCGCCGTAAGGAAGCCCACCAGGTACTTCGGCCCGGCCTGCAGCATGCGCTCGGCCGTCTGCAGCGTCACCTTGGGGCTGCAGTTGTGCCCGATGCCGAAGACGGTCGGGATGCCCTCCGCCTCAATCCACCGAACCCGTTCGACGATCTCGTCCGGTGAGTAAGTCCCCCTGGGGCTGTCGATGTTGAAGCGGTTCCGGTTGAAGGGAGTACCATCCTGCTTGAGGACGGGGTCGTTTTCCAGCACGCCCATGGAGACGACATTCTGAAATACCCGCTCGGGCACCTGGTCCTCGAGCCCTTCGACCATGGTGCGGTAGGCCTCCGCACTGATGTCGTCTTTCGGCAGACCGAACTGCTTGATCATGTACGGCTGATCGACCCGGGCGGAGCCTGGATGCCGCAGCGTCTGCTCGCGCATCTGCGCCAGCGTCTGGCGAATCCGCCCAGCCAACCCTTGCGGCTGGAGCGCGGCCACCTGCTGCTCCCACCCCGGCACCAGCTCCACGCGGTAAACCGTCTCGTCCCCGTTGGGCGTGGAGCCAAGGTACAGCGTTCGGCCGTCGGCGACGACGTCGGCGAACCCCAGTTCCGACTCGACCTCCAAGAGCAGTTTGCCCTCGTGCGAGAACACCCGCACCAGTCCGCCGGCCACGGTCGCGATCTCCCGCGTGCCATCGCCCGCGGCGGACGGGACCGTCGTGACCAGGGCGGTGCTGAAGTACTCGAACCCGGTGCGCTCGTTCGCGTACCAGCTCAGCGGCTTCGTCGCCCAGCGCAGCGTGCCGTCACCGGAGAAGACGGCCACGGTCTGGTGGTTGTGGAAGGAGTCGCCGGCGATGATCTCGTCCCGGCCGTCGCCGTCGATGTCGGCCGCGTGCAGGTCCATCGGCTGAAACTCGGCGGACCAGTTCTCCCAGTTGGCGTACTCGCTGGGCAACTGCAGCGGATGCTCCCACAATACGCGGAACTGCTCGCCCTCCAGCTTGAGCATGACCGCCCCGCCGCGGCCGTCCATCACCAGCAGTTCATCCAGCCCATCGCCGTCGAAGTCGCCGGCCAGCAGGCGGTGCACGAAGCGTTCCATCGGCCGGGTGTACACAGTGCGTCCGGCGCAGTCCAGCACGTGCAGCCGATTCTCGATGCCGCCGCAGGCGATCAGCTCCTGCCCCGGCCGCACCCGCATCGCAGCGGCCGCGTACATGGGATAGGGCGACTGGAACGTCCACTGCACCTCGCCGGACGGGTTGATCGCCTTCAGATCCCCCGCGGCTGTGGCCAGCAGGACGAGAGGGCCATCCGCCGCATTGGCCGAGGCCAGCGCGAAGGGGAAATCCTCCCCCGGCACGCTCCACCGCGTCCGCCCGGATTGCAGGTCCACCCCGTGGACCGGGCCCTGAAAGGTCGCGCAGACGAGTTGCCTGCCAGCCGCGCCGTCGATCAACTGAAGCTGCCAGGCGCAGCCCTGAATAGGCATGTACGTCGTCACACCTTCTTCTGCCATCGTTGCCGCCCTTCCTTCGTCATGGGCACCATGCTCCTGCCCCAGACGGTCTGCTCCCATCGGCTCGGGTACCCCCATGGGCAATGATACACGCCATACGGCCAACGGGCGCGGGACTACGAGTTGCCCGTGTTGACCACGACGGTGTGGCCGACGACGGCGCGCGACTCGTCGCAGGCCAGGAACAGCACCGCGTCGGCCACCTCCTCCGGCAGGCTGAACCGCCCGAGCGGCAGGTTCGGCGCCTCTCGCGGCTCGCCGTCGACGCACTTCATCATGCCCGTGGCGACAGGCCCGGGGGCCACGGCGTTGACGCGGACACCGTGGGGCGCCAGCTGTCTCGCCTGTCCCTTCGTGTAACCGATTACCCCCCACTTGCTGATGCCGTAGGCGTTTGGCGCCCCGCGCAGGCCGGCGTCGGAGGCGAGGTTCACGATCGCCCCGCTCCCCTGGGCCTTCATGATCTCGCCGGCCGCCTCGGAAAGGAAGAACAGGCCTTTGGGGTTGGTGTCCATGATCAGGTCCCACGCCGCCTCCGGAGTCGGGTCGGGGTGATCCTCCGGCAGGCGCACCACGCCGGCGTTGTTGACCAGGATGTTCGGCTGTGTCGGTGGCATCTTCATTCTCCCGTCCCTGTTCGTGCGTGGACAGTCGCCTCTGCCTCCTGAATCCAGACCGACGCTACAGGCGCTTTCTCATCAGACCAGGTCCTCTCCTATGCCCCGGTGGTCGCATCGCTGGGTGGAGGCGCCGTCGGGCCGAACTCGACCCGGAGGTCGCGAAGCTGGCCGGGGAAAGCCTCGCTGGGGGCGTAGTCGCCCATGGGCGGGTACTTCTGCTTCTGATAGCGCCCCGCCTCCAGCAGACCGGCCGGGTGGATCGACAGCGGCCCGGCCGCTCGGCCTGTCGCCACGACCGCGCCGTCCACGCGGAGGGTGATCGTGCCGTCGACATCCAGCAGGCCCTCGACCTCGGCCCAGTCTGTGCCCAGCGGCTGGTCCGCCCGGACGACGGTTCTCTGCAGCTCGAGGTCGTTCCACCGCAGCGGCCGGCGGACGTCGGCAACGGCCATGCTCAGCCGACCGTCCTTGAGGTAGAGCGCGTAACCCGCGAACCACCCGCCGTGGTGCACGATGACGCCGTCGGACCCCTCGGCCTTGACGCGAGCCCGGACCGCAATCCGTGCATCCGCAATGCCCGGTTGGACGCCGCGGAACCAGACCTCATCGCCCGGCTCGAGGTCGAGGGGTTCGCCCGCCGGCGGCGAGCTGGTCAGGGCTGGTGCATTCTCGGCCGGCAGCCACCGGGCCAGCGCATCGATCACCGGCCGATGCTCCGGCTCGCCGGCGAGGTTCTCGTGCTCGTGCGGGTCGTTCAGGCCGTCGTAGAGCTCCTCGCTGCCGTCGGCGTAGCGGGTGTACCGCCAGCGGCTCGTCCGCAGCGAATGATTGTTGGGGCCGAACGAACTCAGCGCAGGCCGCTCGCGCTGAGGCTGGCTTCCGTCCAGCAGCCCGCGCAGGCTCTGGCCCTCCAGTGCGTCCACCTCCGGCAGGCCGCAGAGGTCCACGAGTGTGGGGTAGAGGTCGATCAGGCCCACGGCCTGGTCGCACGGGCCGCGCCCGGTCGTTACGCCGGGGGCCTTGATGATCAGCGGCACGCGCGAGCCCGAGTCCCACAGCGACCACTTCTGCCAATGGAAGTGGTGCCCCAGGCTCCAGCCGTTGTCCGACCACAGCACGACGATGGTGTTGTCGGCATGCGGCCCCCGCTCGAGGGCGCGGAGCACCTGCCCGACGCAGTCGTCGGCGTAGCTGATGCAGGCGAGGTAGGCGCGGACGATCTCGCGCCACTGTCCGTGCTGGGTGATCTGGAAGTGCTTGCCGCGCTCCATGTCCTGGTAGCCGGCCAGGGCGATCTGGCGGGCCATCGCGGGCATCGCGCCGAAGTCCTCCGGGCCGGTCGGCGGCATGTGCAGCGAATCCGGGTCGTACATCTCGAAGAACCGTCGCGGCGCGATCAGCGGCAGGTGCGGCCGGAAGAAGCCTGCCGCCAGGAAGAAGGGCTGATCCTGCTCGCGGGAGAGCTGCTCGGCCGCCCAGCGCGCGACGTGCGTATCCGAGAGCGTCTCGGCCTGCTCGTCGTCGAGCGGGCCCCAGTGGAAGGCGAAGTTGTAGAGCCCGCCGACGTCGGTGGGACATTGCGTGTGGGGCGAGTGCAGGTCGAACTGCTGGCCGCCGAACCAGCTGCCGGTCTCGTCCCAGAGTTCCTCGTTCCAGGTGGCCCGGGCGGCCCGCTCCACGAGGTTGCCGTGGTCGATCTTGCCGACCGCCATCGTGCGGTAGCCGTGGCGGCGGAAGTAGAGCGGCAGCGGCAGCGTCCGGCCCCGCGCGGGCGAGTCCTCCAGGTGGTCGTTCAGGAGGTAGCAGCCGGTCGTCGAGGGCCCCAGCCCCGTCAGGATGGCCGTGCGAGAGGGGTTGCACACCGGCGAGGCGCAACAGGCGTTGGCGAAGTGCATGCCCTGCTCGGCCAGCCGGTCCATGTGGGCCGTCCGCACGTCGGGGTTGGTGCCCGCGCAGCCGATCCAGTCGTTCAGGTCGTCCAGGGCGATGAACAGCACGTTGGGGCGGTCCGACGTCATCCCCGTCTCTCCTTTGCGATTGCCTGCACTCTGCCTTCGCGCCACCGACCCGGGGAGACGCCCTCCTGCTGCCGAAAGCAGTGCTGGAAGTACTTGGGGTCCCGGAAGCCGCAGAGCGGGGCGATGGCGGAGACCTTCAGTGTCGTGTGGGCCAGCAGCTGCTTGCCCCGCTCGATCCGCGCCCGGCGGATGTATTCCACCACGGTTATGCCGAGTACGTCGCGGAAGGCTCGCCACAGCGTACTCCGCGCGGTGCCCACCAGCTCGGCCAACTGGTTGACGTTGAGGTCGGTTTCGATCAACGAGTCGATCGTCGCCTGGCATCGGCGGACGAGTTGCTGGGCGGGGTCGTCGCCCGTAGCCGTCTGCCGTCCGCTCGACGCCGCCACCAGCTCGAACAGCAGCGACAGCCCGGTGAACGGGTCGCGCCGCTCGGGACGTCCCCAGTAGCGGAACATCTCGCCGAAGACCTGGATCGAACGCTCCACCGACGCCGCGGGCCGCACGGGCCGCTCGGGGCCGAACCCCCAGGCCCGCCCCAGCGGCTCACTGCCCGGCCCGCTCAGCCGCATCCAGTAGAACTGCCAAGGGTCCTCCGGCGACTCCCAGAACTCGTGCGCCACGCCGGGCCAGAGGGTGAACATGTCCCCCGCCGTCACGGGAAAGGTTCCGGCCTCGCTGCGGAACGTCCCGCTGCCGCGGAGGATCAGGTGCGGGATCACGTAAGGACGCACCGCCGCACGCCGGCTGGAGCCGTAGCCGACCAGCCGCCCCACCAGGTCCGGCCAGACCGAAGCGCCCGGGGGCGGCTCGGGCCGCGGCCAGGGATGACTTGTGACTTCCTCAACTCGCATGCAACATTTACCCACCTGCGGAATACATGTTTCCACTGCTTCATGCATGACAACAGGACTATGTCGCCGTATCCTCCAGATAGCAAGCAACAAATCCCCACCGGGAGATGACCAATGTCTTTCCTTGATCAGCGCGAGGCCTTCGATAGCGAGCTGGACAGCTTCTACGCGACCTACCCGGTCGACGTGGACGATCTCTGTCGCTCGCTTTCGCAGCAGAGCCGCTCCCACCCCGAGTGGACGCCCTTCCGCCGCAAGGCGCTGTGCTACGAGGCCGCCGCCCGCGAGTGCGACGTGAAGGTGTTCCGCCACTGCCCGTTCTACTTCGAGCTGCAGTCCGGCCGGAGCCGCCACAGCTGGGGGCGCGATGGCATCGGCGGGTGGCTGCGAAGCGAGCCGTTCGGGCTGGAGTACGAGCGGCGGGCGGCCGAGTGGCGCGAGCCGTGGCAGGGGCTGGTCAGCTTCAACGGCCAGGCCGATTCGGACCTCGACCATCACTGCGTCGGCTACGACAACGTGCTGCGCCTGGGGCTGCGGGGGCTGATCGACCGGGCGCAGCAGCGCCTGGAGACGGCCGAGGACCACCGCCAGCGGGAGTTCCTGCAGGCGCAGATCACCGGCCTCGAGGCGATGATCGCCATCGCCCACCGCTTCGGGGAGCGCGCCCACGAGATGCTGGCCGACGAGGCCGACCCGCGCGTGCGGAGCCGCCTGGAACGCATCGCCCAGACCGCCCCCCGCGTGCCGGCCGAACCGCCGGCGACGTTCTTCGAGGCGCTCAACACGATCCTGTTCAGCCGCGAGATTATCGCCTCGATCGATGGGATGGGCGTCAGCGCCTTCGGGCACATCGACCGCATGCTCTGGCCGTACTACCAGGCCGACCTCGCCGCCGGCCGTATCACTCCGGAGGAGGCGAAGGACCTGCTGGCCGCGTTCCTGGCCTACACGGATGTGAAGTTCGAGGCCCTGCGGATGAGGAAGGAGACCTCCACGGTGGTCTTCATCGGTGGCTGCAACGCCGACGGCGAGGTCGTGTACAACGACGTGACGCGGATGATCGTCGAGTGCTACCGCGAGCTGCGCCTGGTGAGCCCGAAGCTGCAGGCGCGGCTGTCGCCCCGCCACTCGCAGGAGTACTTCGCCCTGCTGGCCGACTTCATCGCCGCCGGCACGAACGTAATGGCCGTCTACAACGACGACGTGGTGATTGAGGCCAACGTGAAGACCGGCAAGGCCCTCCGCGACGCCCGACTCTACGTCGGCGGCGGCTGCCAGGAGAACATCCTGCAGAACACAGAGATCAGCAGCCGGGCGACGATGTTCTTCAGCTTGCCGGCCGTGCTGGAGATTGGCCTGCGGCCGGGGACATGGGCGGCCTTTCGCGAGGGCGAACGGCTGGAACTGACGTCGCAGGCCGACTGTGCGAACTTCGAGGGCTTCTACCACTCCTACCTGGAGAACCTGCGCCGCGTCGTGCATCGGCTGATCGAGAACCGCAACCGCCTGGAGGCCCAGGGGGCCGAGTACAACGCCTGCCCACTGCTGTCGGCCACCATCGACGACTGCACCGCCGACGCCAAGGACATGACCGAAGGTGGCTGCCGCTACAGCACCGCCAGCGTGGACTTCGTCGGCATCGGCACGCTGATCGATTCGCTCTACGCCGTCCGGCGCATGGTGTTTGAGACGGGCGAGATGACGATGGACGAGTTGGCCGCCGCGTGCGAACGCGACTTCGAGGGCCTCGAGCGGCTGCGCCAGCGACTGATCCACCGGGCGCCCAAGTTCGGCCGGGACGACGATGCGGTCCTGCAGGCCTTCGCAGCCCGGGTCTTCGCGGACCTCGCCGCCATCGGCACGGGGCAGCCCAACTCCCGCGGAGGCCAGTACGTGGCGAGCTTGTTCGCCCACCGCAGCAACGTCAGTCGCGGCCGGGCCTGCGGGGCCACGCCGGACGGGCGGAACGCGAAGGACGACTTCAGCCAGGGCATGGGCCCGAGCATCACGGCCCTGGGCCCCCGCGGCGCCATCGGGGACGTGCTCTCGGCCATCGAGCCGGTCGACCTGACAGCCTACCCCGTCGTGGCAGTGCTGGACATGAAGCTGCCCCTCACGCCCGGCGGGCGTGGCGCGATGCTCGTCGAGGCCGTCCTCCACCGCTTCCTGGCCTGCGGCGGCTCGGTGCTGCAAGTCAACGCCGTCGACGCCCGGATTCTGCGCGAAGCCCGCGAGAACCCGCAGCGCCACCCCGACCTCACGGTGCGCGTCAGCGGCTTCAGCGCGCGATTCAGCACGCTCGACGGTGCCACACAGGACGAGGTCATCCGCCGCGCCGAACTGCACGCTGGGACATGATCGAAGCGTGAGGATGCTGAACCGACGTAATGCCACGGAGAAGCGTTCTGGAGAAGCGTCAGAGCATTCCTCTCCTCTTCAGCGACCAACACAACCCGTACTCCATGGGGCATGCCGGTCATCCCTTGGTGGTGACACCCAACCTCGACCGGCCGGTGGCGCGGGGCACGTAGCCGGGCAATGAGAGACAGTTTCGTTCCCAGCAATGCTTGCTCCAGTCCCGAGCGTTCGCCGAAACGCTCTGCGCGCCCGCAGGGCCGGCCACCACACCGGCCAACTCGCGGAGGTATGGTAATCGGCGAGTGAAGCGGGCCCACCTCGGCACGCAATCCGGGCCCACCGGGGGTGATAGTATAGGCCGCTGGGGGCGGCGGCGGTAGAGGTCAGTTCTCCTTGGCGATCGAGGCCGTCGGGGCCGGGGCCGGCTGGGCCTCGGCGGTGGGCTTGGCCCCCTTGCCGGCGCGGACCGACTCGCGGAAGCGGTAGCTCTCGCCGTTCATCTCGAAGATGTGGCAGCGGTGGGTCAGTCGGTCCAGCAGGGCCGCGGTCAGCCGGGCCTACGAACGCCAGAGCCTGGTCATCACCACCAACCTGCCCTTTGAGCAGTGGGCAGAGGTGTGCGGCTCCGAGCGTCTGACCGGGGCCATGCTGGACCGCCTGACGCATCGGGTGCATATCGTGGAAGCCAACGGCGAGAGCTATCGCCTGCGGGACAGCCAGCGACGCATGCGACGCATGCGACGCAAGCGATCCCAGAGAGCCGAGACCTGACGCATTGACGCCCCGGGCGGTCCGGGGTAGACCTACGCATGGGCGCTACGCCTTTGCTCCGCCCCGCGCCACGGCTTTACTCCGCCCTTTACACATGTGGGCCTTGTAGTACTCGGGCGTGACAGCCAGCCCTCGCCGCCGACCCAGCTCGATCCACGCGGCCTCGTGGAATCGGCGGTTGTCGACCATGGTTCCGTGGATGTCGAACAACACGGCCCAGTTCATCGCCCAGCCCCTCTGTTCCGTGCGGCCAGCGAACCAGCCTGCGCGGCCGAACACGAACACGCAACACAGCCGGACGCCAACGCCGCCTTACGAACGCAACGGACGGGCTTTCCGCTCAGACGCGCCTGCTCCGAAGCCCCGCCAAGTGCGTAGCTGAAGGTGACATCATCAACTCCGGCATGGCCGGCGATCTTCTGTTGGGGGGCTCGCATCGGATTGTCATGGCACGGTTGCATGTGCGTTGGCAGTCGTCAAGAACGATTCGAGAGGCCTCAGCGGTTCCCCTCCGCCTGGAGAGGCAACCGACCATAGGCGGTGCGGACCCTGTCCACCCAAGACCGGTATGCGTCACAAGGGATGGGGGTATCCGCCGAGACATAGTGATTCACCCCCCGCCTGTCCCGAGCGGCCCATTCGATCAGCCAAAGCCCGCGTTCGGCACCGGATGGCATCTCGCGAAGCATCAGCGAGCTGTTGCCGCGGACCTTGAACGGGCCATCCGCCAGACCTTGCTCGCGCCCCTCGGCGTCCACCCGGGTGACGCGATAGCTCCCCGCAAAGTCGCCGAGCGTGTCGTTGGCGACGAACAGTTCCGGCCGGCCGGCCTGACGCTCGACGACCATCAGGCACAGCGGCTGCTGGGACTGGCGGATCCAGTCGTACGCCGGCTGCTTGGGTTGGAGGTGATAGTCCACCACCGAGTAGTTCATCATCATCGGCCACATATCCAGCAGCGACCACCACAACACGCCCGTCTTGCGCCACTTGCTCGCCCGCGAATACTCGATGGCGAACTTGAAGATCTCCCCGCACAGGATGTTCGTCGCCAGGGCCAGTTCCTCCCAGTTCTCCAGGCCGAACTCCCGGCCGAACAGGTGGACCAGGCGGCGGCGCAGGGCGTCCTTCCAGGTCAGGAAGTACACGTCGGTCTGGTGGCGATCGAGGGTGTAGTCGCGCCGGTCGATGGGCGCATCCCACAGCCGCCGGGCGCGGGGCAGCTCGCGCTGGACGATGTCGGGGCTCTGCGACATGGCGTTGATGAAGAACGGGCCGGTCTCGCCGATGAAGTGGGCGGCCGAGCGGCGGAAGGCTTCGCGGAAGTGCTCGTCACCGGGGTACAGGTGCGACTCCGGCGTGGCCAGGTCGGACCGCTTGTCGGCCGGCAACCAACGCTGGCGGGCGATGGCGTCGCTGACGTACGGCGAGCTGGGCACGTAGTTGCGGTACGGGTCGTGGTCGAGCACGGCGTTGCGCAGCACCTTCCGGGTGATCTCGTTGTGCGAGGGCAGCAGGTGCCTGGGGATCAGCGTGTCCCAGGTGAAGGTCGCGTCGACCTCGTTGTCCCCGCACCACAGCGCCAGCGACGGGTGGTTGCGCAGCCGCTTGACGACGGCCTCGGCCTCGACGGCCACCGCCTGCTGGAACCGCTCGTCCCGGGGCGGGAACTCGCAGGCGAACATGAAGTCCTGCCACACCAGCAGGCCGTGCTCATCGCAGAAGTCGAAGAAGGCGTGGTCCTCGTAGACGCCCCCGCCCCAGATCCGCACCATGTTGCAGTGCAGGTCCAGGCACAGCTCCAGGGCCCGCCGGACCTTCCCGGCTGCCCGCGAGTGCAGGGCGTCCAGCGGCTTCCAGTTCGTGCCGTTGATGTAGATCCGCTCGCCGTTGCAGACGAAGACGAACTCACCCTCGCCGGCGGCGTTGGTGACGTCGGACATGACCAGTTCGAGTTCGCGGACGCCGAACCGGCCTTCCCATCGGGCGACCTCCCCGCCCTGCCGCAGCAGGTGCAGCGACAGGTCGTACAGGACCGGCTCGCCGTAGACCCGGGGCCACCACAGTTGCACGGCCTGGCGTGGAAGCCGGTGGCGGACCTTGCCGGCGGTGAACTCGACGTCGAAGGCGACCTCGTGCTCGACCGCCCCGCCCCGCGACAGCCGCAGCAGGCCCCGGTAGCCCGCCAGGTCCGTGTCGGGCGTCTCGATGGCCCAGTCGCAGCCGATCCAGACCTCCTCGGCCGTCACCCGCTGGGTGTAGGCGTAGACGTCCGTGAAGCGGACCGCCGGCAGGATCTCCAGGTACACCGGCCGCCACAGCCCCGCGCTGAGCAGCCGCGGGGCGTTGTCCCAGCCCCACATGTGGCGGGCCTTGCGGAGGTACGCCTCGGCCTGGCGGTGTGGCCGCGAGACCTGCCCGGCCGGGTACGGGAACCGGCGGGCGTGGAGTTCGGGGCTGAAGATGCGGACCTCCAGCTCGTTCGCCGTCGGCCGGAGGCGACCGGTGACGTCCAGGCGGTGCGGGATGTGCATGTTCTCGCAGCGCAGGACCCGCTCGCCGTTGAGGTGTACGTCGGCGATCGTGTCGATGCCCTCGAAGACCAGGCAGACGGTCTCGCCGGCCCGGCGAGGTGGGGCGTCGAATCGGCGGGAGTAGGTCCAGTCGTCCACGCGCTCGAAGGCCCGCAGGGCCGTGACGCTGTCGGCCGGCCAGGGATCGTCGATGAGCCCCTCGCGCTGGAGGTCGACCTCGACATTGCCCGGCACGGTGGCGGTCATCTCATGGCGCTGCCCGGTCCGTGGGTGCGTGAAAGCCAACGTCCAGTCACTGTCCAGGTACTCTCGACCATGGTGCGAGGGGAACACGCCATGGGGTTCATGCTGCATCATTGGGGGGAAAGCCCTCCAAAGGGGTCTTGTCTTTGTCCTCGTACTTCAGGATAGTCCGGCGTTCTGGCCGCATCCGGCTGTCACTGACGGTTGTATTGGTGCAGCGCATTGCCGCGTTCTCAAGCCCCTGCTATCCCCCATGGAAAGCGCGGGTCCGATCGATATCCGGCACGATCTGGCCGGCAACCCAGCGCATCGCCACCAGCCGCGGCCCCAGGGCACGTGTGCAGGCCTGGCGATCCATATGCAGGGCGTCCGGGTGCCCCGGCGGATGGAAGACGCAGGCCCACCACTGCCCATCGCGATCACGGAAGGGGCAGCCGTGACCGCCATTGACCAACGCCGTGTAACGCTCACCGTAGGGACCGTGGAGGTGATCGGCGGCGGCGACCACAAACTGGTAGCCGCAAGGAACGCGCGGATCGCCATGGCCTTCGTGCCGCAGGCTGTAGTGACCCGCCGGTTGACGGTGCGCGCTGATCGAAAAACCGAGGTGGTAGCGGCCGGCGTGCTTGAACAGGCAGGCACCTTCTTTTGTCGGCTCGACGTCGAAGTGCCGCTGCCAGGGACGGTCGACGGCCAACAGGCCGTCCAGGTCCTCATTCAGGCGGGCAAGATTGCCGTCTTGCCAGACCATGTACAGTGCACCATCATCTTCCTCGAAGAGACAGGGATCGATGTAGTGCGTCAGCGGCTCTTGAGTCGTGGGCCGATAAGGGCCGGCAGCCTCCCCGGTTGTACTGGCCAGCAGGAAGCAACCGCCGAACAGATCGCCGATCCAGCGCTGCGGCGCCAGCCCCATGTTGAAGTTCATGGATCCCACGACGAAATAGTTGTCGCGGACAGGCGAGTAATGGATTTTGGGCGCCCACAGCGCCCGGCGCACCGGCACATCCTCCGGTATTTCCAGGCGGGCGTAGTCCTCGGGGGCGATACGGCGGCCGCCGCCCGGCCAGTGGACGCGATAGTCCCGAAGCCAGGGCGGCCCATCGTCCAGCGACCAGACCAGACCCAATGGCTGCCAGTCGCGCAGGTTCTCCGATCGCCATATCCGCAGGCCGTCGCTGGTCACCGTGGCGTTGACCGGCGGCATGTTGTCCGGACGGCTTGTCCCCGTCATGTAGTAGGCATCGCGTCCGACTGTGATCTGAGTATCGCGGAGCCACGTGTCGCAGATGCGCTCACAGCAATCCGGGATGAGTCGGGCCATCTCCTCAGGGCTCTGGTCGCCGTAGATCGTCATGAACCTTCCTTCCAGAACAGATTCCTTCGGGGCTGTCAGGGCTCTCCCATGTCCGGCCCGCACTCCACCATCGCCCACTGGTGCGGAACCCGCTTGTCGCACTCGGGCAGGCCCGGCGGCACGTAGGGGTCGCCGTCCAGGGCCTGGAAGGCAGCCAACTGCCCCTGCAGGCGCGCCAACTGCTCCGGGTGGCTGTCGGCAACGTTGACCGCCTCGCCCGGATCGGTCTGCAGATCGTACAGCTCAGCCCCCACCAGCTTCCAGCGGGGGCTTACCACGCCGTCGCGGTCGGGGTAGAAGAACCGCTCGCCCTGGTGCTCGTGGCCGTCGATGAGCCCCAGCACGTTGCAGCCGTCGATCGGGTGGTCGACGGCCGAGCCCGCGGCCGCCGTGAAGGTGGGCATCAGGTCGACGTGGCCCATGACGGCGTCGCACGTCCGCCCGCCCCGCCAGCGGGCCGCCCAGCGGGCCCAGGCGGCCACGCGGATACCGCCCTCGTACACCGTGCCCTTGGCCCCGCGGAAAGGCCGATTGCTGCCCAACCCGTCGCGGGCCACGCCGCCGTTGTCGCTGTGGAACAGCACCAGCGTGTTCTCGTCCAGCCCCCGCGCCCGCAGGGCCTCCAGGACGCGGCCGATGGCGGCGTCCATCTCGGTCATCATGGCGCAGTACGTCTGGTTCAGCCCCTTGAGATCGACACCGTCATAGCTGCGGATCGTCTCCTCCGGGGCCTGCAGCGGCGTGTGGACGGCGTTGAAGGCCAGGTAGCAGTACCACGGCTCGTCGGCGGGCGTCTCCTGGATGAACCGCACGGCCTCCTCGCCCATCAGCCGTGTGCTGTAGCCGGGCGTGAGGTCGGCCGCCAGGTCGCGGTGCCAGTCCAACTCGCCGGCCCGCTCGTGGGTCCAGTAGTCGATGGCCCCGCAGTAGTGGCCGTAGAAACTCGTGAAACCCCGCCGCACGGGGTGGAAGCAGGTGGCGCTGTTGCCCAGGTGCCACTTGCCGATCGCGCAGCGATGCCGGTAGCCGGCCTCGGCCAGCACCTGCGGCAGCGTGCGGCAGCTCGGCGGCAGGCCCTTGTTCTCGTAGTACTGCATGGGATGGCCACCCATGCCGAAGCGGTTCGGGTAGCAGCCGGTCATGATCGCCGCCCGCGTGGGCGAGCAGACCGGGCAGACGTAGAAGCGCGACAGTTCGACGCTCTCGGCGGCGAAGGCGTCAAGCACCGGCGTGCGGATCGGCGAGCCGCGATGGCCGAAGTCGGCCCAGCCCAGGTCGTCGGCGACGATGTGCAGGATGTGCGGGGCGTTCATCCCACGCCCCCTTCCGCCGGCCGGGCCCAGTCCGGCCACTGCGGCCGCTGCTCGGCCTGGAAGCCGGGGTCGTTGGCGATGGCCCGCGCGTCGGCGAGGCTCCAGACGGCCCCGTCCTCGTGGAACAGGCCGTTGATGGTGCCGACGCGGCGCTGGTGGATCAGGTACGCCGGCTTGACCATCAGCGACCAGAAGAAGCTGCCCAGGCCGCTCTCGCGGACGATGTCGGCCAGGCTGGCGTAGTCGCTCGCCCGCTCACCCGGCGGCAGCCAGGGGGTGTCCCAGCCGGAGGCCCGGGCCCGCAGGCGCTGCCACTCGGTCAACCAGATGGGCCGGCCCAGGATGTCCTGGGCCAGGTGAGCGTGCCCGAGCAGCCGCCGGAACGCGGCCCGGTCGGCCGGGAAGTTCCCGTGGAACTGAAGGATGTCGATGCCCAGTTCCAGGAAGTAGAGGTTCTCCTCCAGGTTGGAGCAGCCCACCGTCAGCGGCACCCGCCCCCGCATCCCCGTGGCCCGCTGGAACATTGCCCGGGCGAACTCCATCCGCCGATCCGGCAGGTAGGGCTCGTTGATCAGCTCGATCGCCAGCAGCCGCTGGTCATCGGCGTAGCGGTGCATGAACCACTCGACGAATCGGCGCGGACCGGCCCACTGGGCCTCGTCGCGATGCACCGACCAGGCCGGCGATACGACGCATACGGCCGACCGCGGGTCGGTGTCTTCCAGGGCCGCCCGTGTACTCTCCACGCCGCAACTCTCGAACAGCGACGGCATGATGCGGATGCCCCGCCCGGCCGCGTGGCTCAACAGGTCGTCCAACCGCTCGCCCAAGGCCTCGGGCTGCTCCAGCCAGTACTCGTAGCTCAGCCAGACCCGCAGCGCGTCGAGGTGGACCGAGGCGGCGTAGCCCAGGTCTCGCGCAGCCTCGGCGGAGTCGTAGTCCCGCCACTGCTGATAGCCGTTGTAGGCCCGCGAGGGGATGTAGATCGCCCCTCGGGGCGGCGTGTGTTCCTTTAACGGAGATGTGCTCAAGGTCATGCTCCTTTGGGTAGTGGGCTACTACAGAATCACGGATTGGCCAGACGGCACCGTTACGCCGTCGACCTCGCGGACCTCACCGGCGAAGTTGGCCACCATGGCGGCGCCGCCGGACCACTCGGTCCGCTCGACCAGCCGGTCGGGCGTGAGGAAGCGGTGGTCCACCATGGCGTCGGCGGCGATCCGGCCGATCCAGGGGTCGACGAGTTCGGCGGCGTCAGCGACCTGCCGCCGGATCCGCGGCCAGTTGCGGCCGGTGATGCGGCTGTGGCCGACGTGGTAGCCGTAGAGCATTAGCGGCACGAGGCGGCGCCGCCAGTCGGCCATCTCCCCGTCGGTCAACGGGGTGTCGGCGTACACGTCCTGCGATATGGCATCGCTGAAGGCGATGTGGCAGTCGTGGAACACCAGCGGCCAGAGCGGCACGGACACGCCCGGTGCGTGGCGGGCCGGCGAGGGCGACCAATCGATCACCGGCACGCCGAAGTCGCAGCCGGCCTCGCTGCCGATCACCATGCCCTGGTCGCGGAACATCCGCAGCAGGGCCACGCGGCGATCCTCGTCGTCCTGGCGGGTCATGCGGTGGGCGGGGTCGTAGTTCTCGTAGAGCTGCACGGCGGTGGCCGTGTCGCAGTAGATCGCCCGCAGGCCGTGCTCGACGTAGTGGGCGGCGTTGCGGCGGGCGGCCTCGATCGACTGGCCGTAGTCCAGCAGGTAGCACTGCCCGCCGCCCCAGATGCCTCCGCGGAGCCGGCTGCCGTCGGGCCGGCGGATGATGCCGGCCGGGAAACTCGGCGACTGAGCGTAGATGTCCGCGTAGTTGTCGGCGATGCCCACCAGGCAGTCACGCCGGCCCCAGAGGGCGTCGAGTTCGCCCAGGCTGCCCAGGGCCGGCTCCGGCGGCCAGGAGTCGGGGTAGCAGTCGTCGAAACCACCGCGGATCCAGCCGAGCATCTGCGCGATGCCCTTGTGCCAGCCCTGCGACCGGGCATCGTCGATGATCTCCCGGCCCTGAGCGAAGCTCGTCAGCACCACCGGCCCGTCGGACCGGCCCTGCTCCTGCGGCGGAGGCTCGAGCCACTGGTCCTCGTACGTCCGCGGGTGGAACGGCTTGGCGTACATAAAGGACAGCTTGCGGCCCCCGAGCACCTCGGCCAGATGCGGGCGGCTCTGGAGCTTTGCGGCCAGCGGCACCCGCAGTCCGTGCGCGTCGGCCCAGCCGCGAAAGAGCCGCGCCAGGCCCACGTAGCCGTTGTCGGTAAAACCGTAGCGCACCACGCGGGGCCCCTGCCAACTGCCCATCGAGCGCAGCCACAGCGGCGTGGCCGAGCCGCCGGCGTGCATCACGCCCGCGTCCGCATGGCCTTTGTGCAGGATGGCGATCCAGCCATGGCGCTCATCCTGGGCCAGGCCTCCCAGCCAGCGCATGTTCAGCCCATGACCGGCGAAACGATAGACACGCCGCTCGAACCTCCCCAACGGCTCGCGCAGCCACTGGCCCATGCCCACAGGCAGCACCAGGCTCGCCGAGCGGACCGGCGGCGGAAAGCACAGCGACGCCAGGGACTCTTCGATCCCCTCGACCTCCACGCTCAGCCATGCCCCCGTCAGCAAATACCGACAGACCAGCGCGCCCTGTCGCTCGCCCTGCTCGTCCACCACCACAAACCGCACGCGTCCTTCGCCCAGGGCCTCCCCGCGGAAACGGCCGGCATACTGCTCGCCGATCAGCCGCTGGCCACGGTTCCAGCACAGGTCGTTCTCGACCGGGCCAATCTCCTGCAGGGCCACCGCCCCCATCCGCCAGATCTGTCCGGTCCGCTTGTCAATCATCTCGGCCGAAGCGTCATCGAACACCGTGACATCCAGGCACTCGTTCCGTTCCTGGCACACCAACTGGCTCATGATCCCTTCCTTTACGCCGCACCCACGGAGATGCGAGCATCACACTTGATCGACAGGACTGTGCCGACTCATCTGCTTGGACTACGGGGACGGCCCCACACTGGGGCGGACGACATACCGGGAAGGTACGCGAACCACCGCGCCCGGGGCCTGGTCGGCGGACAACTCGCCGGTGATGATCCGCAGGGCCAGGCGGGTCGCCTCGATGCCCATCCGGCGAAACTCATGACTGATGCTGGCGAGTCCGGGCAGGCCCAGACTTGCCTCCTGGTCGTCGAATCCCACCACTGAGACGTCGGACGGCACGCGCAGCCCTCGCTGGGCCAGCACCGCATAGAGTCCCAGCGCCAACCGATCGTTCCAGCAGAGGATTGCCCCCATCGGCAGGCGATCGGGCAGGACACCACGCAGGGCGTCGCCCCACTGCGCGATCTCGCTCTCGGCCGACTGCCAGGCTTCGTCCCCTGGGCGTTCCACTACGATCACGTCCGTCGCCAGCCCCTGCCGCCGGGCTGCTTCATCAACCGCCCTCGCGCGGGACTCCACGCCCCGCGCCGGCCCCAGCCACAACAGCCTGCGATGGCCCAGCCCGGCCAGGTGCTCCACCGCCGCGTCGATCCCGGGACGCGCATCGAGTTCAACGCCAGGCAGGGCTGCCGACCGGCCCGTCCGGATCACCACCGGCGGCACGGGCGCTTCCCGCCATACCGCCGCCCGGTCAGCCGACCGCCCCAGGACCACCAGACCGTCAACGCGCCGCTGCTGGAGCCGCCGCAATCCCTCCAACGCCGCATCGCCCCGCGCGCGGATGAGGAGCACGTCGTAGCCGGCCTCCAGCGCCCCTGCTTCCACGCCCTCGGCGATGGGGCTCCAGAACGGCGCCACCCGGCCAGCCGCATCGCCCAGCAACAGCCCCAGCGTCTGGCTGCGCCCCGAGGCCAGAGAGGTCGCGGCATGGTTGGGCACGTACCCCAAGTCCTCCGCCGCCTGCCGGACGCGCCGCACCAGGTCCTTGCTCAGGCGCATCTGCTCGGCCCGACCACTGAGCACGTAACTCACGGCCGCCCGGGTCACCCCGGCCCGATCCGCGATGTGTTGCTGAGTAATTCTCATGACTTACGCGTGTAAGCTAACGGCTTGTCCTCGCACCGTCAAGAGGATGCCCACGGGAGGTCGGCCGCCGGCGTCGGCGTGGGACGCGACCATGGACCTTGTCAGGGCATCGGATCGCTGTGATGCTGGCGTTCCTCGGCCGTCTCGGCCGGGGGATACCAGTGGCAGGGCTGTGCGGCGTAGGCGTGGACCCGCCGTAGCAGCCGTGCTAGTTGGGCGTGGTGTCGTCGGCGACGATCATGACGATGTTGGGACGCTCAGCCATTGTAGAGATCCTCTACTACACGGATGCGGGTGCATAACACGCCCACCCCCGAGGAGGGACCGTCCTGATCCGTCCCCGAAGCTGCGTCAGGCCGGAGTCAGGGCGCAACCAGCGCCCCGGCGGCGTTGGTGGCCCGGCGGTCGTTGCCGGCGAAGTCGCGCAGGTGCGGGCCGTCGAACTGCCAGGCGTACAGCTCGCCGATCGTCGTGCGGGCATCGGCCAGGGTGCCGCGGGCGACGCGGAGATAGTCCAGCGTCACCGCCAAGGGCTCGGCGCCCGGCCCGCCGCCGACCAGGAAGTCGCCCTCGTTGGCCAGCGTGTCGGTGGGCATCCGCCCGGTGACCTGGACTTCCATCCGTCGGCCGTTTGCGTAGAACGCCACGTCGCCCCGACGGTCCACCTCAACGATCAAGTGAACCCACTGCCCGTCGGCGATGGCGGCGTTCGCGGTGGCCGTCAGTTCGACACCCTCGGCGTCACGCAGCATCAGGCGAGGACGACCGGCCACCAGGTCCAGCGCGTAGCCGGCCCGATCCATCTTGCGGACCAGCGTGCCCCGCGGATCGCTGGTCTGCAGCAGGGCCTCGATCAGGAAGTTGCCGGTGGTGACGTTCACCGTCCGGTGAGGGCCCTCGTCAGGGCCCGGGGCCAGCACGGGGGAGAGGTCGCGGAGGACCTGCCCCTCCTGGGTCAGCCGCTCGGCGCTGCCGTCGGGCGACAGGAAGACCCGCACGCCGTAATGGTGCAGATCCCCCCCGATATACCTCTCACCGTGGCGCCCGGCCATGAAGGTGAAGCGGAAGCTGTTGGGCTCACCGGCCACCGGCGTGGGGTTGGCCATCGTGCTCAAGCCGCCCCAGCTGTCCCGCTTGAACCAGTGCAGGTGCACGCCGACCTGCTGGGTGGGCTGGGGCGCCTTTAGATGCACCGTGACCGTCACCGGCTCGCCGACCGATAGCGTCTCGGGCAGTTCGACGGTGGCGAATTCCAACTCGACCGTCTCATTGCGGACGGTTCGGTCGGCCGGCGGGGGCACCGGCGGCAGGGACGCGTGGGGAACGGTCAGGTACTGCCCCTGGCCGTCGAGCCGCAGGGCCGAGGCGGGCGACCAGTCATCCAGCACGCCCTGCACATGGCTGGCATCGCTGTAGCTGACCGCGCGCAGGGGGTATCGCGGCATGTCCTTATACTGCCCTCGGCCGGCGTGGGCGGGGGTCATGTACCAGTGGGTGTCGACTATCTCGGAGGGGTCGGCGTTGTTGCGGATGAACTGCCACTCGCCCACCACGCCATAAAGGGCCCAGGGGACGAAGACCCGCTGGCCGTGCTCGATGGCGGCGCTGTCGGGCGCAGGACGGAAGTCGCCGCCGGCCGGATCGCGCAGCGGCGGATTGTCGGACACGACGCCCACCCCGGCCGCCTGGGCGTTTAGACGCTCAAGCGCTCCGGCGAAGTCTCCCAGTTCGTCATACACGTACCCCGTCTCCTCGAACGTGCCGATGCTGCCGCGGATGTCGTGCATCACGTTGCCGCGGTAGGCGATCGTCTCGTAGGCGAACTGGCCGCCCTGGGTGTAGTGCTCGGCGTTGGGGTCGGGCGGCGTGTCGCGCGGGTCGGCGCTGCGGAAGACCATCAGCGAGGCGTCGTCGATCACGTTGCCCAGATAGCGGAACCGCCCGGCCGACGGGGCCTGCTGACGCGTCACGGCGGCGAAGCGGAAGAAGGTGTTGTGGAAGAAGGTGTTCTCGAAGCTGATGATGTTCTGCAGGGCGGTGCTGTTGGCGTCCTTGCCGCCGGGCTCGTTGTTCAGGCCCCAGGCGATGTTGTTGAACAGGTAGTTCTTGAACGCGCCGTCGGCATAGTAGGCATGGCCGAAGGCGGGGACGCGGTCCTTCTGGCCGCGGATGTAGATCCAGTTCTTAAAGCCGCGCGGGTTGATCACCAGGTTGTTGAAGACGTAGAACGGCCCGCCCTGCCAGGTCTCGATGCCACCCCAGTCGTTGCTCTTGAGCAGCACGTCGTGCACGCGGTTGTGGTGGATCAGGTAGCGGCTGAACGGCACGTCCAGGCCCACCCGGCCACCGCCTTTGCCGCCAAAGACCGAGATGCCCCAGCCCGCGATGCGGTAGAGGAAGTTGCCCGCGATGTGCGAGCGGTGCGGAAAGCGGATGTCCACCGCGTGGCCATGCTCGCCGCTGATGATCCGCCAGCCGATGTGGTAGAGGTTGTTCCGCAACATCTCGACGTACTCGGCCCGCCCATACTCGTGGCGGTTGTCGCCGTCGAAGTGGGCGTGGATGACCACGGCCCCGTGGTCGGTGTAGCGCATCTGGTTGTCGTTGATGGCGATCGTGCCGATTTGCTGGGTGACCGTCGTGGGGCGCATCCGCACCGGCGTGTGCACGTGCTCGAAGAGGTTGTGCGTGATGCGGATGTCGTCGCCAATGCCCTCCAGGCGGATCACCGCCGACTGCACCTCCGGGTGCACCCAGCGGGGCGTGTCGTAGTCCCAGTGGATGTTCGTGAAGCGGAACGTCAGCCCGCTGACGTGTACGTGGTGGAGCTGATCCGCGTCCAGGATGTTGATGTGCCGGCCGGCCTCGATCGTAACGTCGTTGGGGTCGCTGTCATCAGGCAAGCGAACATGGATCCTGGCCCGGTTGTCGCCCAGACGTTCAACCCAGTACTCGCCGGGCTCGTCGAGCATCCAGGGCATGTTCTCCAGGTAGTAGCGGTTGCCCGTGATGATCCGCTCGCTCATGTTCCAGGTCCACGGCCCGCGGATGCTCACGCCCCGCTCCTCCTCGCAGAACGCCTCGACTCGCGAGGGATACGGGCTGCCCATCACGATGCCCCACTCGGTCCAGACCGTCGCCCCGACGTAATCGGCGGCCGGGCGGGTCAGGCGCTGGGTGTCGATCCCCAGGTGGCGGTCCTGATCGCCGACCTTGATGACATGCTCGCCGGTCCACCAGCGGGGGTTCTCCCAGGTGGGCCAGTCGGCCATCGGGTCGTTGGGGTCGGGTTCGGTCCAATTGGGGTCGCGGGCGAGCGTCAGGCGGGTGATCTCGCCGTCGGAGCCAACCATCCACAGCGTGCGGGGCAGGAAGTCCACCTCCGCCGACCAGACGCGGTCGCGTTGGGGCATGCGGTCATGGCCGCCGAGTTGCCAGTCGGTGACGATGGCCGAGCCGTAAATGCGGGCCTCGCCCTCGCCCCAACTCGGGTCGCTGGTCAACCGGATGGGCTCTTCGGGCGTGCCGCGATCCTCGCCGGGGCTCAAGACGCCGCGGTAGGTCACCCCGCGGCGGAAGACGTACGTCGCGGGCCCCGACGCCTGTGCAGCCTGCCCTCCGGCATTGGGGTCCCACGGGTGGTGCTTCCAGGGCTGCGCGCGCGTGCCACGGTTGGCGTCGTCGCCGTTCTCGTAGTCGATGCAGTAGACCGCGGAGCCGGCCTGGAATGCGAACGGCTCAGGCGCCCACTCGAGGTCGCCGTGGGGCAGCACGCGGGCATGGGGCACCTGCCAGGCGTAGTCCTGGGCCAGGGCGACCTGGCCAATCAACACAAACACCCCAAGGAAACCCGCCAGACTGCCAAGTGTCACTGCATGCCTCCCAACCGCCTGCCGCTTGATCCGCTGCTGTGTCATCGCTCATCGCTCCTTCTCATCGGGTCTGTGCTCTGGACCGGTCCGCCGCAGTCCCTGCATCACCGAAGGGATCATCCATACCCAGGGCGCGACGCCGGCAGCCCGCCTCAGTTCGATCCGCCGTTGGGTTCTTGCAGCCTACCCGGCCTGCGTCTGGCCCACAACCGTCTGCATGGGGCGCTCATCGTCCTTCTTCACAACACATGGCTTCATTCATCGGCGCGGCGTTCCGCCTGGGCCTGTTCGAACGCCCGCCATCCCTTCCATCCGGGCGGGCCGTAGTGCACCCGAGGGTGGCCGACTTCGTATGCTCCCAGGTCTGGAGCCTGACCTGTGAAGCCGTCGTTCACGTTCGGCAGCACCGTGCCCGCATCCATAGCCGGGCCATGGGGATGGAGTCGCAAGTCGATGTCTTCCATGAAGACCACCGGCCTGGGCTCACCGGGCCCCGGCCGCTCGTAGGGCTGCAGGTCTGCGAAGACTCGTCCATCGACCAGCCGGCCGTGCGCTTCATGGCCGGTGGCCTCCCGGAACGCCTCGAACGAGTCGAACACCGTGTCGGTCTCACGCGGGGGATATCGCTTGAGCGGCCACCACGGATCGCGGGACTTGTCCATGACCGGCGCGAATCCGTCGAGGACACTCACGAGGAACCGCGTCCGGCCGTCATAGCCGTTGAAGTCCGCCGTCACGCCGTTGCCACCCTCCGGGAACCCGGCCACGCCCGTGTGGTTAGACGGCGACAGGTAGAGGTTGTTCCGGAAGTGCGCATTGGTATACAGGCCCCGTGAGAGCAGCCCGTCGCCGACGAACGTGTTGTGACAGGCGATCAGACCCGAGGGGTGAGCCTCATGAAACTTCATGCCCATGCGGAAGTTGTATGCGACGTTCCGAATGAAATACGCGGGGCCTCCGTAGATTGGCTGGGCGCTCAGGGCCGAGCCCGTATTGGCGATGCGGTTGCGCAGCACGCGGATGTTTCGCACGCCGCCATCGGTCTCGACCCCGTCGTCCACCAGGACGTGCAGGTCATTCTCATAGATGTCGATCGCAGCGCCGCTGTCCCAGCCCGGAAAGGCCGTGCCCATGTGGACCGCCTGCCAGAAATACGCGATGGCATTGCGACGGATCACGTGGCCGGAGCCCTGAACGGTAATCGCGGTGTTGCTCTTGAGGTAGCCCTCTTCGGGACCGCCCCAAGGGGTCATGCGATCGCGGACGTTCCTGCCAACGAACACATTGTCGGCGATGTGGAAGTCGCGCGAGCCGGCATACAGGGTGAAGACCCCGTCGCGGACATTCTCGAACCGGCAGTTCCGCACCGTCAGGCCGACAGCGCCGCCCACATCCTGCATGCCCGCGAAGATCGCGGTGCCGGCGTTGCGGAAGGTGATGCCCTCAAAGGTGTGGTAGTCGGCAGCCATGACGTTGAACAACACATCCGCCCCGGCCCCGTCGAAGATCACCTCCCCGTCGCCGGCCGCCTTGATGACGATCGGCTGTTCGGCCGTGCCCTTGGCCGTGAGCCAGTAGGTGCCGTCGCTCACCAGGCCCATGCGGTCGGTGTAATGCTGCAGGTCCGCCCGGTAGGTGCCGGCGTGCACCAGAATGGTGTCGCCGGGTTGCACTTTGCGTGGCCAGACCATGTTGAAGTCGCCCAGGTTGCCGACGCCTCCGTAGTAGGCGTTGTAGAGGTTCTTGAACTCGTTCTGCGGCCAGCGGATCGGGTGCTCCGGGGGGTAGACGTGGAAGACGCGCCCGCCTTCGGGGTTGACGGGCTCGCCGCGCGTGCGGACCCGGCGGACCTTGCTCGCCTCGCCTTCCACGCCGTCGGGATCCTCGACAGTGATGCGAACCTCGTATTCCGTCGCCTCCTCCAAGTCCATGATGCTCCCGGCGAGCATGTGCGGAACCTGATGGTCCAGCCAGTCCGAGGTGCGCCCCACGTGCTGGCCGCCGATCCGCAGCAACGCCAACGCCTGCCGCCAGTCGGCATCGCCCGCCTTGCGGTATTCGACGCGAGCGGTCGCATTGCGGTTGTCGTCGCCGCTGATCTCCCAGGCGAAGCCCAGGCAACTCAGCGTCGGCGGGTCCATGGTGAGGCGCCCGGCCTGTACGGCGTCGGTGGCCAAGGCCGAGGACGCCAGCCCCGCCACCCCCACACACAGCGCAAGGACCAGGGACACGGTTCTACCGTTCGTTCGCATCATCCGATCCTCCTGCCGCCGACGAGCCTCATTGGCCTGTGCCATCGCCGGGCCCGTCCGCCGCATTCGTCGTGGGCTGCTGTTCCGCTCCCGCGGCGTATAGGACACCGTCCAGGATGCCCTGGGCGACGCACGGCACCGAGTAGACCGCGAGGTTGTGGCCGAACTGCGTGTAGAACACCCGCCCCTGGCCGTAGGGCTGGACCCAGTTCAGCGCGTAAGTGAAATTGTCCGCCCCCTCCGGGTACCGCTGGGTGGCCGCCTCGTTGTCGATCTGCACAAGGACCTCCGGCCGGGTCTGCAGGCCCGGGGCCGGAACCAGCGCGTACAGCTCGTCCGCCAGCTCCACCGGCGGGCGAATGGTGACGTCGTATCCCCGCCGCTCGGAGCCTCTGAGGTAACGGTGTCTGACGGTGCGCTCCGTGGGCTCGCCGTGGAAGGCCCGGACCAGCGGATCCTCCGGCTGGGGCAGTACCACCGGGAAGGATCCGCCGTGCCCCCCGGGATGGCCGTACTGTGTGTTGACCGTATCAACATAGGCGCCGAGCAGCCGGTTGTACTCGGCGTCGGGCTGGTCCTTGAACAGCAGGGCCGCGCTGTGGATGCCCACCAGCCCCCCGCCGCCGCGGACCCAGGCGGGCAAAATCTCGTTGAACACCTCGGGCCGGCGGGTGCGGCCCACGTGGTTCAGCACGACCACGTCGTAGCCCTCGAGCATCTCGGCGTCGATGGACTCGTCGCTGTAGAGTTCCGTCAGTTCGAATGCGTCGTAGCGCCGGGCCGCCTCGCGGAGCAGCACCAGCAGACCCGCCGCCCCCGGCACATGCAGAGGCCCATAGGTTCCCTGCGTGAGGACGAGAACCTTCGGCCTGGCGCCTGCGATATATGGGGACATCGCCGGCAGGGCCTCGCGAATCGCGGCTACACCCGCGTTGATGAAGTCCTTATCCGTATCGGGGCCCTCTTGGGGGAAAAAGCCCGGGTCCAGGTATGGACGGAGCATGTCTTCCATGGGTTGTCCCTCCTGTGCGGACGCCACACCGGCCAGGCCGGAGACGGCGGTGACCAGGATCGCGACGAACAGATACGTGCCTCTGCGGGCCACTTCAATGCTCCTCGTCGGGGTTGGCTGCGGTAGCGTTCTGGCGAATGTACTCCCAGTCGGGCTCCAGGCCCATGCCGGGGATCTCGTAGATCAGCCGCACGTTGCCCTCGGCGTCGATGGGCCGGGCCTGGATGCGCTTCACCCAGGGCATCCTCGCGGGAGCGACCTCAGTGCCCTCCGGGTCCTCGGCCACCGGGATGTACTGCGGCACACGGTGGTGCAGGCCCAGCCAGGGCAGCACGTCGTCGCCCACCAGGCCGTAGAGCGGGAACTGGTAGATGTCCATGGGGAAGCCGCCGTGCAGGTCCAGCGGCACGCCGGCCTCCGCGCAGGCCCGCACCATCCGCAGGCAGGGCGTGAAGCCGCCGGCGTAGAGGTCGATCTCGGCCATGTCCATCGCCCCAACCCGCACCCACTCCAGGCGGCCCTCCACGCCCGCGCCCTGGATCGGTCCGCAGATCGGTGTGCGAACGCGGCTCTGCAGCTCGACGTAGCCGGCCAGGTCGTCTTCCCCCTGCGGCATCGGGTCGAAGTAGAGGCTGTAGCCCAACTCATCCAGCACCTGCCCCACGCGGGTCGCGTCCTCCAGGGAGTAGCTGTTGCCCGGGTAGAACATCAACTCCACCTCGCCGTCGGCCGCCTCGTGCACGGCCCGGGCCAGGGCGATGTCTCGCTCGATCCAATGGGCCGCCGCCTCGCGGTCGCCGGGGTCGCGGGCCGGGCCGTGGCCTTTGAGGTAGGCGTAGACCTTGTATCCCCGGATGCCGCGCCGAATACACTGGCGAACGGCCTGGCGGTTCTGTTCGACCGTCATGTCCGGCAAGCCCGCCACATACAGCGCCACACGGTCACGCTGCACCGGCCCCAGCAGCTCCGCCACTGGCTTGCCCCGGGATTGGCCGTAGAGGTCCCACGCGGCAATGTCGATGGCCGTCATCAGCGAGGGCGGAAAGCCCTGCTCCCGCATCCAGTCCCACAGGGCCTCAGGGTCAGCGATGTCCTGCCCCTGCAGTCGCGGCAGGAACTCCCGCCCCCACTTCGGTGCATCGCGGTGGACGAAGTCACCGATCCAGCAGCCGCTCTGACCGGCCTCGCCGTAGATCCGCAGCGCCGGCAGCGTCCGCTTGCCCGCCGAGAAGACAACCCACTCGAAGCCGACGATTCGGGATGCATTCCCTTCGCTCACGTCCTCCACGGGCTTGACCTCCGCTGCCTGCGCGTGTGCGGTCGACGGAAGACACATGGCCGCCAGCACCAGTACCCCCAGCGCTGATTCCGTTCGCATCGTGACCCTCCTGAACCCAGTGGCTGGGCCCGCAGTGGCGGTCGCCGCCTGGGCCATTGACAGATCCACGCTCCAGTAGTATGATTCTTCATGTGGAATCCGTCAAGCCCCAAGCTTCCGCCTCTGGACCGCCCTCCAGCCGGGAGGACCCCAATCACGTCACGCTGGCCCGGCTGGCCGAGCTGACGGGCGTGTCGCTGCGGGTGGTCACCGACATCGTCAACGACCGCCGCAGCCGATCCGTCCGCTACAGCGAGCGGACCCGCCAGCGGGTGCTGGAGACGGCCCGAAAGGTGGGCTATCGGCCCAACCGTTCGTATCGGAACCACTTCCGCCGCCGACACGGTGCGGTGGCCGTGCTGGCCCAGAGTCTGGGCTTCATCCCCGAGCGCGTGCTGGACCTGCTGACCATCGCCAGTCATCGACGGGACTGGTTGCTGGTGGTCGAGCGGATGAGCCCCGAGGGCAAGTTGCCTCGGGTGGTCCGCGAGAGTTGTGTGGACGGGCTGGTGCTGTTCTCCACGCCCTCGCCGGCCCTGGTCGAGGCAATCGATCGCTTCGGCATTCCGGCCGTGCAGGTGAACACCAACGACCGCACCAGCGCCGGCTGTGTCAGCTTCGACGAGGAGGGCGCCGTTCGACAGGCGATGGAAGCCTTCGCGCAGCGGGGCCGGCGGCGGGTGGCCTACGTGGGCCCCACGGGCGGGGGCGTGGGACCCGTTCACTACAGCGTGCAGCTGCGTCCGCACGCGATGGCGGCCCTGGCGGCCGAGTTCGGCCTGGAGGTGCTGCCGCCCTGCGCCTGCGACTTCCGCCACGCCAGCGCCGCTGGAAGCGTCAAGGCCTGGCTGGCCGAGCACCCCGACGCCGACGGGCTGCTGCTGTACACGCCGTCGCTGGCCGGGCCGGTCTGGCGAGCGGCGCTGGAGGCCGGTCGGCCCGTGCCCGAGGCGATCTCGGTGATCGTCCTGGGCCCGGGCTACCAGGCCGGCGGCCTGCCCATTGTGCCGACCGAGCTGACCGTCACCCACGAGGCCCTCGCCCGCCAGACGATCGCCGCCCTCGACGCCGTCGTCGCCGGGCAGCACCCCGAGGCCGTCACACTGCCCTACAGCCTCGTGCCCGGGGAGACACTCTGAGCCGACATGTGCATCGGCGGCCCCCACAGCGATAAGGGGAAAATGCCGTGAACCGTGCAATGAACGCAGTGGCAGTCGTAGTGGTGCTGGCAACCTGTTCTATGGCCCTGGCCGAGCCGGTCGGCCCCAGCGATCCGAACGCCACGGACTCGACCCGGGCCCTGCTAGCGGGCCTGCAGCGGATCCGCGGGCAGAAGATGCTCTTCGGCCACCACATGACCGACTACTTCCACGTCACGCCCACGCCGGCCGGCGTTGACCGCTGGTCGGACGTCAAGGCCGCCACTGGCGAGTGGCCGGGGTTGTGGAGCTACCAGATGAACTTAGCTACCCAGGTCGGCAAGGGCGACTCGATGCGCGAGAGCATCCGCTTCGCCTACGAACTGGGCGCGCCCGTCACGATGTGCTGGCACATGCGCAACCCCGTCACCGGCGGCGGCTCGGGCGATCTGAACCTCGACTTCGCATCCATCCTGCCCGGCGGCGCCAACCACCACCTCCTGGTGGCCGAGCTGTCGCGCGGGGCCGATTACCTCGAGACCCTCACTGATGCCCAAGGCAACCCCATCCCGATCCTGTACCGGCCCTGGCACGAGTTCAACCTAGTTAGCGCCTTCTGGTGGAACTTGGCCACGCCCGAGCAGTTCAAGCAGTTCTGGCAGTTCACCGTGGAGTACTACCGCGACACCCGCGGCCTGCACAACCTGCTATACGTCTGGAACCCCAACTGGCGCGGGCCTCTCGCCCAAGGCGACATCGAGGCCAACCTGCTCGAGAAGTACCCCGGCGACGCCTACGTGGACGTGCTGGGCCTGGACTACTACGGCGACCCCAACAGGGCCGGCGTGATGCAGGTGCTCCGCGAGATCGTCCGCATCGCCGACGCCAAGGGCAAGCTGCCGACCTTCCACGAGACCGGCGTGGGCCTGGACAGCTACTCGGCGTCCTGGGCCGACCCGGACTGGTTCACCGATCTGCGGACGACCCTCCAGAGCGACCCGCTCACCCGCACGATCCCCTACGTGATGACCTGGTACAACAGGCCCAACCAGTACTGGGTACCCTACGCCCCCGGCGTCAGCGGGTACGAGGCGTTCGTGGAGTTCTACAACGATCCATGGACAGCCTTCAGTAGCGATCTTGCCGCGATGAACCTCTACGGCCGACTGCCGGGGGACGGCAATGAAGACGGT
>JAWLCG010000001.1:0-60779 GCA_041687295.1 Phycisphaerae bacterium | reverse complement strand
GTTCGAGCTCAACAAGGGCAGCGTCTTCTGCACCTGCCTGCAGACCGACCTGCTCAAGACCCTCGCCGCCATCGAGCGCGACGTTCGGCCCGACGTGGTGCTCATCGAGGCCACCGGCGTCGCCCGCACCAGCGACCTGGCCCCGGTCTTCGACCAGCCGGCGGTGGCGGGGCGGTTCGCCATCCAGGCCAACCTCTGCCTGGTCGATGCAGAGAGCTTCACCCGCGTGGCCGCCTTCTTTCGGCCCGCCCAGGACCAGGTCCGCCTCGCCGACGCGCTGCTGATCACCAAGCCGGACCTCGTGCCCGCTGACGAGTTGGTACGCCTGCGCGGCGTGCTGGCCGAGATGAACCCGCAGGCCCCCCTCGCGGTAGTGCAATATGGGCGCCTGCCCGAGGGTTTCCTGGCCGGCCTGACGCACGTGCACCGCGCGGCGCCTTCGGACGAGCAGCCCCCTGAGTCCATCGTGGCCATCACGGTCAACCCGCCCGGGCCGGTGAGCTTCGCGAGCTTTGAGCGGGCGATCGAGGCCCTGGGCGAGAGGCTGCTGCGGTTCAAGGGCCACCTGGACTTCGGCGACGGGCTGCGGTTCGTGGGCGACCGCGACAACGGCCGGCTGACCGCCTGGCCGCCCGCCCGGCCCGACGTGAAGTCCGGCGTGACGGTGATCGCCTGGCAGATCGACCGCCTGGAGCTGGCGATGCACTTCGAGGGGCACCTCGAGCCCCTCGCGTGACGCATGCTTGACCTGGGCAGGCCTTTGCGGGCATAATGCGGGCACCGGCCCGGCTGCCCCGTCGGTGGGTCCTGCCGGTCGACAGCGAATCGGCGTGTGAGACGGCCTCGGCGGGATGCCGTGGCCGTGTTCTTTTCCAGCGGACGCAAGGCGAATGGCAACAGACGTCATCAGGATCGAAGGCCCCGGCGACCTCGCCGCCGCCGTCGAGCGCGGCGCGACGGTGCTGCGCGAGGGGGGGCTGGTCGCCTTCCCGACCGAGACGGTCTACGGCCTGGCCGCCAACGCCGCCGACCTGGCCGCCCTGGAGCGCCTCCGCGAGCTGAAGGACCGGCCCGAGCGTCCCTTCACCGTCCACCTGGGCCGAGCGGAGCACGTTCAGTGGTTCGTCCCGGCCCCGCCCGAGCAGGCCCAGCGGCTGATCGAGAAGTGCTGGCCGGGCCCGCTGACGCTGGTGCTGCCGTGCGAGGGCGGCTTCGGCCGGGCCGACTGGCGGGGGCTGGAGGATCGGCTTTGCTACGAGGGCGCGGTGGCGCTGCGCTGCCCGGCCCATCCGGTGAGCGAGGGGCTTCTCTCGGCCGCCGACGTGCCGGTGGTGGCGCCCTCGGCGAACCTCGCCGGCCATCCGCCGGCCACCAGCGGCGACGAGGTGCTCGCCGCCCTGGAAGGGCGCGTCGACCTGCTGCTGGACGCCGGGGCCACCCGCTGGCGCCAGAGCAGCACGATCATCCGTTTCGACGCCGAGGGGCGCTTCGAGATCCTCCGCGAGGGCGCCTACGACCGCCGAATGGTCGAGAAGCTCCTGCAACGGCAGATCCTGTTCGTCTGCACGGGCAACACCTGCCGCTCGCCGATGGCTGAGGCCCTGGCCCGGCTGGAGCTGGCCCGGGCCCTGGGCTGCCGGGCGGATGCGCTGGGCCAGCAGGGCTGGCAAGTTCTCTCGGCCGGCACGTTCGGCATGGGCGGCATGCCGGCGACCCCCGAGGCCGTCCGGGCGGCCGAAGATCGCGGCGCCCACGTGGGCCCGCACCGCAGCCGACCCCTGACCGTCGAGTTGATAAATTCCTCCGACCTGATATTCTGCATGACCGGCCGGCACCGCGACGACGTGCTCCGCCTGGTGCCTTCGGCCGGCGACCGGGTGTTCGTGCTGGACCCGGCCGGCGACGTGCCCGACCCCATCGGCGCCGACCTGGAAACCTACCGGCAGGTGGCCGAGCGGATTCACCAGGCCATCCAGGCCCGCATGAGTGAGATACTGCCATGAAGATTGCCGTTGCCGGCGACCACCGCGGCTTCGCCCCCAAGGAGAAGGTCAGCATGCTCCTGCGCGAGCAGGGCCATGACGTCGTGGACCTGGGCACCAACAGCGCCCGCAGCTGCGACTACACCGACATCGCCTACGTCGCCGCCAAGGCCGTCACCGACGGGCATGTCGACCGTGCGATCCTGCTGTGCGGCAGCGGTATCGGCATGAGCATCGCCGCCAACAAGGTCTCCGGCGTGCGGGCCGCCCTGTGCAACGACGAGCTGACCGCCCAGATGGCCCGCCAGCACAACGACGCAAACGTCCTGTGCCTCGCCGCCGACCTGCTCGGCGAGGAGCTCATGCGCCGCATCATCGAGGCCTGGCTGGACACCGACTTCGAGGGCGGCCGACACACCCGCCGCGTCCGCAAGATCGCCATCATCGAGCAGGGCGGCGACCCCACCGCCTACACCGACGAGGACGAGGGCACGCGGTCCACGGGCCTGAATATCTAGGGACGTCACTGCGTCACTGCGTCGACGGCGGTAGCGTCTGCAGCCGAAGTTTCGCTCGAAGAGCGTCTGCGGCTACCCCACGTGGGCGGGGGGGAAGAGCGGGGCGACGTCGCCCATGGCGGCGCGGAGGTGCATGACCTCCGGTTCGCGGATGGGCGTGAGATCGCGGGCGATGGCGACGGCGTCGCGCCACAGGTCGGGGTTGCCCGGCGGGACGGCGGCGGTCACGCCGTCGACGCTGAGGGTCCACCGCAGCAACTCGGCGGCCACCTCGGGGCGGTCCTCCGGCTGATACCAGCAGTTGATGCAGGTCTTGGGCTGGCCCTTGGGCACGCGGGTGCGGGCCATCGCCTTGAGGGCCAGGATCCCCATGCCGCGCCGGCGGGCGGCCTCGATGACGGTCGGGCCGAAGCCCGTCTCCCACGTGCGGTAGTTGATCGGGAACAGGATCGTGTCGAACCGCCCGCTGTCGACGGCCATGCGGGCGGCCGGCTCGTCGTGGGCGCTAAAGCCGATCAGCCGTGTCAGGCCACGGGCCTTGGCGTCCTCGAAGGTCTCGATCGCCCCGCCGGGCGCCAGGGCCCGCTCGACCTCCTCGACCTTCGTGAAGCCGTGCATCTGGTAGATGTCGAAGTGGTCGGTCCGCAGTTTCCGCAGCGACTGCTCGAGCTCGTGACGCGACCCCTCGGCCGAACGCTGCTGGGTCTTGCAGGCCAGCACCACGCCGTCGCGGTAGCGCTGCAGGGCCGGGCCCAGCCGGTCCTCCGCGTCGCCGTAGGTCGGCGCGACGTCGAAGTAGTTGATCCCCTGCTCCACCGCCCAGGCCACGTCGCGGTCCACACCCTCCTGCGGCCGGCCCATCACCACCACGCCGCCCAGGCCCACCACGCTGAGCTCCAGGTCGAACCGCCCCAGCTTGCGTCTCTGCATGTCTGTCTCCCTTCGCTGTCCGTTCGCCCCCGTCTGGGGGTAATCATACGCGACGGCCGAGCCCGATTCGCCCGCCGGGGTTCGCCGGGCCTACAATTCAGGGACAGCCCGAGCGTGGCTGCGCCGTGTGCAGCCACCTTTGTACCGCAGTGGCGACCAGGGGGACAGACATGGGTAAGGAATCGAAGCAGCAGACCCGACCGCCACAGCATCAGCCGCGCCAGCCGGGCCGAGAGCACGAGATGGAGCCTCGCCCGCAGAGCGAGGCCCGCGAGTATCGACCGGCCGGCAAGCTGCGGGGCAAGGCGGCGATCATCACCGGCGGCGACAGCGGCATCGGCCGGGCCGTCGCGGTCATGTTCGCCAAGGAGGGCGCCGACGTCGCGGTCGTCTACAAGGACGAGCACGAGGACGCGAAGAAGACCCAGCAGCTCGTCGAGCAGGCCGGCCGAAAGTGTCTGCGCATCGCCGGCGACCTCCGCCAGCGGGCCTTCTGCGACTCGGCCGTCGCCAAGGCGGTCGACGAGTTGGGCCGGCTGGACATCGTGGTGAACAACGCGGCCGTGCAGTACCCCCAGTCGTCGCTGGAAGACATCACCGACGAGCAGCTCCGCGAGACATACGAGACGAACATCTTCGCGCACTTCTACGTCACGCGGGCGGCCCTGAAGCACCTGCGCGAGGGCAGCTCGATCATCTGCACGACGAGCATCACGGCCTACCGAGGCAGCGAGCACCTGATCGACTACGCCTCGACGAAGGGCGCGATCGTGGCCTTCGTGCGGTCGCTCTCGACGAACCTGCTCAAGAGCCGCGGCAACCGCGTCAACGGCGTGGCGCCCGGGCCGATCTGGACGCCGCTGATCCCTGCGACGTTCCCCGAGGAAAAGGTCGAGACCTTCGGCTCCGACGTGCCGATGAGCCGCCCCGGCGAGCCGGACGAGGTCGCCCCCTGCTACGTCTTCCTGGCCAGCGACGATGCGTCGTATATGTCGGGACAGATACTGCACCCCAACGGCGGCTACGTGCTGAACGGATAGACAAGGAGTCCACCGATGAGCCAGTCCACAACCGATCATGACACCATCCGCCAGTGGGCGGAGAGCCACGGCGGCCATCCCGCCAGCGTCACGGGCACCGGCAGCGGCGACGACCCGGGCATTATCCGCATCGACTTCGCGGGCTACAGCGGCGAGCAGAGCCTCGAACCCATCAGCTGGGACGACTTCTTCCAGAAGTTCGACGAGAAGCACCTCGCCCTGGTGTACGAGGAGGACAGCAACTTCAACAAGCTCGTCGACCGCGGCGACATGCACACGTAGGGCGGGCCTGACCGCCGCCGGAGACGGGGGACACCCCGGGTATTGCGCCCCAGGGAGCCGCGCTGCACCCCTACGGCCTTCGCGGCTAGAGCGTTTTGCTCGCGAACCTGCGGGCGCGTTGTGCCGGGTCAGGCACGGCTCGGCCACGATGCCCACGGAAGGCATTCCGTGGGCTTGGGCCGGAGGCGTTTTGGGATCCACAGGCGCAAGCGCAAAACGGTCTACGTCTCGTTGGCCGGCAGGGTGAAGCAGAAGGTCGAGCCCTGGCCGGGGGCGCTCTCGACCCAGATTCGGCCACTATGACGCTCGACGATCTTCTTGCAGATCGCCAGGCCGATGCCGGTGCCCTCGTACTGCTCGCGGGTGTGGAGGCGCTGGAAGATCAGGAAGATCCGCTCGGCCTGCTGGGGGTCGATGCCGATGCCGTTGTCGGCGACGCGGAAGAGCCACTGGCCGTCCTGCCGCTCGGCGGTGATGCGGACCCGGGGCGGCACGTCGGGGCGGCGGAACTTGACGGCGTTGCCGATGAGGTTCTGGAACAATTGGGTCATCTGGGCCGAGTCGCCCAGGACGCGGGGCAGCGGCCCCAGCTCGACCTGCCCGCCGCTGGACTCCACGGTGGCCCGGCAGTTGGCCAGGGCACTCTGGACCGCCTGGTCGGTCTGGACGGGGTCCATCTCTCGGCCGTGGGTGCCGACGCGGCTGAACTCCAGCAGGTCCTGGATGAGCCGGCTCATCCGCTGGGCCCCATCGACGGCGTAGTGGATGTACTCGCGGGCCTGGTCATCGAGCTGCGGCGCGTAGCGGTTGGACAACAGGCCCAGGAAGCCGCTGACCATCCGCAGGGGCTCCTGGAGGTCGTGGCTGGCGACGTAGGCGAACTGCTCGAGGTCCTGGTTAGAGCGGGCCAGCTCGTCGGCCGTCTCGCGCAGGGCGTCGTCGGCGCGCTTCATTGCGTCGATGTTGGTGGCTACGCCGAACCAGCGGACGATCTGGCCCTGGGCGTCGCGGATGGGTCGGCCCCGCACCTTGAACCACTCGTAGTGCCCGTCGTGCCGGCGGACGCGGTACTCCAGGTCATAGGCCGAGTTGCCCTCGACGGCCTGGCGCCAGGCCTCCATGGCCAGGGGGCGGTCGTCGGGGTGCAGCAGGTCGTTCCAGCCATTGCCCATGTGCTGCTCCATGGGCACGCCGGTGTATTCGACCCACTGCTGGCTCTGGTAGTCGCAGTAGCCGTCGGGGCGCGTGGTGAAGACCATGCCCGGGATCGACTCGAGGGCCTGGCGGTGGAACTCCTCGCGCTGGCGGAGGGTGGCCTCGGCCCGGCGGCGGTGCAGGGCCTGCAGGATCGACGGCGCCAAGGCCTCCAGGGCCTGCCGGTCCTCGCCGCGGTAGCCGCCGGGGCGGTTGGCCACGGCGATCATGCCGACGGCCCGGCCATTCTGCAGCAGCGGCACGCCGAGCAGGCACTCGAGGGTCGGGTGGCCCGGCGGCAGGCCCCCCGCGGCCGGGTGGCGGGCCGGGTCGTTGATGATGTGGCTGCGTCCCTCGGTCAGGACCGCCCCGTGCAGGCCCTTGATCGGGAAATCGCCCGGCAGGCGGCAGTGGCCGGTGGGGTCCTTGATGCCGCAGGCGGCCCAGCCGGTGTCGCTGATGGCCAGGTCGCGCATGAACCCCTCGTCGGTGGTCTCAGCGATGAAGCCGATCTCGCTGCCGGTGATGGCCGTCGCCACCCGCAGGCACGCCTGGCCGAAAGCCTGCTCGCTCTCGGCGTGCAGGGCCTGCTCGAGCACCTCGTTGACGCCCTGCAACAGGGCGTTCTGGCGCGCGATGGCCTCCTGGTCGAGATGCTCCCGGGTGACGTCGCGGAAGAGGATCGCGAAGCGTTCCGGGGCGGGGCGGTAGCAGTGCACGTGGTAGTGCCGCCCCGTGTCGCGGTTGTAGTTGGTGAACTCGGCCGGCTCGCCGGTCAGGGCGACGCGGCAGTAGGTCTCGATCCAGTAGGGCTCGACCTGCGGCAGCGCCTCGGTGATGGGTCGCCCGATGGCGTCGGGGCCCAGGCCCGTCTGGCGGTGGAAGGCATCATTGACCTCCAGGAAGCGGAAGTCCACGCCCCGGCCCTGGCCGTCGACGATGGCCTCGCCCAGGGCGAAGCCCTCGTCCATGTTGGTAAACAGCGTGCGGTAGCGCTGCTCGCTTTCGCGCAGGGCCTGCTCGGCGAGTTTGCGGTCGGTGATGTCGCGGTTGCTGCCCCGCTGGCCGAGGTAGTGGCCATCGGCGTCGGTGACGGCCTGGCACTTGTGGCCGATCCACCGGGTCGTCCCGTCGGCCGTGATGATGCGGAAGTCCAGGTGGCCGGTGCCGCCGGTCTCGTCCACCTCGTGCAGGTGCGTCAGGTAGGCCTCGCGGTCGTCGGGATGGAGGATCCGCATCGCCAGCTCGGGGTCGGCCAGGAACTGCTGGGCGTCATAGCCGGTAACCTGGGCGACGGCGGGCGAGACGTAGCGGAACCTACCGTCGGGGGCGCGCCAGAACTCCCAGTCGCCGGTGAAGTCGGCGACCAAGCGGTATCGCTGCTCACTGTCTCGTAGGGCGTGCTCGTTGCGCTTGAGCAGCGTGACCTCGCTGAAGGTCAGCACGATGCCCTCGATGCGCCCATCCTGCGTGCGGTAGGGGGTGATGCGGCGGGCGTACCATCGGCCGTCGGCGGTCTGGACCTCGTGGTGGAGGCTCACCAGCTCGGCCAGGACGCGCCGGGCGTCGTCCAGCAGCGTCTCGTCGACAAAGTGCCGACGGATGTCGGCGAAGGGTCGGCCCAGGTCGGCCTCGATCAGGCTCAGCAGGTCGGTGGCCTGCGGCGTGAAGCGGCAGATCCGCAGCTCGCGGTCGAGGAAGATCGTGGCGACGCTGGAACTGCTCAGCAGGTTCAGCACGTCGTTGTTGACGGCCTCGAGCTCTTCGACCTTCTGCTGGAGCTGGAGGTTGACGGCGTTGAGCTCTTCGTTAAGCGACTGAAGCTCCTCCTTGCCGCTCTCGAGCTCCTCGTTGGCGGCCTGGAGCTCCTCGTTGACGGCCATCGACTCCTCGTCGGAGGCCTTGAGTTGCTCGTTGGACAGCGAGAGCTGGTGGACGGTCGCCTGGAGCTCCTCGCGGGTCAGGCGGAGTTCGTCTTCGATCTCGGGGGGCAGGGCGTGGGGCGCCTGGCCGGCCTTGCGCCGAGGGGGCTTGATCGTCTCGAAGCTGACCAGCAGCAGCCCGCTGGCCTGGCGGTCCGCGTCGACGGGCTGAACGGTGACGCGGACGGTGCGGGCCCGTCGGCCAGGCCGGCCGGCCGCGCGGATCGAGAGAGGGCGACCCTCCTGGACGGCCCGGGCCAGGGCGGCCCGCAGGCCGGGGCGCAGCGCCTCGCGGGCCATGTCGACGATCTGGCCGGTCTGCTCGCCGGGCAGCACCTCGAGGAACTCGCCGATGGGCCCGTGACAGTAGAGCAGCCGTCCGCTGCGGTCCACCACGGCCGAGGGCGGCGCGTAGGCGTCCAGCATCGCCCGCTGGGCGGCCAGCGTCACCGGGGTGCAGGGCACGGCCCCGACGGGCGGCGGCAGGGGCGCCCGGGGCGCCTGGCGCAGGGGGATCTGCAGGTCCGGTTGCCGGCCCGTGCCGGTGCGGCGGTAGATCCGCCACTTCGGGACCACCGGCACGAACAGGGGCTCGGCGCCGCTGATCGACTCGGCCGAGCCCAGCAGCAGGTAGCCCCCGTCGTTCAGGGCGAAGTGAAACAGCCCCAGCGTCTTGCGCTGGATGGCCGGCTCGAGGTAGATCAGCAGGTTGCGGCAGCTCACCAGGTCCAGCCTCGCGAACGGCGGGTCGCACAGCAGGTCCTGCTGGGCGAAAACCACCTGCTCGCGGAGGCTCTTGACGACCTCGTAGCCCGACCCGGTCGCCACGAAGAATCGCTCCAGCCGCTCCGGCGAGACCTCCGCCGCGATGCTGGCCGGGTAGTGCCCCGACCGGGCCACCCGCAGGGCCTGCTCGTCGGTGTCGGTGGCGAACAGCTGCACCTCGATCCGTCGGCCGCTGGCCTGGACCTGCTCGACCAGCAGCATGGCCAGGCTGTAGGCCTCCTGTCCGGTCGCGCAGGCGGGCACCCAGGCGCGGAGGGCGCCGCCTGGCTCGGTCCGGGCGATCAGCTCAGGCACGACCTGCTCGGCCAGGGCGTCCCAGGCCTCGGCCTGGCGGAAGAATTCGGTGACGTTGATGAGCATGTCCTGGCGGAGCCGAGCCGCCTCCTGGACGTCGGTCTCGACGAGGCGGGCGTAGTCGGCCGGGTCGGACAGGCCCAGCAGCCCCATCCGCCGGTCGATGCGGCGCAGCAGTGTGCTGCTCCTGTAGGGCCCGAAGTCCTGCCCGGTGGCTTGCTGGACCGCGCGCAGAATCGTCGGCAGGCACAGCTCCGCCCTGTCGCCGTTACCGATCGGGCGTGGCCCGTCGCGGGTCGGCCCTTCGGGCTCCTGCGTCAGTTCGCCGTCGCTGTGCATCACTGGCTCTCCGGCATCCGGTCAGGAAACGCTGTACGCCTATCCTCCACGATACCCTCAGAAAGCCTTCCATTCAACGACCTACCGGATCCGCGGGCCACCCAGGCGGGTCGGCTGCGGGTATGCCTCGACTATCGGTTCTGGCCAGAAGCACCTGGGGTGGGGCAGCGGGGCAATTCAGGCAAACTGGGCAAATGTCAGGGGTTTACGGCACGATCCTCAACCTCTTGACGCCCTGGGGACTTGTGGTATACCTGCGCCGAAGGAAATCAGTTGCCTGGAGGGAAACGACGGCGCGGTCGGCACGGTCCTGTCCATGAGGCAGGGAATCGGCAGTAGGGCGGTTCCGCGCCGGCTCGGCATCCTCTTCGAAGACGCCCATCCGCTGCTCGCATCGATTGCCAGGGCCCCGCTTGCCATTGGGGGGCTGTTTGTTGAAAGGCAGGTGTTCCGTGTCTCTAGCGTCGCACGCTCTCGGTCGGCTGCGCCATCTCCACCGTCTGGTCCTGCAGCAGGAGCGCTTCCGTCTGGCGGCTGGGCAGAGCCCGGGCTACCTGCTGCGCGAAGCGAGGTTGGAGAAGCTCGAAGAACGGCTGATGCTCAGCGGCGACCGACCCACCGACGAGCTGCTCTACCCACTGGGCCCGCCCGAGCCGGTGCTGATGGCCGGTCCACAGGGCGAGCTGGCCTACAGCGGCGGCTCGGGCGACGTGTTCGTGATCGACCTGGACGCCCGGCTGGGCTGGGGCGACTACCAGATCCAGAGCGCCCTGGTCCGCGGCGGCGGTTGGGCGCTGACGCTGGCGAGCCTCGGCTCGGGCGGCGATACGCTGCTCAAGCACGGCCCCGACGTGCTGGGCCGACTCATCGAGCCGACCCGCCTGGGCCTCAGCGGCCTGGGCAGCGACGGCATCCTGGCCTTCGCGGCCTCCACCAGCTCGACGCTGGCCGATGACGCCGACCCGGCCACGCCGGGCTTCCAGGGACAGATCGAGCTGACCGTCGCCACCAGTGACGCCAGCCAGATCGAGACCGTCGTGCTGACCGTCGGCGCCGGCGCGACCGACGCCCACGCCATCACCGTCGGCGAGACGACGGCCCTCCTGCGGACCCAGCAGCGGCTGAACCTGCTGGGCTTCACCGACCGGGCGGGCAACCCGCTGGCGCTCAGCGGCACGCTGGACGCGGCCACGCAGGACGCCCTGCGGCGGTTCCAGTCGGCCATCGACCCCGACGGCGCCCTGGCCCCTGCCGATGCCAGCGGGCAACTCGACGCGATGACGGTGGCCTAGCTCAATAGTCCCAACGCCCCGGCCTGGCGGTCGGTCGAGGGCGTGACGGGCGACGCGCGGTTCGCCACGAGTTGGCTGAGCGAGATTCTGTCCGCCGTCACGCTGCCGACGGGCGTGACGGTCTCGGCCCTTAGCCCCGCGGCGGGGTGGACGCAGGCGCCCGCCCACAGCGTGGGCCGACAGCTGACCACCGGCATGGAGGCGGTGCTGGCTGTGCCCGGCTCGAGCGAGGCGGTGGCGCTGGTGTCGGCGCTGCGGGCGCAGGCGACGGCGCGGGGGCTTCGGCTGCAGTCGATCCGTTCGGCCGACGCGGGCGTCGTCAGCGCGATCAACGCCGCCCTGGGCAGCGGCTCGGCCGTGCTGGACGCCAACCCCGACCTCGCGGGGCAGCTGTACGTGAGCTTCGGCGCGCCCGACTCGCCCCTGACGGCCGAGGCCGCCGCTACGCTGCTGGGCCTGGTCGACGGCCTGGCCGGCTTCGGCGAGGCCCTGGCCTCCTACGGCGCCGCCGGCGAGCAGCTGGCCCTGCTGGTCAGCCAGCTCGACCCCGACGGCCAATCGCCCACGCTGGGCGCGCTGCTGGGGTTGGGCGACGCGATCCGCGACGAGGTCTTCGCCCCCGTGCAGGCCTACCTGGCCGCGACGGCCATTCCGACGCTGGGGGGCTTGGCCGCGTATCTCAACGGCTCGGCGGCGGCGAGGGTCTCCGGCGTCACCGTCGTCAACGAGGACGGCCGGCTGGAGCTGCGCTTCCGCTACGACAGGGCGGTCGCCCATACGCTCAACCTGGCCCTGCCGGCCGAGCTGAGCGAGCGCGGCTTTGGGCTGGGCGGCGAGGTGGCCCTGGGCGTCAACGCCTCGGCTGTGCTGGAGGTCGCCGTCGGGCTCGACCTGCGCCGGCCAACCTCCGCAACATCGGCTCGATGGTCAACCTCACCATCGCCGACGCCTCGGCCAACCTGCACCTGCCGGTGGACCTCTCGCTCGACACGCTGAGCCTCTCGGGCCTGGTCGGGGCCACGCCGGCCATTGACATCGCCTGGCCGGCGATGTTCGACTCGAGCTTCCAGGTCACCACCGACACGTTCGACGTCACCCTGACGAACTTCGACAAGCTGGCAGACCTGGCCTCGCTGGAGATCGGCCACGTGCTGGCCCTGCTGGACCGCACGGTCGAGATGCTCGCGGGCCTGCAGGGCTTTGGCTTCCTGCAGCAGGACATCCCGGTGCTGGGTAAGAGCGTCGTGGAGATCCTCGACTTCGTCGACGAGTTCCGCGCGACGATCGACCGCTTCCAGGGCCGGCCCGACCTGGCCCTGGCCGAGCTGGAGGCCGCCCTGGAAGAGGCCCTGGGCGTGCCGCTGAGCTTCAGCATCGACGGTAGCGGCCCCTCGCCGGCTCTGCGGTTCGATCTGCAGTACGAGCTGGGCTCGAGCGTCGATCTGCCGCTGAACCTCGACCTGAGTGGGCTCAACGGAAACCTGCCAGCCGGCCTGAGCCCCATTGCCGGCCTGGCAAACCTCATCGACGCCGGCGTGCAGTCCAACGGCCTGCTGACTGCCCAGGCCAACCTCCAGCTGGGCCTGAGCCTCGGCCTGGACCTGGGCAACCTGCCCACGCTGACCGGCCTGGGCGTGCCCGATGTGCGGGCCTTCCTCTACGCCGGCGCCGCCGAGAGCCTGATCGCCGCCACCCTCAAGGTCGTCGGCAGCGACATCGCCTTCCAGGCGTCCCTCGGCGCGATGGGGCTGTTCATCGGCGACGGCGCGACCAACAATGGCCAGCTCGTCCTCGACGCCGACGGGGCCGGGCCGGGCACGGCGCCCGCTTCGTTCAACCTGCGCCTCACCGACCCCGACGGCGACGGGCGGGTCTACTTCAGCGACCTGCTCAACGCCGTCGACGCCGGCACGCTGAACTCGATGCTGGCCTCGACCATCACCGGCAAGGCCGATGTGAACCTGCCCGTCTACGCCCCGACCCGCACCAACGACATCGGCCCGCTGTCGCTGTCGTTCGACCTGGCCGACCCGGCCTCGCTGGTGGTCAACTCGTGCCCCGACTTCGGCGCCATGGTCGACGCGCTGGACCTGACCAGCTCGCTGGACGCCCTGGTCGGCGGCTGGGGCTCGATGCTCCAGCTGCTCGAGGACGCCCTGCGCGGGCAGGTGCTCGGCGTGAAGCTGCCGCTGATCGGCGACCGCCTGGCCGATGCGGCCACCTTCATCCGCGACCTCCGCGAGGACGTGCTCGATGGCCTGCTGCTGGGCAAGACCGACATCCCGCTGGTCACCTACGACATGCCCGCACTGGGCATCGCCTTCGAGTACAGCCAGTTCATCCGCATCTACGGGCCGCTGGGCGTGCGGATCGGCGGCGAGGTCGAGATCGGCGCCGACTTCGCCTTCGGCTACGACACCCAGGGCTTCTTCGACTTCCACGAGTCGGGCGACTGGACGGACACCTTCAACGGCTTCTATATCTCCGATCGCGCCAATGCCGACGGCACCGGTGAGGATGTCCGCGAGCTGTGGGTCAGCGGCGGGCTCAAGGCCTCAGGCGAGGTCAATACGCCGGTCGCCCACGGCGGCGTCGGCGGCGGGCTCTACCTCACCGTCGACATGAACCTCAACGATCCCGACAACGACGGCAAGGTCCGCCTGCCGGAGATCGTCGACAACTTCCTGCTCGGCGCAGCCGGCCTGCACGTGTTCGACATCACCGGCAAGATCGAGGCCGGGCTGCACGCCTACGTCTCCATCGGCGGCGGGCCGGTCACCATCGAGAAGGAGTGGGACTTCGGGCGGATCACGCTGGTGGACTTCCAGCTGCCCCGACCGGCCGCCCAGCCCCAGCCCGACACCACGCCCGTCCTGGCCAGCCTCGACGCCAACACGGGCGTGCTGACGCTCAACTTCGGCCGGCGCTCCGCCGAGCGGCTCCACGGCGACCTGTCCGACGGCGACGACACGATCCTCGTCAGCCGCGGGCACAACTCCGAGCAGGTGATCGTGTCGGCCTTCGGCATGCAGCAGCGCTACGACGGCGTCGGCCGCATCGTCATCTACGGCGACGAGGGCAACGACACGATCACTGTCGACGGCAGTGTGCTCCAGCCGGTGTACATCGAGGGCGGCGCGGGCGATGACGTCATCACCCTCGGCAACGGCGGCGGCGAGGTCCGCGGCGGCTCGGGCAACGACATCATCACCGGCGGCATGGGCGACGATGTGCTCTACGGCGACGAGGGGGATGACACGATCCGCGGCGGCTTCGGCCACGACACCATCGACGGCGGCCAGGGCAACGACACGCTCCACGGCGGGGCCGGCGGCCGGTGCGGTGGCCTTGCGCGTGACCGACGCCAACCTCGCCGCGATCCAGAAGCTCGGCCTGCTGGCCGGGCAGAGCGCCGAGCCGACCGCCCTGGCCGGCAGCACGCGCTGGACGGGCCTGTCGCTCGACAGCCCGACCGACGTGGACTGGTACAGTTTCCGCACTTTCGCCGACATCACCGCCGGCGAGCTGCGCGTGCAGGGCGCCTCGGGCGACGATCGACTGACGCTGTCGCTCTACGGTGCCGACGGCACGGAGATCCGCAGCGTCGCCGGCACCGGCGCGACGGTGGGCATGCTGCTGGCGGGCCTGGGCCTGCAGGCCGGGCAGACCTACCTCGTGCAGGTCCACGGCCAGCAGCTGCCGACGACCTACGCGCTGACGCTGGACCAGGGCGACGGGTCGCCCCCGGCCGTCATGGACATGGCCCTGCGGGCCGACGCGATCCGCCGCGACGTGATCCTCGGCGGCGACGGCCACGACGTGCTGACCGGCGGGCTGGGCGAGGACTGGATCTTCGGCGGGGCGGGCAACGACGTGCTCAGCGGCGGCATGGACCGCCAGGCGAGCGACCTGCTGCTCGGCGAGGCCGGCGACGACACCTTCCAGATCGTCCCGGACGACCTGCCCCGGCTGACCGGCAGCGACGAGACCTTCCTGCCCACCTACAGCGACATCATCGAGGGCGGCGAGGGCATCGACCGCGTGCTCTACCTCGGCGGAGACTACGATCGTCTGGGCCGGGCCGTGCCCGACCACGTCGCCATCCGCTACAACGGCATCCTGCACCGCTACGAGTTCACCTCGCTGGTGTGGGACACCGCCAACCAGCGGTGGGTCACCGACGGCAACGAGTTCGTGCAGCGTTACGCCTTCTACCAGGCCCGCGGCGTCGAGCGGACGGTGATCGACACCCGCGCCGGCGACGACGACGTCCGCGGCGACGCCGAGTACGTGTTCCCCCTGGTCGACGGCAGCGGGCGCGTCCAGAGCGAGTGGGGCATCAAGGTCGGCGACTACCAGATGGGTGCGACGCTGGCCCGGCTGGAGATCTACGGCGGCGACGGCAACGATCGGCTCTTCGGCGGCGACTGGCACGACCACATCGACGGCGGCAGCGGCGTGGACTTCATCGCCGGCGGCCTGGGGGACGACGTGCTGACCGGCGGCGACGGCAGCGACATCGTCCTCGGTCGCGACGGCGTGGCCGCCGATGGCCATGAGTTCGTCACGCGCGACGGCATCGAGGGGACCAACGACGCGGTGACCCTGGCGGCCCTGCTGGAGCGCATCCGGCCCAGCCAGATCCTCTCGGACCTGAGCTTCCACCTCGGCGACCGCGGCGACTGGTACCTGCTGCCTGCCCCGCAGGCCCCGCAGGGCTTCGGCGAGCTGACCGGCGGCGAGCTGACGGCCGGCATGATCGAGGGCATCACCTTCTACGACGAGCAGGGCCAGGTCGACACCGGCCTGACCGACCTGTTCAACGACGCCCGCCTCGAGGGGCGGCGCTACTACCTCTACGCCGTCAGCGTCCAGCGCAACGGCGACCAGGTCACGTACCAGCCCGTCGAGCAGTTCAGCGGCTCGCCCGACTTCTACATGCTCCACGTGGTCAACCCGATGAGCTTCGCCGTCTGGGCCGAGTCGATGCCCGCGCTGGAGGGCGTCTCGGCCGTCAACCCCGCCCAGGTGAGCTTCACGCTCAGCGTCGACGGCGTGGCGACCGAAACCGTCAGCTTCAGCTCGACCAGCTCGACGGTGAGCGACTACGTCGACGACCTCAACGCGCAGTTCGCCCTGCGCCGCCTGGTGCCGGGCAACCCCTACTCGCCGAAGATCAGCAGCCGGCTGTTCGCCTACGCCCACCAGGGCCGGGTCGTCCTGAGCCTGCGCAACACCGGCGAGTTGCGCGTCGACTTCGCCCCGGGCACCGGCATGTCGCTGCTGGGCTTCGAGACGGGCCAGGACAACCTCGGCCCGCCCGAGCCGATGGGCACCTACCACGTCCGCTTCAGCGACGCGGTCGGCCAGCGGATCGACATCGGCGCCAACCGCGCCGACGTGACGATCTCGGCCAGCCTGCCGGCCGCCAAGGCGGCCATGCGGCCCGTCGGCGACATCAACGGCGACGGGCACGGCGACTTCCTGGCCAACGTCTGGGACGTGACGGCCGGCTACGACGAGTACCTCCGCGCCGGCGTGACCCAGCACCCGCACAGCCTGGTCGGCTCGAGTTACGCGACGATCGTCCTGGGCGGCACGACCGGCGCCATCACCTCCGACGCCGCCAACAGCATCGTGCTGGCCCTGCCGGCGCCGGTGCTGAGCAGTTCCTACGGCGTGCAGAGTCACATCGCCGGCGGCGACTACAACGGCGACGGCATCGACGACCTGGCGATCCTCGTCGGCGACGACGGCACGCTTTCGGGCCGCCCGGCGTACGGCGAGCGGGGCCTGTACATCCTCTACGGCCGGCCGGACGGGGCGTGGGACGCCCTGGCCGGTGCCGACGGGCGCGTGAGCCTGCTGGGCCAGGCCGACGCGATCATCAACGGGTTCGATCGGCCGGCCTCGTTGACCATGCCCGGCGACGTCACCGGCGACGGCATCGACGACCTGGCCATCGGCGACGTGGGCGTCAACGACGCGGTGTTCATCGTCCCTGGCCGGGCCAGCGCGTTCGCCGGCACGGGGGTGGCCTTCTGGGCCGACTTCGAGACCGGCGGCGACGGCTTCGTCCATACGCCCGACGCGTCGGCGTCGGGCGGCAGCTTGTGGCACTGGTCGACGGGGCGCAGTGAGGACCCCGACCGCGCCGGCAACGGCAGCTGGTACTTCGGGCGCAACGAGTCGGCCTACGGCGGCGGCGACTACAACGCCGGCGTCACCGGTGGCTGGATCACCTCCCCGACGATCCGCCTGGGCGAGACCTACCTCGACCCGCAGCTGTCGCTGCGTTACCTGCTGGAGACCGAGCGGGGCGACCTGGGCACCGCCGACTACGACGTCGCCGGCATCGAGTACCGCGTCAACGGCGGGGCCTGGGTCGAGTTGGCGACCAACAACGGCAGCCTGCTGGACCCCTCGGGCGGCTGGCAATCGCTGGTGGTGACGCTGCCGGGCACCTTCGCCGCCGGGGCCAACGTGGAACTGCGGTTCGGCTTCCACAGCGGCGACGACGCCTACAACGCGTACGAGGGCTGGTACGTCGACGACGTCAAGCTCAGCAAGGCCTTCGACCTGACCAGCCAGACCGTGGCCGACCAGATCGAGCTGGACCTCTTCGGGCAGGTGGGCGACGCCTTCACGCTGACGCCGCTGGGCGACACGATGAACCTGGCCGTCACCGATCCGGACGGCAACGGCGTGCCCGACCTGGTCTTCGGCATGCCCGACGCCTGGAGCGTCTCGTACACCGGCACGGGCCTGGGTGCGATCGGGCGGGTCTTCGCCGTCCGCGGCGGGGCGATGGGCAGCTCCTCGGCCCGCGTGATCGACGTGGGCGGGCTGGACAGCAACGACCCGGCCAAGGCGATCGTGCAGGGCTTCGGCCTGGGCTACGCCTACGCCGCCGGCGACCTGGATCTCGACGGGCGCGACGACATCGTCGTCACCGCCGCCCGCGAGGGCTACCAGGGCGCCGACGGGGCCGTGTTCGTCTACTACGGCTCCGAGTCGCTGCTGCCGGAGAGCCCGAACTTCGTGTCCCGGCCCCGCACGGCCGGCGAGGCGGACATTACGCTCCGCCGGACCCCCTCGGCCGCGCTGGGCGAACTGACGGTGCGCGGCGAGTTCTCGCTGCACAGCGGCGACTTCGACGGCGACGGGCGCGTCGACCTGGCCGTCGGCCAGCCGCTCTGGGAGGTCGTCGAGGGCAGCTGGGTCCGCGAACGCCACGACCGCGGGGCCGTCCACGTCGTGTGGAACCCCGCCGGCCTCGGCGGCGACATCCTGCTGTCGATGACGCCAACCGATCTCGACGGCGACGGCTACATCGACGTGATGGGCCTGGCCGGCACCGACACCGACGGCCAGCTGGGCTACTTGCCCTTCGGCCAGGACCTCGACTTCAACGCCGACCGCTACGCCGACCTGCTGATCGGTGTGCCCAATCTCGATGTCGTCCGCTACGCTCCCGTCGCCAACGCCGGCCGAATGGTGGCCGTGCCCGGCACCCCGCGCCGTCTGCAGACCTTCACGGGCCTGCCCGACGGCGTGCTGAGCAACCGGTCGTTCACGGGCCTGTTCAGCGCGATCGTCGATCCGGAGACCGGCGGGCCCGAGCTCTTCCGCGACGTGCCCGGCCAGACAAGCGATTACACCCTTACGCCCGACACGCCCGAGCGGTGGTACCGCTTCCGCACTGTCGGCGACGGGCAGGCGGGCGACTTCATCCGCCTGCTGCGCCCGGCCTACACCGACCGCGTGGTGACCTACGCCGGCCCGGCCGGCACGATCGGGCCGCACCTGCCCGGCGGGCTCGACGACACCGCGCCCTCGCTGGCCATCGGGGGCAGCCTCGGCGCCAAGACGGTGCTGGAGTTCGACTTCTCGAACCTGCTGGAGAACCTCCAGGACCCGGCCTCGCTGGAGAAGGTCGAGGTCGTCCTGAACGCATTGGCCCGGCCGGAGCTGAGCTTCACCCGCCCGGGCGGCTTCGTGCAGTGGCAGGGCAAGACGCTGTTCCTCGCCCAGGGCACCGGCAGTGCGATCAATGGCCTGTGGATGACCAACGGCACCATCGGCGGCACGGAACGCATTGCCGACGTGCCGGCCGGCTTCACTGAAGAGTCCGTGATGGTCTCCGCCGGCGAGTACGTGTTCTTCGTCGGGACCGATCAGGTCCACGGCGAGGAGCTGTGGGTCTTCGACGGCAAGGATGCCCTCCGCGTCACCGAACTGGCGGCCGGCACTGGCGAGACGAATATCCGCCACCTGACGGCCGTGGACGGGGCAGTGTGGTTCGAGGCGGGCTCCTACGACCGGCGCGAGATCTTCCGCGTCGAGTCCGACGGCTACGGCGGCTGGTCGGTGTCGGCCACCGAGTTCGGCGATGCGGCGGCCGTGACGGGCCTGCTGCCCAGCGACGACGGGCGGACGCTGTTCGCCAGCCGGCGCCTCGGCGGCACCGACGGCAACGACGCGTTCGAACTGTACCACTTTATCGAGGGCGCCCCGCGCTCGCTGGGCCAGATCGCGCTGCCCATCGGCCAGACGCCGCTGGATCAGGCAGTCGTGGTCGCCGGCCGACCCTTCTTCCTGGGCGGGCAGGAGACCAAGGACTTCGGCTTCCAGCCCACGCTCTTCACGGCCGAGCCGGGCAAGGCCGACAGCCTCCGCCCGGTGCAGAGCCTCCCGGAGGCGACGCACCCGGCTGGCCTGGCGAACCTCGGCGGCCAGCTGATGTTCGTGGGCCTGGGCGAAGACGGCTACCACCGCATCCTGCTGACCGATGGCAGTGACAAGCCCTTCAGCGTGGCGGCCCAGTTGGGCAAGGTGACCGAGCCGGCCTTCCAGGCCGTCGCCGTCAGCCTCGATGCCAAGACAGCCTACCTCTTCCACGCCGACGACGCGATGTTCAGCCTCTACCGCGTCAGTAGCGACGGCGAGAAGAGCCAGGTCGACCTGCTCGACCGCGACGAGGCGGGCAACTATGCCGTGACGACGGCCTGGGCGCTGCGGGAGGACCGGGTGATCTTCCAGCGTGACGCGATCGACGGCTACAGCCGGCAGCTGTGGCTGGCGTCGTCGCGCGGCGTGCGGAAGCTGGCCGACGGCGACCGCCGAACCGCCCTGCAGCATGTGGGCGTCGTGGACGGGCTGGCCTACTTCGACCAGGCCGACCCGGCCACCGGCCAATCGGTGCTGTGGGTGACCGACGGCAGCGCGACCAGCGCCATCGACCAGCGCGGCCCGCTGACGCGCTCGCTGCGGCTGGACGTGTTCACCGAGGCCGGCGACGGCCTGATTACCGCTCGTGACGGGCAGTTCACCCTCTACTCCAGCGCCTACCTGCCGGTGACGACCGCCGAGGGCACCCAGGCGCTCCGCGCGAACATCACCGCCCAGATCCGCAACCTCATCGCGGCCGGCATCACGCAGGCCACCGTCCGCATCAGCAGTACCGACAGCATGCTGAACGTGCAGGCCGACCGCCCCGACGCGGGGCAGGGCACCGGCCTGGTGATCTCGCGCAGCCATGGTGTGCTGGGCGATCTGTTCGACCCCAACGGCTGGGGCATCTTCGTGGGCGCCGCCGGCTCGGCCGAGGTGCTTGAGTACTCGGCGGCCACGATGAGCAGCCCGTGGAGCCTGGTGAAGGTGGCAGCCTCGACCAAGACCTGGCGCGACACCGGCGCCGCCCGCGTCAGCGCGGGAGCGTTCGGGCCCAGCGGCTACCTGTTCGCCATCGACCCCGAGCGGGGCGAGCTGCTCAAGATCGACCCGACGACCGGGCGGCACATCCGCAGCGTGCAGCTGGCCAGCCCCGGCTCGCCGTGCCCGACCGACCTGATCGTCGTCGACGACATGGTCCTCATGGTCGACCCGGTCACCCGCCAGGGCCGGGCCTACCGCACGCACGACCTGGCCGCGGTCACCAGCCCCTACATGCCTGTGCTGGGCAGCTACACCGCCGACTTCCGCCTCGAGGCCAGCCGCACCGGCGAACTGTACGCCGGGGCCCGCGTGTCCACCTACGCTGGCCGGGACGTGGTCTACCGCATCACGACCAGCGGCGTCTACTCCACCGTCGTCGACCAGGCCGAGATGCAGGGGGACCTGCTCGACCTCGCCGTCGGCTCGAACGGCCGGCTGTACGTGCTGGTCAAGCGCGATGCCGGTAACGGGGTCTACCAGCGGGCTATCCGCGTCTTCGATGCAGCGGGCAACCCCGTCGCCAGCGTCTCGGGCAATGTCCTGCGGACCGAGACTGTCACCAACTGCGACGACGACGCCCGCCTGGCCTGGGGCCCCGACGGGAGGCTGTACCTCTCGGCCGGTGCCGAGGGACGCGTCACGTCGATCGACCCGATCCAGATCGCCTTCAGCTTCGACTCGGTCGACGCCTACTCCAACAGTTACGAAGGCTGGGTGATCGACGACATCCGCATCGACGCGGACTTCTCGGTCTTCAAGGGCGCCCGGGCCGTGCTGGTCCACGACGGCGAGCCGATCGTCCAGGGTGCCAACTTCGGAAACGCCGAGGCGGTCGACGTCGGCGGGCCCGTGCTGGTCGACGAGGGCGCCACGATCGAGCGGTCGGCCAACCTCGGCGGTTGGCTGGCGACGCCGAGCCTTCCGTTCCTCACCGACCGCCACGCTCACCGCCCCGTCCGCCGTCGCCGAGGGCGGACCGCTGACGGTGAGCTTCACCGACGCCGCCGACGCCTCACCGGCCGACCTGGCCGGGCTGGTCTACAGCTTCGACTTCAACAACGACGGCGACTTCGCCGACCCCGGCGAGATCGTCGGCTCCGCCATCGCCACTGTTGAGGTGCCGGCCCAGTACGTCGCCGACGGGCCCGGCTCGGTCACCATCCGTGGCCGGGTGAGCGACCCCGACGGGGCCTACAACGACTACACCGTGACCGTGGCCATTGAGGCCGTCGGCCCGACCATCGCGCTGGACGCCGAGGGCACGACGGTGGGGGCCTGGGTGGGCGAGAGCTTCTTCCTCGACGGCGCGTTCGTCGACCCCGGCAATGACGCCTGGCTGGCCGAGGTGGACTGGGACTACGATGTGGCCAACCCCAGCTTCCAGCCGTTGACGCTGCTGGACCGCACCTTCCGCCTCGAGCACACCTACGCCAGCGTGGGCACCCGCACGGTGGCCGTGCGGGTCACCGACACCCAGGACGGCCTGAGCGACCTGGCGACCTTCACCGTGCAGGTCGAGTCGAACCTGCCGGCGGTGAGCCTGGCCGATGTGCACCTGTTCTACAACCGCTCGGTGTGGGACGGCTACGACCCCGCGGCGAACGAACTGGACGACGCCGCCATCGACCCGGCCATCGTGGAGCTGCTGCCGGGGCAGACGGCCTCGAGCGTCAACGTCTCCAGCAGTGCCCAGGGCATCAACGGCGTCATGGTCGATCTGGCCGGTCTGGATGGCTGGGCGGTTTCGGCCAGCGACTTCCTCGTCCGCTTCACCACCGATGGGACGAGTTGGCAGGCCGGCCCGGCCCCGATCGTCAGCGTCCGCGCCGGCGCGGGCACCGGCGGCAGCGACCGCGGGACCCTCACCTGGCCCGACGGGACGCTCCGCAACGGCTGGGTCGAGATCACCGCCAACACCAGCCTGGGATTCGTCGAGCCCTACAGCTTCCGCTTCGGCAGCCTGCCCGGCGACAGCAACGGCGACGGCGCCGTCGACGACCGCGACCTTAGTGTCCTGCTGAGCCACTGGTCCGACACCGGCGTGGGCCCGGCCGACGGCGACACGATGCGCGACGGCGTGGTCGACGACCGCGACCTCAGCATCGTCCTGAGCAACTGGGGCGAGGTCCTGCCGTCGCTGCCGTCCGCGCCGCCAGCGGAGGCGACCGCCTCCAGCGAGCCGGTCCTGGCGGCCGGGCCCACCCCGTGGGTCGAGCCCGTGCAGGCCGTGTCGGCCCCCGAGGCGGGCGAGACGACCGACGCCGACCCCTCCGGCCAGAGCTGGGCGGGCCTGGAGGTCGAGCTGGCCGCAGCCGATGGCGAGGCCGACCTGCTGGCCCTGCCGTCCACCCCGACGACGCCCGCGCTGGCCCAGTTAGCCACGCTGACGAGCGAGGCCTTGGAGGCCCTGACGGCCGTCCATGAGACCCGGGAACCTACCTCGGCCGATGGCGCCGCCGACCTGGTGGACATCCTGATCGCGCTGAGCCCGCTGTAGGTTGGCTTGCAGCCTCCATAACGGGTGACACGACCGCGTGCAGCCAAGCGGAGGAGCAAGGACCTCCGCGTGAAGGACCCTCGTCCACGGGCTGCCCCGGCCGCCCGGCCAGGGGTGTCTTTCGCAGACGGCTGGGCGTGCGAGGACTCAACATGGCAGCAATCGGCCATGGCACCCGTGGGGGACGTGTCTGGAGGTCCGCGCCAAAGCGGCGTCGGCCAGAAACGCTTTGACGGCGGAAGCGGGGCGGGCTACCCTGCGGTAGAGACCACTGGCCGCCCCGAGGGGCACCTTCTGGAGGACCGCTATGGGATCGCGCCGCACACTCGTAGCCCTGACGTTTGCGCTGGGCCTGGCTGCCTCATTCGCCGGGGCCGTTGACCAGGCCGACCGGGATATGGACGTCTACTACATCGGCAACAGCCTGACGCGGAACCTGCCGCTGGAGCGGCTGGCCGAGCTGTTCGCCTCAGCGGGCTTCGACTACGACTACGGCATGCAACTCGGCGGGGGCCATCGGCTCGAGCAGCACCTGGTGATGCGCAATCACGGCAACGCTCCGGGCGAGGGCACCTTTAACACCCGGGAGCCCTATGGGCCTTGGCCGGAGGCGTTCACGCAGTTCACCTTCGACGCCATCGTCCTGCAGCCCTACCGCGACGAGTTGGACAAGCCCGAGCAGATCAGCGACCGCTGGCCCTACCACGACGCCGGCTCGCTGCAGGCCGCCAGTGGGCTGATCGACTACGCCCGCGCCCAGACCCGGCCCGGCCCCGGCCGGTGGGACCGCGAACACGCCAACACCGACAACGTCGCCACGGGCCGATTCTACATCTACGCCACCTGGCCCAGCGCCGAGGAGGTCCTCCAGGTCGGCAGCTACGCCGACGCATACGCCCAGCCCTACAGCGGGGGCGTACAGATGTCGGCCGACTTCTATGGCAAGCTTGTCGCCCGCCTCAATCAGCAGTACGCCGACCTCCCCCAGCCGGTGCGGATGATCCCTGCCGGACAGGTGTTGGCGGCGCTGGACCAGAGAATCCGCGCCGGCGAACTGCCCGGCATCGAGGCCTTCTACGCCCGCAACCAGGCCTACTACGTCAAGAGCCGCCGTAACAACAAGGGTCCCTCACCCTTCGATCCCGATCGCTTCGAACCGTCGGCCGGCGTGCTGAACTTCTACGCCGATGGCGTCCATATGAACGACCAGCCCCACAACGGGCCCGACTCCGGCACGATCGGCTCGTACGTGGCCGCCCTGACCGTCTACGCCACGCTCACCGGGCAGAGCCCCGTCGGTCTGACCGCCGAGCCCTATGAGCAGTTCGACCCCCAGCAGGACGCTGCCCTCATCCACGCCCTGCAGCAGACTGTATGGGAGGTCGTCACGACAAACCCCCACACCGGCGTGACGCCGAAGACTGCGGAGTAATCCAGCGGGGCGTGAGTGCTCGACCTTCGGACGTGCGGATACGTTGTGCCACCAGCCGAACGGCCCGCCGCAGAAGCCTCCGCAAAGCGATTCGTGGGCTTGGGCCGGAGGCACGTCGCGAGCCGATCGGCCGAGGCGTCAGTCCACGTCCTCGTACCGCCAGATGGTGGGGTTCTCGTAGAAGACGACGTCCAGGGCGGGGAACTCGGCCGCCAGCATCTGACTGAAATGGCGGATGCCGGGGTTCTCGCTGACCTCGTGGCTGGTCTCGATCATGGGGATGCCGACCTCCGCCGAGAAGCGCAAGCCGTAGCTGTCGGTTTCGCCGGCGATGAAGACGTCGCAGCCGCGATCGATCAGCCGTTGCTGGTAGCTCACGTTGACGAACTGCCCCAGGCCGCCCCATGGCAGGCCCACGCGGTGCACGCGCTGGTCCATCCCCCGCGGGGCCGAGAGGCGCAGGTGCCCCAGCCCCGTCGCCCGCTGCACCCGGGCGACCAACTCGCCCAGCGTGCACGCGGGGATCTCGTAGACCTTGACGAGCCCCTCGGCCTCGACCGCCTCGCCGAGGCCCAGCAGCGCGGCGAAGTCGTCGAAGATGCAGATCTCGTCCATCGAGCCGTGGACCCGCAGGCCGACCAGGCCGAAGCGGTCGAGCCCTTCGCGGCGCTGGCGGTTGACGGCCCATCGCTCCCAGCCCGCCGGCGGGTCGGGCCGGATCGCCAGGTCGTAGGGGTAGAAGGGGCTCTCGTGGGCCAGCACGAGCTGATGGCCCGCCTCGCCCGCGGCGGTGATGGCGTCGGCGGTCGCCATCCAGCACACCGTCACGCCCCGCACCTCGGCCTCGGCCGAGCCGTGGAAGATCCCCTCGTCGCGGTTGAGCCCCTGGCCCCGGAGGCGGTGGACGTAGGCGATGATGTCGTTGACGGTCGTCACGGGCGTCTCCATGCGTTAGTGTATCACTGCACCGAGGTGTCGGCCTCTTGGGCCTGGGGTTTTGACGTCTGCGGCAGCGGGGGCCAGTAGGGCCGTTCGCGGCACAGCAGGCCGGCGATGACGAGGCCCAGGCCCAGCACCAGGCCCGTGCCGGCCGGCGCGAAGAGCAGGTCGGCCGCCAGGTCGCCGAGGTGGTGGACCAGCAAGGCCACGTGGGCGATCAGGACCCCGCTGCCCAGCATGATCAGCACGATGCCCGCGGTGGTCGGCTTGTGCGCCAGCCACAGCGGCCGGCGCGTGGGCCCATAGCTCCATGAGCGAGCACGCCAATCGACTTCATCCTGAGAGTCCTCAACCGGCAGCTTGCCTTTGCCGGGGTCTGATGGTTCGGCCATGGTGCCCCTTTCCGCGAGTGGTGATCGCGCGGCCCCTCGGGATCGCGTCGGTTGGCCGCGATGCTACCCGTCAGGCGTGGGCTTGGCAAGGGCGTGGGTCGTTCGCCCAGGCTGGGCGTGGACGCGGGGCGGCCGAGCGGCTATGGTTAGTGCGAACCCTTCAGCAAAGGAGACAGCGGCATGTCCAGGCGGATTCTCGTGGCGGCGGCGGTGGTGGCGGCGCTGGCGATGCTGGCCGGCCCGGCGATGGCCCAGCGGGCGGTGCAGGTGAAGTTCGCCCCGGACCAGACATTCCAGACCATGGAGGGCTTCGGCGCCTGCTTCGTCAGTTGGAAGCTGCTGCCGGAGTATGCCGACCCGGCCTTCTTCGACGTGATGGTCTACGACCTCGGCGTCAGCATGGTCCGCATCCCCGTGCCCGAGGACATGGAGCCCGTCAACGACAACGACGACCCCGCCGACACCGACTTCGACGCCCTGAACCGCGGGCACATGAACGCGCGGATGCAGTTCGCCAAGCAGTTCCAGGATCGCGGGGTGCAGCGGTTCACCGCCTCGCTGTGGTCGCCGCCGGAGTTCATGAAGACCAACCGCTCGACCGTGCAAGGCGGGCACCTGCGCCCGGACATGCGCGAGGAGTTCGCCGAGTACCTGGCCGCCTTCGTGACCTGGGCCGACCGCGAGTGGGGCATCCCCATCCTTAGCCTGAGCCCGCAGAACGAGCTGCTGTTCCTGGAGTTCTACAACTCGTGCATCTACAACCCCGCCCAGATCCGCGAGGCCGTCCGGGCCGTCGACGCCCGCTTCCGCGCCGACGGGCTGGACACGCTGCTCATGATGCCCGAGGACATGATGTTCCCCGATCGGATGATCTGGTACATCGAGCCGACGCTGGCCGACCCGCAGACGCGGGACTTCCGCGGCCTGTTCTGCACGCACCGCAAGGGCGGCTACGACGACTGGGCGAAGTTCCACGAGTACGTCGCCCCCACCGGCCGGCAGGTGTGGATGACCGAGACCGGCGGCCAGGCCGACCGCTGGCCGGCGGCCGTCGAGCGGGCCAACGCCATCCATGACGCCCTCGTCGGCGGGCACGTCAGCGCGTGGCTGTTCTGGCAGTTCACCGACCTGTACAACACCCAGGGCCCACGCCTGGGCTACTGGCCGGCCAAGCACTTCTACCGGTTCATCCGGCCCGGGGCCGTCCGCGTCGGGGCCGACAGCTCCGACAGGGACCTGCTGGCCAGCGCCTACCGCCAGGCCGACCAGACCACGATCGTGCTGGTCAACCGTGGCCAGGAGCCCGCCGAGGTGACGCTCGACCTGCCGGCCGGGCAGGGTGGCTACCGCGTCTACGTCTCGACCGAGCAGGACCCCTGGGCCGCCCGGGACGCACTGGCCGGCCAGCCCGCTTCGCTGACCCTGCCGGCCATGAGCATAGCCACGCTGCAGAACGGCCCCGAGGCCGACCTGCGCGACGGGGCGATCCGCGAGACGGTCCGCGACGTCGAACAGCTCAAGGCCCTGCTGACCCCGCCGCCGGAGTCGGCCGACTGGGTCGGCATCGCCCGCGGGGCCGAGCTGGGCGAGATGAACTGGGTGCAGCGCGAGCTGGCCGCCGGCACGGACATCAACGCCCGCAACCCCAACGGCTGGGGGCCGCTGCATCGGGCCGTCCTGTGGGGACAGGTCGAGATGGTCCGCTTCCTGCTGGACAACGGCGCCGACGTGAACGCCCGGGCCCACGACGGCTGGACGCCGGTCCACGCGGCCGCCGCCGGCTACGTCCAGACGGCCCCGGAGGTTCTGGCGATGATCCTGGCCGCCGGCGGGGACGTCTCGGCCACCACCGACGATGGCTGGACGGCCCTGCACAGCGTGGTCGCCAACGACTTCCTCGGCTGGCGATACCCGCGCGACTGGTCCGAGCGGAAGCTTCGCATGATCCTCCAGGCCGGGGCCGAACTGGAGGCCCGCGACGCCGCCGGCCGCACGCCGCTGCACTGGGCGGCGTGGATGGGCCTGCTGGCCCGGCCATTCATCGAGGCCGACCTGGTCGAGACGCTGATCGAGGCGGGCGCCGACGTGAACGCCCGCGACGCGCAGGGTCGCACGCCCCTGCACTACGCCGCCGACGAGGGCTACGACCGCGTGGTCGCCGCCCTGATCGCCGCCGGGGCCGACCCCGACGCCCGCGACGCCCAGGGCACCGCGCCGGCCGACCTGGCCCGGCCCAAGGCGTTCGACCGCGTGCTAGCCCTGCTGTCGCGCCAGCCGACCGACCCCGACGCCCCCCGCACGCCCGCCCGCGCCGCCCCGCCCGATCCGCCGGTGGCCGGCGACGGCCGATTCGGCGCCGAGCTGCGCGACGCCGCGGGTCGCGGCGACGTCGAGGCCGTCCTCAACCTGCTGGGCCGAGGCGCCGACGTCAACGCCATGGGCCCCCGCACCCGCGAGACGCCGCTGCACCAGGCCGCCCGCCACGGCCACGCCGAGGCGGTCAAGGCGCTGCTGCACGCCGGCGCCGATCCGGCCGCCGAGGACAGCGACGGCATCACCCCGGCCGAGCGCGCCCGCAACGCAGGCCATGCCGATATCGTCCGCCTGCTGGAGTCGCCCCGACCGTAGAGCCACGCCACACGGCCCGGTGGGACATGAAAGTTGCGCCGATTGTCCTTGGCGCAAGCGGGGGGGGATGCCGCATAATGCGGGCCGACGCCCGGCCGGCCAGCCGGGCATGCGCATCCGGGAAGCACCGGTGTACCCCGCCGCCTGGCGCGGGTGCCGTCTTGCCGGCTATCCACGCTTTCACGCAATCAGGAGACATGAAGTGGCCAAGAAGCTTCGCTGCGGCGCGATCGGTATCGGCGGGATCTGGCGGTTTGCCCACGCGTCGGCCCTGACGGCCAACCCCGACGTCGAGGTCGTCGCCCTGTGCGACATCGACAGGAAGAAGGCCCAGGCCTACGCCGACGAGCACGGCAACATCGCCCACGTGTTCGAGGACTACCGCGACCTGCTCAAGCTGGACCTGGACTTCGTCGACATCTGCACGCCTAACGTGTGGCACTCGACGATGGCTGTCGACGCGCTCAAGAAGGGCCTGCACGTCTTCTGCGAGAAGCCCGACGCCGTCAGTGTCGCCGAGGCCAAGAAGATGCAGTCGGCCGCCGAGAAGAGCGGCAAGACGCTCATGGTCATGCGGAACAACCGCTTCCGTTGGGACGCCCGCTACCTGCATCGCTACATCACCGAGGGGCACATGGGCGAGATCTACACCGGCCGGTGCGGCTGGATCCGCCGGCGCGGCATCCCCGGGCGCGGCGGGTGGTTCACCACCAAGGCCCTCTCGGGCGGCGGGCCGTTGATCGACCTGGGCGTGCACATCATCGACATGACCATGTGGCTGATGGGCAGCCCGACGCCCGTCGCCGTCACAGGCTGCACGTACCGCAAGTTCGCCGACGCGCCGGCCATCAGCGACTCGATCCACTCCAGCTTCGGCGAGGCCCAGGCCGAGGGCACCTTTGACGTCGAGGACCTCGCCACCGGCTTCATCCGCTTCGAAAACGGCGCCTCGCTGCAGATCGAGTTCTCCTGGGCCTCCAATATCGAACGAGAGATGAACTTCAGCGAGCTGCGCGGCACCAAGGCCGGCGCCCGCATCGGCATGGGTGACCTGGCGATCTTCACCGAGCAGGCCGGCGGCCTGGTCGACCTGAACCCCAAGGGCCCCCGCAAGGAGCCCAGCCACCACGGCATGAACCTGCAGCACTTCGTCGACGTGCTCCAGAAGCGGGCCAAGCCCATCTTCACCCCCGAGCAGGGCGTGAACATGATCAAGATCCTCGAGGCCATGTACAAGTCGGCCGAGTCGGGCAAGGAAGTCCGCGTCGGGTAGCCCGGTTTCCGATTGGGTGGGCGGACCCGGCGGGGTCGGCCCGAGAAGGTGGGGCTCCGCTCCGCTGCGCCCCAGCCTACGGCACAAACTGTGGGCGTATGCTGGGGCGTAGTGGAGCGGAGCCCCACCTTTGCCTTCGGGCCCAGGCAGGTCAGGGGACGGTGGAGTCGGGCGGGGCCTGTTCGATCCGGGCCTCGGTGGCGGGCACGTCCTGGCCGCCGGGGAACCAGCCGCGGGTTCGCAGGCAGACGCGCACCAGCATCAGCATGACGGGCACCTCGATCAGCACGCCGACGACGGTCACCAAGGCGGCCCCCGAGCCCAGGCCGAACAGGATGGTGGCCGTGGCGATGGCGACCTCGGCGGTGCGCAGAAACCCTTTCAGGTGACCGCCGAGACTTCGCCACGTAACGAAGTTAAGGATTCGCCGCCGGTCCGGTCGATGGGCAACCCGAGTGGAGCGGATCAACTCAGCGACAGGCCGTAGATGTGCGTCAGCGTGTAGTAGAGTCCGGCGGCGATGAAGACCACGCCGGTACCCAGGCGGACCCACCGCTCGATCTGCGTCAGCCGGCCGAAGGCCTTGCCCACGTAGCCGCTGGCGAAGGCCATCAGGAAGGCGAAACCGATGACCGGCACGGCCGTGCCGATCCCGAACAGCGTCGGCAGCAGCACCGGGGAGTGATGTTGGGTACTCAGGCCGATCAGCCCGCCGAAGTAGAGGCTCGCCGAGACCGGGCAGAAGGACAGGGCGAACAGCGTCCCCAGCGGCAGGGCCCAGAGGGGCCCGCCCTTGGCGGCGCGGTCCTGCAGCCCCTGGCCGGCCAGGTTCAGTGAGCCGGTGAAGCCCAGCAGCCCCAGCAGGAACATGCCCACCAGGATCAGCACCGGGCCCAGGGCCAGGTTCATGTACCGCTGGAGGAACCGGGCCAGCGAGCCGGTGGCCGACTCGCCCCCGCCCAGCAGGTAGAGAATCACCACGCCGAGCCCGACATAGGCCGCCGTTCGCCCCGCGGTGTACAGCAGGCCAGACAGCATCACCCGACGGGTGTTGCCCACGCCGCGGCCCAGGAACGAGATGGCCGCCACGTTCGTCGCCAGCGGGCAGGGGCTGATGCTCGTCACCAGCCCCAGCCAGAAGGCCGTGCCCAGGACCACCCACGCCGTCATGCCGACTCCTCCGCCATGCAGGCCTCGATGCCCTCGCGGAGGTACGCCCGCAGGGCCTGGGGGTCGTTCGCCAGTGCCAGGACGCGGTCGAGCCGCTGGCGGGTGACCTCCTGGCCGTCGCGGAAGCGGACGACGACGATCATGTTGCCGCCCACGTCGTACCGCCGGGCGAGGGCCTCGTCCTGCTGGTAGTTCACGGGCCGCCACACGACCCGGCCGGCCGCCAGCGGCTGGGCGTACTGGTCGCGGATGAATTGCTCGGCCAGCGACTCGACGGTGTTGCACGTCACGCAGCGGAAGCTCGCATGCATGTAGTAGACGACGACCTGGTCGCCGTCGCCCTCGGCCGGCAGGGGGGCGGCGGGGCTGGCCTGGCCCGCCAGGCGGGTCCGCGTAACCTCCTGCCCGATGGCGAACCCGACGCTCACCAGCACGAAGCTCAGCAGCCCGCCGGCAATCAGCTTGCGGATCCTGGGACTCATGGTGTGGCCTCCTTCGCCAGGGCCTGCTGGACGGCCTGGGCCAGCAGGGCCCGGAACTCCTGGTCGTCCGTCCAGGCGGTCCAGGCCTCGTCCAGCTTGCGGTGGGCGACCTCCTGGGCGTCCACGTGGGTCACGAGGACCAGCGCGGGGTTGATCACGCCGTAGCGTTGGGCCCATTGGGGCTGCTGCTGGATGTCGACGGACTGCCACCGCACGCGCCCGGCCGCCAACTCGTCAGGGCAGGCTGCCTGCAGCGCGGCCTGGGCCTTGCGCTCCATCATGGTGCACGAGGCGCATCGCATAGTCCGGTGCAGGTAATAGAGGGTGGCGGTTCGGGTCTGGGATGACGTCTCGGCCGTCGCGAGGGGGCGGTTCGCGCTGCCGGCACAGCCCGCCAGGGCCAGGGCCAACAGGACCGTCAGGGGAGCCAGTCGTTGCATGGGGGCCTCCGTGTTTCTACCGGGGCGAGCACTCGCCGATCTTGCAGGCCCCGGAGACCTGCTGGGGCGTCAGGGCCATCTTGTCGGCCAGGGCCTGGGCGATGGAGATCTGCTTGCCTGTCTCGGCCGGGTGTGCGTCGAGCCAGGCCTGCAGGTTCCGCTGGTTGACGAAGAACCCCTGGTGGAAGCAGCCGGCCGACTTCCAGCCGCCGTTGCCGTCGGGCCGTTGGCCGTACCAGGCGATGGCCGAGGCCGGCTCGACCGAGGCGACCTGCCCGTCGGCGACGGTCACGGTGATGGGCTCGCCGCTGTGCCGGTCGCGTTCGTGGACGACCAGGCCCAGCCCCGTGCGAGCGGCCACGCCCAGGGCGCAGTGCGAGCAGCAGCCCCAGGTGTGCACCCCGCCAGCCTGCACGAGCGAGGCGTCCTGACGATAGCACGCCCGGTCACAGAAGCCGCAGCGGGTCGCCAGCTCCTGCTGCCGCAGGAGGTCCCAGCTCAGGAGGCTGCCGCCGGCGGCCTGGCGCTCGGCCCGGGCCTGCTCGGCCGAGGCGAAGGCCTTGATCGTCGGCCGACCGGTGTCGGCGCCCAGGTCGTAGAGGTACACGGCCTCGGGGGCCAGGACGGCCTGGCCGGTGGCCCAGTCAGTGACGGCTGTGCGGGCGGCGAGGTTCTCGCGGTCGTCGGTCAGGCAGGAGTCCAGGATGAAGTAGCAGTGGGGCGAGCAGAGCCGCACCGGGCCCTTCTCGGTCCGCAGCGTGACGGCCGAGCGGGCGTCGATGTCGCCCTCGCACATGTAGCAGACGCTGTTGGCCGGGCGGGTGTCGGGCTGGGCGGGCTGCCACCGCTCGATCGGCTCGCCGGCCTGGGGGGGCGTGAAGGTGTAGCCCAGCTCCTGCCACTTGGCCAGGATGTCCTCGCGCGAGAGGTAGCCCACGTGCCGCCACAGCTCGGTGCCCTGGGCGTCCAGGAAGATCTGCGTGGGGATCGACTCGATGCCGGCCTGGCGGGCGCGGGCGACGTTGGCCTGCTCGCTGACGTCGATGAACTCGACGACGAGTTGGCCGGCGAAGTCCTGCCGCAGCGACTCAAGGGCCGGGGCCATCTTCTGGCAGGGGATGCACGAGTGGGCGCCGTAGTCCACCAGTTGGGGCAGGGCGTCAGCCGGGGGGGTCGAGGGCGTCTGGGCCTGGCCCGTCGGCAGGCCCGCCAGGAGGCACAGGCCGGCCAACGTCGCCAGCAGCGTCACATGCATGAGCTTCCGCATGGGGGAGAGTCCTTTCCGCCAGACGCGCCGCGTCCAGCTTACGGTCCACACGAGGACGGCCAAGGGCAGAAGGAAGGCCCAGGGCAAGGCCGGGCCGCCTCCGCTGCACGGGCAGGTCTGCCCGAGGGTCACTTCAGCAGGGCCTGGATGGCGGCGGGGTCGGGCACCTTGCCGGCGACCTTCACCTGCCCGTCGATGGCCAGGGCGGGCGTCATGGCCACGCCGAACTTCATGATCTCGGTGATGTCGGTGACCTTCTCCAGCGTGTACTCGATGCCGGCCTGCCGGGCGGCCTGCTCGGCATTGTCGGCCAGCTTCTTGCACTTGGCACAGCCGGTGCCCAGAACCTGAATCTTCGTCATCGTCGTCTCCTTAAGTACGTCGATCGGTCAGGCCTTGCACTGCAGCATGGCGCAGGCCTTGTCGGTGACGGTCTTGATCTGCTCGGGCGTCGCGCGGACGCCCTTGGTCTTGGCGATGCCCAGGTCGGTCACGCGGAGGTACTGGTGGGGCAGGCCGTGGCGATCGAAGACCTTCTTGGCGCACTCGAGCGGACAGCCGTCGAGCACGAGGTTTACGTCGGCCGAGCGGGCGGTGGCGAGCATGCCCTCGATATCCCCGCCCAGGCCGGCCAGGCAGAACATGGTACCAGCCCCGGCGTACATGAGCTCGCGGGCGGCCTGGTCGGTGACCTCGCCGACGTTCGCCCCGCCCGAGCAGGCGTAGATCAGGACCGTGCGGCTCCCGCCGGCCCCGCAGCAGCCAGAGGCCGAGTGCGTCTTGTTGCCCTCGCAGCAGCCAGCCATGGACAGCTCCTTTAGAAGAAGGTTCCGTATACGATGCCGGCGGTCGTGCTCATCACAACCACCAGCGACACGAACACGACGGTCTTGCGCGTGCCCATCACGCTGGCGATGACCAGCATGTTCGGCAGCGACAGGGCCGGTCCTGCCAGCAGCAGCGCCAGGGCCGGGCCCTTGCCCATGCCCGCACCGAGCAGGCCCTGCAGGATCGGCACCTCGGTCAGTGTAGCAAAGTACATGAACGCGCCGAAGACGCTGGCGAAGAGGTTCGTCCACAGCGGCCAAAGGCTGCGGATGAGCCCCTCGGCCCCGGTCCAGCCGGTGATGGCCAGGAAGGTGTCGGGGCTGTCCCCGACGAGCATCGAGACGTACCGCTCGGGGATCAGCCCGGGATGCCCGGGCCGGCCCAGCAGGAAGCCCGCCACCAGCACGCCGATGCCCAGCAGCGGCAGGATCTGCTTGGTGAAGCCCCAGGTCTGCTCGAACCACTCGCCGCCCTCGCCTTTGCTGGTGCTGAGGATCGCCGAGAGCCCCACCACGGCCGCCGCGAAGGGCAGCAGGACCCACAGGCCCTCGGTCGGCAGGGCCAGGGCCAGCCCCACCGGCGCCGCCGCGGCCAGGGCGATCTTCCACCACTTCACGCCGAACCAAAGGATCAGCACCGCCGCCAGGGCTGCCGCGAAGCCGGCTGTGATGACCCACTTGTGCTGCCACAGCCACGCCCAGGTCCCGCCGACGGGTGTCCGCGAGATCACCTCGGCTACCTCCAACTGCAGCTCACGCATCTGGCCGGGCGGGGGCTCGGCCAGCCGAACGGTGTAGGCGGCCCCCGGCTCGTGGGGGTCGAACGGCGCCTGCACGATCTCGCCGCGGAAGCTCGCCCCGTCGACCGTCGTGAAGTGCCACTCGTTCGGCGCCCCCCAGTTGGCGAAGACCAGCACGCCGACCATTGTCAGGAAGAACACCGCGTTCTGCCACAGCGGCCGGGCGACCTCCGGCTCGGGCAGGCCGAGTTGGCCGTTGGCCTTGTCGGTCTCCTCGCGGCGGTAGATGAAGTGCATGGCCAGGCCGATGACGACGGAAAAGCCGATCGCCCCGATCGCCCGGGCGATGCCCAGCTCCAGGCCCAGGATGCGGGCCGTCAGGACGATCGCCAGGATGTTGATGGCCGGGCCCGAGTAGAGAAACGCCGTCGCCGGCCCCAGCCCCGCGCCCATCCGCCAGATGCCCGCGAACAGCGGCAGCACCGTGCACGAGCACACCGCCAGCAGCGTGCCGCTCGTGGCGGCCACGCCGTAGGCCATCGCCTTGTGCGCCCGCGGCCCGAGGTACTTCATCACCGAGCCCTGGCTGACGAACACGGCGATGGCGCCGGCGATGAAGAACGCCGGCACCAAACACAGCAGCACGTGCTCGCGGGCGTACCAGCGGACCAGGTGCAGCGCCTCCATCAGTCCGCCGGTGAAGCGGTCCCAGCCCACCGGCAGCCAGAACGCCGCCACGAAAAGCACTGCCATGGCCAGCAGCCTCTTCCACTCGGTCCGCCAGTCGATCATGCCGTTGCCTCACTGCCCCCTGAATGCCAAACCTGCCAACTCCCACGCCAGTGGCCGCTAGAGTTGGCCCAGGACCGTCTGGGCCTCCTGGGCCCGGGCTCGCAGGACGCTCTCGACGCACTGGCTGAAGCTCAGGATGCAGGGGGTCTTGAGCGAGTACATCATCCGCAGGCCGTCCTTGCGCTGCTCGACCAGGCCGGCCTTGAGCAGCACCGCCAGGTGGCGCGAGACGTTGGACCGCTCGGCCTCGACGTACCCGGCGATGTCGCAGACGCACTGCTCGCCGTCCTTGAGAAAGTCCAGCACCGCCAGGCGGATCGGGTGGCCCGCCGCCGCCAGGACCTCGGCCTTCATCTCGTATAAGCGTTTCTGATTGCCGTCCAAATCTCTTGCTCCTTTGGCCAGGTGGCCGTAGAATATGTGCAAGTATCCGTGATCATACAGTCACGCAGTCATGTAATCAATTGGAATCTCTGGCCAGTTGCACAGACGCGGGCGGTTGCCCCTTGTCACGCGAGTGGACCCACTCCGGGAGGCAGACCATGGAGCGCAGAGGCTTCACCCTGATCGAACTGCTGGTTGTGATCGCGATCATCGCCCTGCTGGTGTCGATCCTGCTGCCGGCGTTGGCGACGGCCCGGGAGCAGGCGCAGTCCGCCCTGTGCAAGACCCGGCTGCGGAACCTGGGCCAGGCGCACCACCAGTACGCCCTGGAGAACAACGACACGATGCTGGCCGCCTGGGACCAGGAGTTCAACGACCCCAACGCCTGGGGGGCCTCCAACAGCTTCCGTCAGTGGTGGTACGTGATGCCGTACTGGCTGCGGGGCAAGCCGCTGGCGTCCAGTCAGAGGGTCTACTACGCGCCGCTGTTCGCCGACCCCACCGGCCAGCGGGGCTGGTACCAGCCCGACGGTAACGGCCAGGTGCCGCCCGGCGGTTACGCCGAGCCCCACCCCTACGTTCGCTGGAACATCCCCAACCCCGACTGGGACCACATCACCGAGGCCATGCACTGCCCGAGCCTGCAACGCGAGCAGGAGGCCTACGGCGGCAGCGTCGGGTCGTACGCGCAGAACGCCACAGCCGGGCTGGACCGCTTCTGCTGCGGCTTCGGGCACACCTTCGAGGCCTACATCCACCTCAACCACATGACCCACACCCAGGACACGATCCTGGCCAGCGAGGGCATTCGGCACAACGGCAACGTGATCGGCTGGAGCGGCTGGATCCATGAGAACCCGGCCCTTCGGGAGAAGTGGAAGCTGATCAACCCCCACCGCGGGCGGAGCAACTTCCTGTACATCGACGGCCACGTTGGCGACGGCAGCTTCGACGACACGACGATCTGGAACTGGCTGGGCGACGACCCGACCGAGTACGACATCAGCGACGTCAAGCCCTGGTACATCCGGCTGGAGGGCAGCGGAATTCCGTGGATCTGAGCGCCCCGGCGGCCAGGCCTCCAGCAACTCGCGTCTACTCAGCGTGCCATCTGTCGTCATCAGTCAACTCCTCCGGGTGTCCGGTCTGCGCAGCCAACGGCGGCGCCACCTCCGTCCGCTACGGCTGTCCGAGGGCCTCGACCGCCGCTTCCGGGCGAGCGGTTGGTGTCATCTGCATGGACAGCGGGCATGGACCGGGCTATGGTAGGGAGCCCTCACGATGGCCCCGGTCGCCATGCCCTTGTACCAGGAGAGACTGCCGTGGAACTGAGCACCAAGCCTGACTTCGACCGCGTCAAGCGGATGTGGGAGCACTTCTGGGCGGGCGATCTGCTGGGGCGCCCGCCGGTGGTCGCGGCCGTGAACCGGCCGGGCTGCAATCCGCCGTACCCCGGCCACCAGCGCTACCAGGCTGCCTGCGAGGGGCGCTACCAGGACGTGCTCGACCGCATCGACGCGCACCTGGCCGGCACGGAGTACCTGGCCGAGGCGGTCCCCTTCTTCGCCCCCGACCACGGGCCCGACCAGTTCGCAGCCTTTCTGGGCGGGCAGCTGACGTTCAGCCCCGACTCGCCCAACACGAACTGGGTCGCCCCCTGGGTCGACGACTGGGACGACGTGCTGCCGATCCGGCTGGACGAGTCGAACCCGACCTGGCGGAGCGCCCTGGCCTTCAGCCGGGCGCTGGCCCAGCACCGGCAGGGGCGCTATCTCGTGGGCGTCTGCGATCTGCACTCGAACATGGACGCCCTGCTGGCCATGCGCGGAGCCGAGCGGCTGGCGATGGACTTCTACGACTGCCCCGAACGCATCGTCGCGGCCATGGACGACGTGCGGAAGCTCTACGCGCCGATCTACCAGGGCCTCTACGAGGCCGGCGGCATGGGCGAGCAGGACGGCACGATCGGCTGGGTGCCGTTCTGGAGCCCCGGGCGGTTCGCGACGATCCAGTGCGACTTCCTGTGCATGCTCAGCCCGGAGATGGCCCGGCGGTCCGTCATGCCGGCCCTGGCCGAAGAGGCGAGCTACCTCGACCACTGCACGCTGCACTTCGACGGACCCGGCGCGCTGCCGCACCTGGACGACGTGCTGGCCATTGACGCCATCGACGCCATCCAGTGGGTGCCCGGCGCCGGTCAGCCGCCCATGCACACCTGGTGCGACGTCCTCCGGCGCTGCCCGGAGGCGGGCAAGGCCCTGCAGATCTACGGCGTCGGGCCCGACGAGGTCCGCCAACTCCACAAGGAGCTTCGTCCGGACAAGGTCGCCTACTGTGTCAGTGTTCGGGATCGCCAGCAGTGCCAGGACCTGCTGGACTGGCTCGAGGCGAACACGTAGATCTCCGCCATCGGATCGCCGTCCTGCACCAGGTTCGTTCGCAGGTCGGTCAGATCAAGCTGTCCGACATCCGCCGGCAGGTCCTTGGGTTCGCGGAGGGTCTTCCCACTTGCCTGACGTGGCGAGGGGCGGTAGAAGGGCTATGCCCCGCCCAGCGGGGGGCGCGTTGCAGGATCCCATCCTTCTATCCTGGAGTTACGCATGTCTGACGGATCGACGCCGCGGCTGGTGACCGGCCGGGAGAGGCCCGCGTTTCCGCTTCGCGCGGTGGTGACGGCGGGCATGCCGTACGGCAACAAGGACCTGCATTTCGGCCACGTCGGCGGGGTGTTCATCCACGCGGACGCGTTCGCGCGGTTCATGCGCGACCGCGTCGGCCGTGACAACGTGCTGTTCGTCTCAGGGACCGACTGCTACGGCTCGCCCATTGCCGCCGACCACCGGGCCAAGATGGAGGCCGGTCAGTTCCAGGGCGGCCTGACGGAGTTCGTCACAGCGAACCATCGGAGCCAGAGGGCTACGCTCGAGGCCTACCACGTCGAACTCGACCTGTTCGCGGCGTCGAGCCTCGAGCCCTACCAGCCGATTCACCAGGAGCTCGGAGCCCACATCCTGCGGACGCTGCACGCCAACGGGCACCTGCACAAGCTGACCACACCGCAGTTCTACGACCGCCAGGCCGGCACGTTCCTCAACGGCCGACAGGTCATCGGCCGGTGCCCCATCCAGGGCTGCAGGTCGGAAAAGGCCTACGCGGACGAGTGCTCCCTGGGCCATCAGTACGAGCCGCGTGAACTCATCGCCCCGCGCAGCACGCTCTCCGACGCCCCGCCGGAGATGGTCGACGTGACCAACTGGTACATCCCGCTACAGGCGTTTGAGCCGCTGCTGCGGCGGTGGCTCGATGAGCTGCTGGTCAGCGGGCAGATGCGCGAGTTCGCCGTGCGCTCGCTGCTGGAGCACTTTGAGCCGCCGACCATCCACGTGGCGGAAGACCAGCTGGACGAGTTGGAGCCCGTCCTGGCCAAGCTGCCGCCGCATCGGCGGGAGCAGGGGCGGGGCAAGAGCGTCAGGCTCGTGTTCGACCGACTGGAGGACATGGATCGGGCGAAGGAGTTGCTCTCGGCCGAGGCCGTCCGCTACCGCAGCGGCAAGACGCTCGTGCCGTTCCGGCTGACGGGCAACCTGGACTGGTCGCTGCCGGCGCCCGATCTGGACGGCCTGGAGGGGTTGACCTTCTGGGTCTGGCCCGAATCGCTGTGGGCGCCGATCTCGTTCGTGCAGGCCTGCCTGAAGGCCAGGGGCACCTCGCCCGAGCAGTGGGTCGACTGGTGGTGCACGCCTGAAGCCGCCGTCTACCAGTTCATCGGGGAGGACAACACTTTCTTCTATGGCTTGGCCCAGGGGGCGATCTGGCTGGGCATGCAGGGCGAATCGCCGCAGTATCCGCCGGCAGAGGGGCAGTTGACGATGTCGCGGCTGGTCGTGAACAAGCACCTGCTGTTCCTGGACAAGAAGGCCAGTTCCTCCGGCGCGGTCAAGCCCCCCATGGCGGCGGACCTGCTGGACTACTACACGGCCGACCAGCTCCGGGCGCACTGGCTGAACCTGGGCCTGGGGCAGCGCGGCGTGAGCTTCCGGCCCAAGCCGCTGGACCCCAAGGCGGACGACCGCGCCGGCGACCCGGTGCTCAAGGACGGCAACCTGCTGAGCAACACACTGAACCACCTCGTGCGGTCGTGCTTCTACACCGTGCAGAAGTTCTACAACGGCATCATTCCGCCAGGGCAGCCGCTTGACGAAGTGGTGGCCGAGTGCGAGGAGGTTATCCTCGATTTCGAGCAGGCCTTCGCCGCCCAGGAGTTCCATGCGGGCATCTCCGCCGTGGCGGCGCTGCTGCGTGAAGCCAACGGCCGATGGAACCGCAATAACCCCTACCACGACGACTGCGACGAGAACGCTCGCCGACAGGGCCTGATTGACGGCTTTCACGTGGTCCGCACGGCCGTGGCACTGCTGCATCCGGTGGCCCCGGCCGGCACGGGGAAGGTCCGCGAGTACCTCAGGCTGGACGAGTCGTTCTGGAACTGGTCGACGATCTTTCAGCCGCTGAGCGCCTTCATGGCTGACCCGGCCACGCACAGGCTCAAGGAACTGCCCCCACGATCGGACTTCTTCGAGAAGCACCCGTCGCAGGTGAACAGGTGAGTGGAGCCCTGGGCAGGCCGCACTGAGTCTGGCCACCAGACCGCGTTCCGGGGCGAGTAGCCGCACTCGAAATACGAAAGATTACGTTTTGTGCTTGCCGCTCTACGTAACATGCCGTAGTATGGGGGCATGGCCTGGATGGTCCCGGGCCCGGACGAGTCGAATCCAGGGGAGCCGACGATGCCCAAACGACCCTCGCTGTATCCGACCGAGGCGGAGCTGGAGATCCTGCAGGTGCTGTGGGAGAAGGGCCCCAGTACGGTCCGGCAGGTGCACGACGCCCTGCAGGGGCCGCGGAAGACGGGGCTGACGACCACGCTCAAGCTGCTGCAGGTGATGGAGGAGAAAGGCTTCGTCGTCCGCAGCGACGAGCGCCCCGCCAAGTTCCGCCCGGCCGCCCCGCAGGAGCAGACCCAGGCGGGCCTGCTGGAGGACCTCGTTCAGAAGGCCTTTGACGGCTCGATGCGCAAGCTGCTGGTGCGGGCCGTGCAGGATGGGGCGCTCAGCGGCAAGGAACTGGCGGAGCTGCGCGGGCTGATCGACCAGGTGAAGCCGCGGAAAGGGGGCAAGTGATGGACCTGCTGGAAGCCATCCGCTCGTCGGCCACAGCCTACCGGTTGGGCTGGACGCTGGTGCACTCGCTGTGGATCGGCACCCTCCTGGCGCTGCTGTACGCGGTGGCAGCGAGGCTGTGCCGGCGGTCGGCCCCGCTGCAGTACGCGATGGCCTGTGCGGCCCTGGCGGCGACGGTGGGGCTGTCGGCCGTCGCGTTCGTGTTCACGCCCGGCCCGGTGCAGACAGAGCGGTCCGCGGTGCTGGTCGTGGAGAATGGACCCACGGCTGCGGCTGTTCCGACACCTCAAGCAGTGCCGGCCAGCGACCCCATCCCAACCCCTTTGCCCGCCGATGCGTCCCCGGCCATCGAGCCCGCCGCGGCTGAGGCCGAGACGGTACCGCCGGTTCCCGCTGCGCCTGAACTGTCGCAGCCGACGCCGAGCTGGCGGGCCCGGCTGACGGATGCGCTGGAGCCGGCCCTGCCGTGGCTGACGCTGACGTGGGCGGCCGGCGTGGTCCTGCTGGCCGGCTGGCAGCTGGTGGGTTGGCTGCAGATCGGTCGGCTGCGGCGGTCGGCGACGCCGGTGACCGACCCGGCCCTGCGGGCAACGCTGGCTGACGTGGCCGCCGCGCTGGGCATCCGCCGGCCGGTGCGGCTGCTGGAGTCACTCCGCCTGCACGGGCCGGTGGTGGTGGGCTGGCTCTCTCCCGCCATCCTGCTGCCGCTGGGCTTCGCGACGGGCCTGGCCCCCGATCAGGTGCGGGCCGTGCTGGCCCATGAGCTGGCCCACATCCGCCGCTACGACTACCTCGTCAACCTGCTGGTCACGCTGGCCGAGACGCTGCTGTTCTACCACCCGGCCGCGTGGTACCTCGCCCGCCGCCTCCGCGCCGAACGCGAGCACTGCTGCGACGACCTCGCCCTCTCCGCCGGCACCGAGCCGACCCGCTACGCCGAGGGCCTGCTGGCCCTGGCCCAACGGCAGACGCTTCCGCGCCTCGGCCACGCCGCCGTTGCCGCCCGGGGGCGCGAGGGCTCGGAACTCCGTGGCCGCATCATTCGTCTGCTGGGCCTGACCCCGCCAACCGCCCGTGGTCGCAGCATGGCCGTGGCGGCTGCCCTGCTGGCCATCGCCATCGTTGCCGGGGTTGTGGTTCCCGGCACAGCCTCCCAAGCAGAGGAAGGCGACCAGTCCCCCGTTCCACCGCTGCCCGAGGGGCCGTTGACGTTGGAGGGGCTCATCCCTCACGTCGAGGCCACGCACCGGCACGTCCACGCTGCCGCCCAGAACCTCCGCGTGGTCGCGTCCATGGACGAGCAGGTGTGGGACCCGCAGACCGAGCAGTGGCGGCCGACGCCCTCGCGGGTGAACACCTGGGCCTGGTACGAGCGCCTCGGCGAGGGCCGCAAGCGCATGGACTTCGACCCGCAGATCGGCCGGTGGCACGACGGGGCCCGGCCCTACAACGAGACGCGGTGGCTGATGGCCTACGACGGTCAGCAGTTCCGCAAGGTGGACTTCTTCCATACCGGGGACGGCGGATACAGCGGCGACGTGCGCGAGCAGTACCGTCATGACATGCCGCGGTACTTCGGGTCGTACGAGGGCTACACGGGCCTGGGGCTGCTGCCGCCGGACCCCGACAGCGACCAGCGTCCCAACGGGTTCATCTCCGGCATATGGGGTTTGTGGGACGATGCCCGCAAGCAGCCTGACGCCATGCGGGCCGCGGGCCTGCGGGTGGGGTGGACCACGCATGACGGGCGGCGGGTGGTGGAGTTGGCCTACGGCCCGCGGCGGGGCCACTTCAGTAGACTGCTGCTCGACCCGCAGCGCGGCTACCTGCCCGTGCTGGATGAGCTGGGCTTCGCCTATGGAACGATTCGGACGGAAGTGACGGAATGGAAGCAGCTCGCGCCGGACCTATGGTACCCCGTGGAGATCGTGCACCATCGGCCGGGCCGGGACGGCGAAGCGGACACCCGCGTGCGGATCACGGTCCACGACGTGGGCTTCTACGACCCGGCTCAGGCTGACGCCATCTTCGCCCTGGCCGACGTGCCGCTGAACCAGACGCTCCAGCCCATCCCGCACGGGCCTCTGGGCGCGGCCGAACTGCCCGACCCTCGGCGAATGGACGATGTGCCTGCCGAGCCGCTGCCCGACCTGCCGCCCCTGACCGAGCCGCGACTGTGGGTGCCGGCACAGGAGGGGCTGGCCATCGACTTCGACACGGCCTCCGCCCGTCACTGGCCCCCGGATGCCGACCTGTCGCCCCAGGGCCGGCAGGCGTGGCTGGAGGAGCAGGGCATCGATGCGGTCTGGCAGCCTCAGGGCAACGGCGGCACGCTGATCCTGCTGGCGGCCCGACCCGTGCTGCTGGACCAGGATGCGTGGGGCTCGGCCTCCACTGACCTCATCCGAGCCCACTGGGGCGAAATGCCGCTTACCTCGGGCCCGGTGGCCGTTGTACTGGGCGATCCATCTAACGGACCTCCCGCACCGGCCGTACTGCTGTTCCGCACGACCGGAGGCCGGGCGGGCATCCTGCGGATCGAGGCCCAGCCCGAGGGGCCCGTCCAGATGCAGTACCGGCTGACCCCGCCGACCGATCCGCCCACTACGCAGCCGGCCCCGCAACCGGCGGCCGACGCGGGCTGGCGCGAGCGGTTCGACGAAGTGTACCGTCTGGAGATTGGGCAGGCCGTGCGACGGATCGAGCCGCCGTTCATCCCCGAGCGGGCGCGGTTCTACCGGGAGGACGACCCGGTACAGGCCCGCCGCCTGGAGCGGGAGCCGGACCGCTTCGTGTTCCGGTGGGTCAACGGGAAGCGGGGGGTCTGGAGTCGCGGCTGGGGGCGGGCTGCCACCGTGCGGGAGATCCTGTCGCACGTCCTGGAGGTGCCCGCCGGCCACGTGTTCGGCCCCGATGAACTGATGAACCGGCCGCTGCCGGGTGACTGGATCGTCAACGGCTTCAGCGGCGAGGATGAGCGACTGGCGGGGCTGGGGGAGATCCTCAGCGAAGAAGTGGGCCGGCCCGTGCGGTTCGTGCGAGGGTCCGAGCCCATGGAGGTGCTCGTGGCCCGCGGGCGCTTTGAGCGTCGGCCCTTGCCGGGGGCGGACGGGCCCAGCATCCACCTGCTGAGGGGCGATCCGACCGCGGGGCAGGACGGCGGCGGCGGGGGCTACGGCAGCGTGGACGAACTGCTGCGGAAGGTCGAGATGGAGTGCCTGCAGCAGCCAGTGGTGAACCTGGCGGAGTACCCGTCGGACGTCATGGTCGGCTGGGCCTTCTACGCCTCCGGCCGGGTCCACAAGCTGCCGGCCGGCCCGCAGCGCAGGGCCGCCCGGGCGGAGTTTCTGGAGACGCTGTCGCAGCAGACGGGCCTGGAGTTCTCCGTCGAGACGCGAGAGGTCGAGGTCTGGCGGCTGGAGGACGCCCCGCCGCCAAAATTCTAGCGAGCCCCCACCTGGGGGGAGCGGAAAGCGGGACCGTCACCCATTCCATGTAATGAGTGACGGTCCCACGTTTCCGAGCCACCACCAGTGGGCGCCAACATGGATCACCATATGGTTGGAGCTGGCCCGGGATTGCGTGAGGCGGTTACCGTTCCTCGAACCGACGGATGGCGACCTTCTTACCCTTGATGCAGGCGTTGCGCATGGCGAGGATGACGTCTTCGATGACTGCCTTGGGCAGTTCGACCAGCGAGAAACGCTCTTCGATTTCAATGGCGCCGATGGCCTTGCCGCTGATGCCCGATTCGCCGGCGATTGCTCCGACGATGTCCTCAGGTCGCAGGCCGGCAGACAGACCTGCTCCGATGTACAGGCGGGCCATGTTGGCGGCGGGGCCAGACTGACGCTTGCCCCGCGGCTTCTTCTGCTTGCCCTCATGGCGTGCGTCCGGCTGGCGTTTCCTTTCGCTGGCACGGGGGATCTCGATCTCCGTATCGTCATGCTCGCCGCCGATGGCGAGATCCGCCAACTTGACCGCTGCCAGCGCTATCGTCATGAGGTCGTAGTTCTGGGTGAGCGAGTCGATCGCGGGCCGGTACCGATCGAGGTCAGCGGCTTGGGTCGCTTGCTGCAGGGCGTCGCACGTGAGTTCAAGGCGTCGCGCCCGCAGATCGGCAACGGTGGGAACCTGGGCAATCCCGATCTTCCCCTTGGTCAGGCGTTCGAACTGCTGAATGAGTCGCGACTCGCGCGGGTCGGCCAGTGTGATGGCGGTGCCTTCGCGTCCGGCACGTCCCACCCGCCCGATGCGGTGTAGGTAGGAGTCGGCTGTCGTGGGGACATCGTAGTTGATGACGTGGGAGAGGTTTTCGATATCCAGGCCGCGTGCGGCGACATCGGTGGCGATCACGAGGTCCACTGCGCCCTCGCGGAGGAGTTTGATGACGCGTGTTCGCTGGTCCTGGGAGATCCCACCATGCAACGACTGACAGCGATAGCCGTGGGCGCTGAGTTTCTCTGTCAGGTCGTCCACCTCGTTGCGCGTGCGGCAGAAGACCAGTGCCGATGCGGGATCTTCAATGTCGAGGATGCGACCCAGAACGGCGAGTTTGCTGGCGCGGGGGACGATATAGGCCCTTTGGCAAACACGGGGAACGGTCCCTTTTGTGGACAGTTCGCGGTCAATCCGAATCCGCACGGGGTCCCTGAGATGGCGTTTGGCCAAGCCGGTGATGCGAGTGGGCAGCGTGGCGGAAAACATGACGGTCTGGCGACCTTCGGGCGTCTGTGCGAGGATCGATTCCAGGTCCTCAGCAAACCCCATGTCGAGCATTTCGTCGGCCTCGTCAAGGACGAGCATGGAAATCCCGCTGAGGTCGAGCGTCTCGCGGCGGATGTGGTCCAGGGCCCTGCCGGGCGTGGCGACGACGACATCAACGCCGCGTGCGAGCATTCTCAACTGCTGGCTGAAGGAGTGCCCGCCGTAAATGGCGGCGACAGTGATCTTGAGTCGCTGCCCATATTTGTACACAGCTTCAGCGACCTGCATGGCCAACTCGCGTGTGGGGACCATGATCAGGGCGGAGGGGTGGGGCCGTCCCTTTCCTGCTGCGGCGAGACGTTGGATCATGGGCAGTGCGAAGGCGGCGGTCTTGCCCGTGCCGGTGGCGGCCTGACCGATCAGGTCGCTGCCGTCGAGCATGGGCCCAATGGCCGCCTGCTGGATCGGAGTAGGCTCTTCATAGCCCAGGTCGGCGAGCACGGCCAGCAACTTGGGGTCCAACCGCAGCGCGGCAAAACCTTCCAGTGAGTCAGACGTCTTGTTTGTCATCGTATCCTGTTCATATCCAGAAGCTATACCCGTGAAGCGACGACGCCGGACAAACGACAGACCCTTGCACCAAAGCTTGCACGCGGAATCGGGCGCCTGTACGAATCCTCGCACGGATTGCGGGCCATGGGAGGCGGCGGCTGGCACTCGTCGACAAAACCGTGGCGTTTGCAGACCTTGCCGCTGTCGGTTCGAGGGATTGTAACACTGTGGGACTGCGCAACAAACACGCCTTCTGGCGACAGCCGTCACCGGGAGGCGTTTGGCTTGTGAAAGCGGGCAGACCGGCAGCATTGTGGGCACCATGGACGGGGCTTGAACAGCAAGGTGGATGCGGCACGGTTCATTATATGGGCCACCCGGGTCAGATGGAGTAGTCGGTGACGGGTTGGCGCTCCAACTCGTTCTCCCGGCGGGCGAGGTCGGCGAAGGTGGCGCCGTCGTAGACGGCCTCGACGGCGGCCTTGGCCTTCTGCCACAGTTCCAGCAGTGAGCAGCGGTCGCTCAGGGCGCAGTCCCGCTGGTCGGGGCCGCGGGTGCAGCGGACCGGGTCGAGCGAGCCCTCGATCAGGCGGATGACCCGGCCCACGGTGAGTTCCTCAGGGTCGCAGGCCAGCAGGAAGCCCCCCCGGGGGCCGCGGCGGGCCTCAACGAGGCCGACGGCCTTGAGCTCGTTGAGGATCACCTCGAGGAACCGCTGGGGGATCGCCTGGCGGTTGGCGATTTCGGCGGTGGGGACCGGCGTCTGGTCGGGCCGCTTGGCCAACTCCAGCAAGGCCCGGACGGCGTACTGACACTTCTGGCTGATGCCCATGAGCTGCCCTCGAAAGTTCATCGGTATAGTCGGAATTATCGCGTTTTTGGATGGCTTTTGCAAGGGTCTGGTGAAATTCGCCTCAATAGGAAACTCTCAGCTCTCGTTCTGTCAGGACGTTATGCCTTTGGGTGCGAGTGTATCCGATTCTTCACCATTCCGATTGACTTACTGCGGCAAAAGTGTACACTATTCGCATTGAGGCAGTGGGGCCTGGTGAAGCGCTGTCCCTGGATCCCGACAGAAGGAAACCCCCATGCATAGCACGTATCCCGACGTCACCGCCCCGGCAGGACGGACACCGCTGGTTCGTGTCCGTCGGCTGGCGGATCCAAACGTCACGGTGCTGGCCAAGCTCGAGAGTCGCGCCCCCTGGCGTCGGTGAAGGGCCGCATCGACGTGGGCACCGGCGGGACGATCACGGGCGTCTCGGGTGTTCGTGGGCATCTCCAGCGGGGCAGCCCGGCGGGCGGCCCTGTATGCGGACATCAGCTGGAGTGTCGTTCATCGGGTCTGCGGGTACGTTGGGCCGCAGGAGCGATCGGGAAACGGTTCAGACCTTTTGGATGTGAGGTGCACGATGCAGACGATAGATACTGCAGAACTCCAGTCCGGGCTCGAGGGCCTCACGCTCGAAGCCCTGCTCGAGCGGATCGCTCGGCGGTTCGGCGGCCGGGTGGCGCTGGCCTCGAGCCTCGGGGCCGAGGACCAGGTGCTTACCGACGTGATCGCCCAGGCTTCGCTACCGATCGCGATCTTCACGATCGACACGGGCCGGCTGCCGGCCCAGACGCACGAGCTGCTCGACGCGACGCGGGAACGCTACGGCCTGGTGATTGAGGTGTTAACGCCCGACTCGGCCGAGCTGGGTGCGGTGCTGGCCGAGCGAGGGAGCAACTTCTTCCGCCGCAGCGTTGAGGACCGCAAGCTCTGCTGCCACGTCCGCAAGGTGCTGCCGCTGCGCCGCCGTCTGGCGGGCCTGGAGGCCTGGGTGACGGGTCTGCGCCGCGAGCAATCGATCACCCGTCAGGACCTGCCCATCGTTCACTGGGATGAGGCCCATCAGCTGGTGAAGCTCAACCCGCTGGCCGGGTGGAGCAAGGACGACGTGTGGCAGTACATCCGGCAGCACCGCGTGCCCTATAACGTCCTGCACGACCGTGGCTATCCCTCGATCGGCTGCGAACCGTGCACGCGGGCCGTCGAGCCCGGCCAGGACATCCGCGCGGGCCGCTGGTGGTGGGAGCAGCCCGAGCATCGCGAGTGTGGTCTGCATTTGGCTGCCACCGGTTCACAGATCCATGGGAGTGCGCCATGAACCAGCTCGACCGCCTCGAGGCCCAGAGCGTCTATATCCTGCGGGAGGCCTATCGCGAGTTCAAGCAGCTCGTGATGCTCTGGTCGATCGGCAAGGACAGCACCGTGCTGCTGTGGCTGGCGCGGAAGGCGTTCCTGGGCCACGTGCCCTTCCCGCTGATGCACATCGACACGAGCTACAAAATCCCCGAGATGATCGCCTACCGCGACCGGCTGGCGATGGAGTGGAAGCTCAACCTCATCGTCGGGCAGAATGAGCAGGCCCTTGCGGCCGAAGCGACCTTCCCCCACGGCAGGCTGACGCGCGTGGCGTGCTGCTCGGCGCTCAAGAGCGAGGCCCTCAAGCACACGCTCTCGGGCGAGTGGCCCCGGCGGGTGCTCAACCACGAGACGGGGCAGTTTGAGACGACTGCGGGCGAGCCGTTCACCGGCGTGATCGTGGGCGTCCGCGCCGACGAGGAGGGCAGCCGATCCAAGGAACGCTACTTCTCGCCGCGCGACCGCCACAGCGACTGGGACGTCGCCAACCAGCCGCCGGAGCTGTGGAACCAGTTCAAGACCGACTTCGCCCCCGGCACGCATGTCCGCGTCCACCCGTTGCTGGACTGGACGGAGCTGAACATCTGGGAGTACATCGAGCGGGAGAGCATCCCGATCATCGACCTGTACTTCGACCGCGGCGACGGGCGGCGCTACCGCTCACTGGGCTGCGCCCCGTGCACCGGGATGGTCGAGTCGACCGCCAGCAGTGTGGCCGAGATCGTCGAGGAGCTGCGCTCGGGCAAATTCTCGCACGTCGCGGAGCGTAGCGGCCGGGCCCAGGACAAGGAGGACGGCCACGGCCTGGAGACCCTCCGCCGCGAGGGCTACATGTAGCCGGCCCGGCCCGACGCGTCCCCCAGGAGTCACCCTGTCCCCACCCCGGAGACCACGCACATGCCTGCCACGCATAACCAGACCCTGCAGACCCCGGCCGCGCCTCGGCCGACGCCCTCACGCGAGCAGATGGACATCGTCGTCATCGGCCACGTCGACCACGGCAAGAGCACCCTGGTGGGCCGACTGCTGGCCGATACGCACAGCCTGCCCGAGGGCAAGCTCGAGCAGGTCCGCGAGAACTGCCGCCGCACCGCCAAGCCCTTCGAGTACGCCTTCCTGCTCGACGCCCTGAAGGACGAGCAGGCCCAGGGCATCACCATCGACTCGGCCCGGTGCTTCTTCCGCACCGCCCGGCGCGAGTACATCATCATCGACGCCCCCGGGCACATCGAGTTCCTGCGCAACATGATCAGCGGCGCCGCCCGCGCCGAGGCCGGCCTGCTCGTCATCGACGTCGCCGAGGGCGTCCAGGAAAACTCCCGCCGCCACGGCTACCTCATGAGCATGCTCGGTGTCCGCCAGGTCGCCGTCTGCGTCAACAAGATGGACCTCGCCGACTACCGCCAGGATGCCTTCGACGCCGTCCGCACCGAGTACGCCGACTTCCTCGCCCGCATCGGCCTCGAGCCGCTGGCGTTCATCCCCATCAGCGCCCGTGAGGGCGACAACGTCGCCCAACCCTCGACTCGCATGCGCTGGTACGACGGGCCCACCGTGCTGAGCCAGCTCGACCTGCTTGAGAAGGAGCCCACGCCACTGGACAAGCCCCTGCGCCTGCCGGTGCAGGACGTCTACAAGTTCACCGAGCAGGGCGACGATCGCCGAATCATCGCCGGCCGAATCGTCACCGGCCAGGTCTGCCAGGGCGACGAAGTCCTGTTCCTGCCCAGCGGCAAGCGCAGCCGCGTTAAACGCATCGAGGGCTTCCCGGACAGCACCGGCCCGGTCGCCCGCGCCGGCCAGAGCACTGCCCTGACGCTTGAGACGCAGGTCTACGTCAAGCCCGGCGAGCTGATGGTCCGCGCGGACGAGCCGCCGCCCCAGGCCTCCACGAGCCTGCGGGCGAACTTGTTCTGGCTGAGCCCCAACGCGATGGTCATGGGCAAGCGCTACAAGCTCAAGCTGCACGCCTCACGGTCGGCGGCGTACCTGACGGCCGTGCACATGGTCATCGACGCCTCGGACCTGACGACTGCCACCAACCGCCAGCAGGTCGAGCGGCACGACGTCGCGCAGGTGACGCTGGAGACGCTCAAGCCCATCGCCTGCGACGGGGCCGCCGAATTCCCGCAGACGGGACGGTTCGTGATCATCGACGACTACGAGATCGCCGGCGGCGGGGTGATCCTCGAGGCCCAGGCGTCACAGGCGTCGCTGCTGGCCGAGCACGTCCGCCAGCGCGAGCAGGCGTGGGTTCGATCGACGTTGACGCCCACCCAGCGGGCCCGCCGCCATGGTCAGCGGCCCGCCCTGATTGTCATCACCGGGCCCCAGGACCGCCAGAGTGAAACCCTCGCCCGCGCCATTGAGCAGTACCTGCACAACTGCGGGCGGCTGGCTTACTTCCTGGGCCTGAGCAACCAGCTGCTCGGGCTCGACAGCGAGCTCAAGGTCCTGGGCGGACGCGAGGAGTTCCTGCGCCGGCTGGGCGAGACGGCCCACCTGTTCACCGACGCGGGCATGATCGTCATCACCTCCATCGCTGACCTGGATGACTTCGAGCTGGAGGTGCTCGAAGTGCTCAACCAGCCCAGCGACCTGCTGGTGGTCACGGTGGGCCCGTCGCAGCTGACCCGTCGGGGGCCCGACCTGGCCATCGAGACCGTCGACCTGCAGGCCCTCCAGGTGCTCCACGGCCTGCTCCAGGAACGTCACTACGTCGCGGACTACCAGATCTAGGAGTTGCCCCGCATGCGATTCGCCACCCGCGCCATCCGTGCCGGCCAGCCGCCCGACGCGGCCACCGGGGCCGTCGTGCCGCCGGTCTACCAGGTCGCCAACTTCGTCTTCGACGACGTGGGCCGGCCCCGCCCCTACGAATACTCCCGCAGCGGCAACCCCACGCGGACGGCCCTGGAGCAGTGCCTGGCCGACCTGGAGGAGGCGCTGGCCGGCTGTTGAGCGAGACTTCAGCCACGAGGGGAGAGAGCATGCACGAGTCGACGACGACGGCCCCGGCCGGGCGGCGGGGCCTGGGCGAGCGCGACTACCTGGAGCCTTTGAGTGACGTTCATAGCCGTCCCCCTCTGGACAGTGGCGGCGTCGGCGCGCCCGAGCCAATCACTCATGCCCCTTCCTCCAAGCCGGCGGGGGCGCAAAAAGGAAGCGGCGGCCCCACCGGAGTGGAAACCGCCGCCGCATCGTGGAGGCTTGGTCAGTGCTGGCCGTGCAGGGCGTGTGGGTTAGCCTTGGGGGCCGGCGAGGCCGCCTTGAGCTTCTGGAGCTTCTGGGCGTCGCTGAGGCGGTCCCACTGGGCGGGGCAGCCGCCGCAGCAGAAGGCGACGGTTCGGCCCTGGAAGGTACGGCTCAGCGCGGGCGTGACGGCCTGGGGATCGATGGGGCTGCCCATGATGGGGCAGGTGGCGTTAACGGGGCCCTGGGCCTGTTGCATCATGGGGCAGTGCTGCATGATCTGGCGCAGCTGGGCGAGGGCGGCCTGGGCCTGGGCGAGCCGGGCGGTAGCGGCCTGCGGTTGCCCCGCCTGGAGGGCCTGGCCGACAGCGGCGAGGTGCGCGTCGAGGGCGGTGAGGCTCTCGGCCGGCGAGGGGCATGGCTCGGAGTGGCAGGCGGCCTGGCCGGCGCCGGCGGGCTTCATGCCGCACTGGCCGGCCATCGGCGTGGCCTGGGCGGCGGGGTCGGCCTTGGGCATGGCGTGGCCCTTGTGCGCGTCGGCCGCCCAGGCCAGACCGCCCAGCAGGGCCACTACGGCGACACTCGCGACGATTCCGAACAGTAGTGACTTGGACACGGGAATCCTCCCATCATCGGGGTTAGCTTCATCTTGGACGACTCGGCCGGGGGCCGGGGCGTCCCACGTCTGCCCTCTCAAACGCAGCCGCTGGGCGATTGGTTCCCGAATCGCGGCGAACTCTCCCCGGAGCGCTCGCGTGCTAGGGGCAGGGGCGTCCGAACTGGCGGCCCCGTCGGACGATAGCGATTGCCGGAACGTTCAGCAATGATGGTCCGTTTGGTTTGACAGAAGAGACCGCATGCCCATGGGTGAGAGAGAGAGTTTCGAAAACCTGATGCTGCCCCTGCTGGATTCGTTGTACCGGGCGGCCCGGGCCCTGACCGGATCCGAGCATGACGCTCGGGACTTGGTGCAGACCGCGTACGTCAAGGCCCTGGGCAGCTTTCGGCGGTTTCGGCCGGGGACCAACGAGAAGGCCTGGATGATGCGGATCCTGCGGAACACCTGGATCGACCAGTTGCGGCACCGCAAGGTGGCCGGCCCGGTGGTGCCTATCGAGGAGGCGCTGCTGGCGGCCCGGGACCTCGTGGCCGAGCCGGTCGAGGCGCGCGACTTTCAGCAGGCGATGGAGCAGTTCTCCGATGCCGAGGTCATCGCCGCCCTGGGTGAGTTGCCCGAGTCGCAGCGGATGGCCCTGTATTTGAGCGATGTGGAAGGGCTCAGCCAGGACGAGGTGGCCGAGGTGCTTGACATAGCCGTAGGCACCGTCAAGAGCCGCGTCAGTCGGGCGCGGGCCCTGTTGCGGGAGAGGTTGACCGCGTACGCCCAGGACATGGGCTTTGTGGGACGCCTGAGATGACTCATCTGAGCAATGAACAGATCGAGCAGGTCCTGCAGATGCCGGAGATGGCGCCAGAGCACCTGCAGTCGTGTCCCCTGTGCCAGGGCCGGCTTGCCGAGGCAGAGGCGATGCGCTCACGCCTGCGGCGGGCGTTTGGTGCGTTGCAGCCCGACGACCTCCTGGCTGAGCAGGTTCGCGCTGGCCTGAGAAGGCACCAGCCTCGGTGGTGGCACCGGATCGCTCGCGGGTCGGTGGTGCGCGTGGCGGCCATGCTGGTGCTGGGCGTGGTTCTGCTGGTGGCGGTGCCGGTGGCGGGGCCGTGGCTGCAGCCGACGACCGCCCATGGGGCGCACGCCGAGCTGGTGCAGATTCACCAGGCGAACCTTCTGCCCCACATGGAGCTGCATGCGGGTTCGTCGCCGGAGGACGTGGCCAGCTACTTCAAGCGCGAACTGGGCCTGGAACCGGCGATGCCGCAGTTGGGTGTGGGGATGGCCCTGCGGGGCTGCTGCGTGGCGTACTTCCGCGATCGCCCTGTAGGCAGCTACGTCGTGGAGAGCGACCGCGGCGTGATCTCCGTGATCGTGCTGCCCGACTCGGTGGACTCGCTGGAGATGAGCGGTACGGTCAACCGGGGCGGGCGGACCTACCGCACGGGCACCTTCGCCCGCTCCCACGTCGCCGCGGTGGAAGCGAACGGCTACACCTATGCAGCCGTGGGAGAGGTCGAGGCTGAGTGGCTGATCGAACTGCTGGAGACCGCTTTGAACGTTGAGCCTGCGTAACGGTCAGGAGGCATCGGCCGGTGGGGCTGGCCCATGCCCTGCATCATCGGGCATCGCATCATTATCTGCTGCGGGTCCATCGGCCTGTCCGTCTGCGGTTGACCGGGAGCCTGCCGGCCCATCGGCGGCTGACCGCCGGGCTGCTGACCCCTCTGGGCCTGGACAGTCAGCCCCGCCGCCGCCAGCGTGACCAGCACCGACAACGCCACCACCATTCTGCGCGTGCCCATGCTCCTGATCCTTTCCCCCTGTAGTACGTGGAGATCCCCCTGCCGCCTCGCGACGGGCAGCCCATGCGTCCATTGCAGGGGCGCGCCGACGGATGTGTACCGGTGCCATGGCGGACGCCCCAGCTGGCTCATGATGGATGGCGGTGGGGTATAATGAGCGTGAGCATGGGGCACTACGTGGGACGCCGCACCGTGGAACGCAAAGGGGGATAACCAATGAAGATGTACCTGCGATTTGCCGGAATGGTCGCGACCTCGACCGTCTGTATGTTCGCTCTGATGTACCTGAACACCTTCCAGTGGGGCCACGTCCTCTACAGCGAGACGCGGACCTACATGGCCCTGCTGATGGGCGCGACGATGGCCGTGATCATGCTGGCGTGGATGACGCACATGCTGAGCAACTGGCGCGTCAACATCGCCATTATCCTCGGCAGCGTCATCCTGTTCGCGCTGGCCCTGTGGCTGGTCCGCAGCCAGGAGACCGTGCAGGACGTCTCCTACATGAAGGCGATGATCCCGCACCACTCCATCGCCATCCTGACCAGCGAGCGCGCCGAGATCCGCGACCCGCGGGTCCGCGAGCTGGCCGACGAGATCATCAAGACCCAGCGCCGCGAGATCGCGATGATGAAGGTGCTGATCGCCGACATCGAGTCCGGCGGCAAGCAGCAGGCGGCGACCGGCGAAGGCACGTACAAGATGCTCCTGGACTCCGAGGTGCCGTCGCCCGCCGGTCCGCCGCAGGGGCTCTCGGCACCGGAATGAAAGGCAGCACAGCCGAAGGCAAGGTTGGGCCAGGCGGCCAGGTGCTATGAGGGTTGGTCGACGTCGATGAACTCGGAGGATCTGGTGCTGGGCACCCCGCGGGCAATACCCACTATCGCTGATGCGTTACCAGGCTGGGTCTTCAAATGGCCTCGGCCCGGCTCTCTGGGCTGCCGTACACGCCCAGGTGGATGACCCTGTCGTTGGGCTGGACGTAGGCCTGGTTGGTCAGTCTGTGGTGGCAGAAATGTGTACAAGTGTGTACGCCTGCTTGGCATTGGTGGCCACCAGGAAAGGGCTCACATGAACGAGCCCTGGGGCGCAAGAGCGAGTGGTCTCCGCTGCGTAATCTGTCATTGCTGTGGCCGCAGGCCCATCAACCAGTCGAAGGTGGCCGCCAGCGTTCGCAGGCGCTCCTCGGCGGAGTCCCCCTCGATGGTGCACTCAAAGTTGAACGGTCCGGCGTATTCGATGGCGGCCAGGGCCTCAATGAAGGCCCGCCAGTCGATCACGCCCTGGCCCGGCCGCCAGTGCTTCTCGTCGACGCCGTCGTAGTCGGAGATGTGCAGCGTGGTCAGGCGTGGGCCCATCGCCCGGACCACGGCCGCCAGCGTGTCGGGCCGGTCCATCAGGTGGTTGGTGTCCAGGCAGAAGCCCACGGTGGCGGGGTCCAGGCCGTCGACCAGGGCAAAGAGCTCTTCGTGCGTGTTGCCCAGGCAGGTGCGGGGCAGCAACTCGATAGCGGCCCGGCGACCGGTCTGGCGGCAGCGGTCGGCAATGGCGGCCAGGGCCCGGCGGGCGATGGCGCGGCGGTCGGGCCGTTCCTCGGGGCCGATGGGCTCGCGGCTGGCGTGGAAGACGACGATCGGGGCGTCGAGCTCCACGGCCAGGTCGATGGCCGCCAGGGCGTGCCCCATCGCCCCGGCCCAGACCCCCTCGTCCGGGGCCGACAGGTCGTACGTCCAGCCGTGCGGGGCATGCACCGAGGCCGTGCGGCAGTCGGACCGGGCGACCATGGCCTGGTAGGCGGCCTTGCGGGCAGGGCCGGCGTCGCCGGCGAAGAGGCTTGGGGCGATCTCGATGGTCTGCACGCGGGAGCGTCCCACGGCGGCGATCACCTCATCGTTCGGGGCCGAATCGAGCTTGTGGAGCGAGAGCCCCAGTACGGGTCGAAACATGGCGGTCTCCTTGGGCCTGTTGGGCGGACAACGGCGGGCCGGCCGTAGCCGGGCTGGCGGACACTATAGCCGATCGGCCTCCGCGTCGCGAGGCCCTTCGCATGCAGCGCCAGGCCAACCGCGTCAAGCTCCGCATCCGCAGCTACCGCGATGAGCCGGCCTCGCCGTGCTTCCTGAAGATCAAGCGGTCTGCGTGTCGATGCGTCGATCGATAGGCTGATCGAACGCAACGCCCACCGCACGGCCCTGATCGCACTGGCGCAGCGCCGGCGGGAGTATGATGAGGGTGCCCAACTGGCCACGATGCAGGTTCGCCGGGCCCGCATGGAGACGGCCGCCCCGAGGTTCGCTATACCGCCTGTGCGTATTCTGCCCTCAGGCTCGTAGGGATCAGGAGCCTTCCTCAGTGGCCAAGCGGGGAGGGGCCGGCGGCACGCGGGCGGCGATGTCGTCCTGACCGGCGTCGGAATCCTCCACGCCGCCGTCATCGGTGCCGTTGATGCCCACGCTGTACACGAGGTAGCCCTCGTCGTGGCGGTGGTAGATCAGCGGCTTACCGGTGAAGGCGTCTACGGGTACGGTCGGCAGCAGGTCGGGCGACAGTTCGGCCAGCGATGCGGGCCACTGGCCGGCCTCGGCACGATAGGCGGCCAGGGCCAGGGCGGCCATTTCGACAGAGCGGGCCGCTTCGGCACGGTCTCGCTGCTTGAGAGACTGCGTGGTCGAGGGCATCAGGATGGCCATGAGGAAGTCGCCCATCCAGCGGCTCAGGCTCTCGCGCCCCAACCGGCCGCTGAGGCCCAGAGCGGTGAACCGTACCCGATAGCCCGTGCTGGCCATCCGCTTGCTGAAGGCGTCGAGGCGGGCATCGACCTCCGCCATGGCCACATCACGACTCTTGCGGTTGGGCGCGGTGAAGGGCTTTGCCAGCAGGTCATACCACTCGTTGGTGCGCCGCAGCACCACATTCCAGTCGTAGGCATATCCAGCGTTCACCGGGGCCGTCCCCGTTGTGCCGAGGCTGTGCCCCCGTGAGAGCCACGCGATGCTATCCAAGGCTCCAAACCGCTCACCCCGGTCAATCGCGTAGGCCAATCGACCCAGCGACGGGAGGGCCTGGAGTTGGGCCAGGTGCCGCCGCGCGGCCTGGACGTCGAACGGGCCGTGCGTGGCCAAGTAGACGCCGGCATCCGCGGCCATCGCTTCAGTGGCGAAGGCGACGAGCTGGTGCATCAGCGTAGGCCCCTGTCCGATCAATCGGGACAGGCGGTGGACCGCCAGCACGTCCGCCCAGGCCGCACCCCAATTTCCCTGTCGGGCCCTCCAGTGGGCCCGCACGAGTAGAGCCCGGCCGATCTCGCGGAATGGGGCCAACTGGGACAGGTCTACTTCCAGGAGCATTGGGGGAATGGACGGCGATACGAGCGGCAAGTACAGGCGTGGCTTGTGGGCCACGGTCTGGCTTACCCGGTCAAGGGCAGCCTCGTTGGCCTCCAACCAGGCCTCCAGGTCGGGGTGGACCTGGCCCTGGCGGAGCATCCAGGTGAGGTCGGACAGGTCAGCCAGTCGCAGGGGCCGGGGGTCGCCGTCGCGGTCGATGAAGGTCGGTTCGTCCCCGACCGGGTTACCTGAGTAGATCGGGAAGGGCGGCTTGGGCCCGGGGCCCGTCCATTCCACCTCCGCCGGTTGCGCCGGCTCCCAGGGCTGGTAGAGCCCTTCGCCGACCTCCTCGGCGGATAGGCCCAGGCCCGCCAGCACAGCATCCCGGACCTTGGGTGGCAACGTGTCCGGCCCCATCGCTTGGAGCAGGTCGGGGGCGGCGTTGTTCTCGGCCGTGACGTCCGCGGCGTAGTCGGCGTCCATCGCCGCCACGTAGTTGACGGTGCCGTCGGGGTTCAGCGGCCCGGCGATGACGGTCGTCTCGGGCGAGACCTCGATCGCCACCGGTCCCATCGGCGCGTACATGTAGACCAGCATCGCCGCGACCAGCACCAGCACGACCAGACCGATCCGCTTCTTTCGCTTACTCACGGCGCACTCCTATCATGTGAGAGGCCAAGCAGGCCACTCTATACCACATGCCATCCGGGATCGCTACAACCGCCGGTCGACCGGTTCTGCACCCGCAGGTGGCCGCCGGCGGAGCCGGCCCGGGCCCCGCAGGTAGGCGTGGCGCGGACCTCACGGCGGTCGCGGTCCAGGCCCTCGATCCAGACGCCGACCTCCCACAGGTCCGACGAGACGACCACGTCGAGGTGGCAGCGGTTCGGCCCCTCAGCCACCGGCGGCGTCGCGCAGACGGCCCCCAGCTCGGGCCAGTCCGTGGTGATCCAGACGTCCAGGCCCATGTCGAAGCCGAGGTCCCATCGCTGGCCCCGCCCGGGCGAGCGATCGGCCGGGCCCATCAGTTCGCTCTCCAGGCGGAGCGACTCGGCCCCTTCGGGCACCGCGCACAGGAAACGCTCCACCTGCTTGCCGCGCACGACCGCCGGGCGTCCCGAGCCGGCGGGCATGCACGTGCGGCCCGTGCGCGGGTCGATGGCCTCGGTGTGGATCTGCGTGACCTCCCGCTGGGCCGCCGGGCCGAAGACCTCCCAGAAGGCCCACAGCAGCGGACCCGTCCAGGGGTCCGGGGCCAAGGGTTGCTCCTGCGTCGGCGGGGGCACCAGGCCGGCCCGATGGACGGACACGGGCAGCCTTGAGAGCCGCTTGCCGCTGGCGTCGTACAACTGCGCTTGCGGAACACGCCTCGGATCCCCATGCCATCGTTTGCACGCCCCCGGGCGCGTCACTATCCTCTGACCCGGGTCCACTTCACAGGTGAACCAGGCGCGGCCTGACCTCATCTGCACAGCCCGGGGCGGAGATGAACATGTCCATGGATCGAGTCGAGCAGGCCTACGACGCATCGCCCGAGTACGAGTGGAACCGCCTGGCGCGGCACCGGGTGGAGTACGGTCTGACGCTGCGGGCCCTGGCCGAGCACCGGCCGGCCGGGCGCACCGGGCTCAGGTCGTGGCCGCCGATCAGCTCCCACAGCTCACCCAAGCGGATGTCCACTACATTGAGGTCGGGGCATGGCCAGGAGAGGGTCTCGCCGTCTTCCAGCCGGTGGGCATGGGCCAGCAGCTCCCGGGCCCGTTCGAGGTCCGTCGACGGGTCCAGCAGGACCGAGCCGAGGATGGCGCTGGCCATCGCTTCGCGGTCGAGTTCGGCCAGGACGGCGTCGATGTCGGCATACACGGCCCGGCCGCTCGGCCGGCGTTCCAGGGCCTCCTGCTCGGTCATCGGTTGGCCGTCACGCCGCATCATCCGCCGCTCGGCGTAGTCGCCGGCCAGGCGGACCTCCCCGAAGTGCAGGGCCAACTGGAACGCCTGACGCTCATCGGCCTGCAGCGAGACGCGCCGACGCCGGCCGCCATGCGGCACAGTTCGCTCGCCCTCACCATGAACACCTACGCCGACCCGGTGAACCTGCGGCTGCTTGGGGTGCCGTTGCGCCTGGGTGCCCGCTGCGGCCACGCGACCGACGGCCCGTCCGGGCCAGTCTCCGCATGGACAGCCGCCGCAGGCTGGGCTATTGTAGGGCTCGTGGGGAGATGCCCAAGAGGAGGACGCAGAGCATGACGACGTTCGAGGTGGGTGAACGAATCTACGAGAACCCGCTGGCCTCGCCGGCGGACGTGGATGGTTTCCGCATGGAGGGCGAGGGGGCGGTGAGCTTTCCGCTGGGCCGGATGCGCCTGGAGGGTACGCGCAACCCGCAGGAGGGCCAGAAGGCCAACATCGTCTACTGGTGCCCGCAGGACTTGGCGGACAACATCGCGATCAGCTGGGACTTCTACCCGATCCGCGAGCCGGGCCTGTGCATCCTGTTCTTCGCAGCCCGGGGACGCAACGGCGAGGACCTCTTCGACTCGTCACTGGCCCAGCGCCACGGGCCCTACGACCAGTACCACCACGGCGACATCGACGCCCTGCACGTGAGCTACTTCCGCCGCAAGCATCCCAGCGAGCGGGCGTTCACCACCTGCAACCTGCGCAAGAGCTACGGCTTTCACCTCGTGGCCCAGGGCGCCGACCCGATCCCCAGCGTCCCCGACGCCCAGGGGCCGTACCGCATCGAGCTGATCAAGGCCGGCCCGCACGTGCGGTTCAGCATCGGCCAGGGCGAGCACCCGGCCCTGGAGCTGTTCCACTGGGTGGACGACGGCCAGAGCACCGGCCCGGTCCTGGGCGGCGGCCGGATCGGCTTTCGGCAGATGACGCCGATGATCGGCGAATACGCCAACCTGAAGGTCCACGCTGTGCGCGTGAAGGAGTGAGGCACACACCATGCAGAGCGAGTACCCCGTCAGACAGTTGTCCCGCGGCCCGGCCCCGGCGGTGCACTACTACTACGACGTGCCAGTCGAGGAGCCCGGCGGCGAGCGGATCCTCTACTACGAGTTCGACGGCGCGGCGATTCCCGGGCCGGGCAAGGTGATCGTCGCCCGCGCCGACGGCAGCGACGCCCGGGAGGTCGCGCGCGGCGAGGAGTCCATCGGCCACGTCGGGGCCCAGGCCCAGTGGGTCGGCCGGGACCGCATTGCCTTCTCGCCCCGGCAGCAATCGACCGGCGAGACGGTCGTGCTCGACCTGTCCAGCGGCCAGCGGCAGGAGCTGCCGCGCACCCTGCGCAGCTACTGCGAGGGTAGCGGCATCGGCGCGATGATCGGCGGCGGGGGCGGCCACGGCGCGACGAGCGACCTGAGCCGCGTGCAGACGCTGCGCCTCTGGAACAGCCGCAGCGGCGAGGTCCGCACACGCCTCACGGTCGACCGGGCCCATGCCATTCATCCGCAGCGCGAGCGCTTCGAGCCGGCCCGGTGCAACTTCCAGAACGCCAAGTTCTCGCCTGACGGGAGGCAGCTGTTCATCGTCTTCGGCACCGAGGTGTACCGCACGATGACGAAGGACCGCGACTACCCGAGCATCAAGTGCCTGCTGCTGATGAGCGTGGACGGCGAGGACGTGACCTACCTCGGCGAGTTCGGCCAC